>NZ_JBHSFQ010000015.1:0-158984 GCF_042653925.1 Nocardiopsis mangrovi
GCCCTGCCCCATCGTGTGCGACAAGGGGTTCGCCGGGGCCGGGATCGAGAGGGCCGCGGCTGCCCTGGGCCACGTGCTCATCCGCCCGGCCCGCCGCGACGAGGACGGCTCCGGCGCCTTCCCGGGCTGGCTGCGCCAGCGCATCGAGGCGGTCATCTGGACGCTGAAGAACCAGCTCGGCCTGGAACGCCACGCCGCACGCACCCAGGAAGGACTCTGGGCGCGCACCTGCCAGCGCATCCTCGCCCTCAACGCCGCGATCTGGCACAACTGGCTCATCGACGCACCCGTCAAGCGCTCGCTCGTGGCCTACGACCACTGAGCAGCACACACCAACCCCCATCAACGATCTAGCCCGCGTCGGGCCAGTCCGCGGGGAGGATGTCGGCGTCGGATCCGGCGGCGAGGCGCAGGCGTTCGCGGAAGTCGTCGTGCAGGGAACGGCCCCACACGTAGTCGCTGGGGGTGCGCACCGCCTCCTCAACGGTGCGGCGCAGGGCCGCCGCGTGCGACTCGTTGCCCGCGAGCGCGACCGCCAGCCCGCTGTACATCCGGTTGAGCGCGAGGAACAGCTCGCCGGTGAGCATGGGCGCGCTGTCCTGGGCGACGGCGGCCTCGACGAAGGGGTCCCACCACGCGGCCTCTCCGGCGCCCGCGGCTTCGGTGTCGCCGTCCTCGGACCCGGGGGCCAGGAACCCGCGGCGCAGGCGGCCCCGGACCTCCTCGGCCACGGCTTCGCCGCTGTGCAGCAGCCCCTGCTCCCAGACGCGTTCGGCCGCGTCCGCGTCCCCCCGGACGGCGAGCAGCCGGGCGAGGAGTTCGACGGCGGTGGCCGCGGTCGCCGGATCGGCGGGCGGCCCCGGCGCGCCGGCCCCGGCGGCGGGCCCTTCGGCGACCGCGGCGAACGCCTCGATCGCGCGCTCGACGTGGACGGCGCCGAGCAGCAGCCGCAGCCCCGGGTGCTCGCCGACGGCCAGGCCGCGTTCGACCACGCGGGCGGCGTCCTCGGCGCGGCCCCGCGCCAGCAGGCGTTCGGCGAAGTCGCGGGCCGCCTCGGGGACGGTGCCGGGGTCGTCGCCCGCCAGGGCGTTCTCCCAGTGGGTGTCCGCGGCGGCGGTGTCCCCGCGCGACTCGGCGATCCGGGCCAGCCCGTATTCGGCGGCGGGCGCGTAGCGCTCGTTCCCCGAGCCGAGCACTCTGCCCCAGGCCGATGCCGCCTCGTCCAGCAGCCCTTCGCCCTCGTAGGACAGCGCCAGGTGGTAGGCGGCGCGCGGCGCGAACTCCGCGTGGCCGGTGTCGATGGCGGTCTGCGCGGCGGCGCGCGAGGCGCGGATCTCGCCGAGGTCGTGGCGGACCACGGCCAGGCCGAGCGCGGCCAGCGCGCGGTACTGCCGCGAGCCGCCGTCCAGCACCTGTTCGTAGACCCGTGCCGCGCGCTTGGAGTGGCCGGCTTCGGCAAGGTCCCGCGCCTGGTCGCACAGGTCGGCGAA
This sequence comes from Nocardiopsis mangrovi, assembly GCF_042653925.1. Taxonomy (NCBI): domain Bacteria; kingdom Bacillati; phylum Actinomycetota; class Actinomycetes; order Streptosporangiales; family Nocardiopsidaceae; genus Nocardiopsis; species Nocardiopsis mangrovi. The sequence goes on from NZ_JBHSFQ010000015.1 coordinate 1,491, forward strand.
CGCGGATTCGTCCCCTGCGGCGTCGAAGGTGGAGGTTCCGGACGTCGCGGTCATACAGGCCACTTTCCACAACGGGGGCGGTCACCCGGCGGTCGCCCATGGCGGCGGCCGACGCGGTTTTCTCCCTGGGAGGGTAGCGCCTCCGGGCCCTTCCCCAGATGTCCCCCGCCCGGGTGTCCGCGATCGTCCGGAGCGGGCGCGTGGCGTCAGGCGCCCAGCAGGGTGACGACCGTGGTGACCAGGCTGGCGGCGAGCAGGACGAACCCCCAGTACTGCATGGGGACGAAGAAGAACGTGTGGCCGCCGCCGGCCATGACCGGCGCTCCCGTCCGCGGGTCGTAGCCGGGGTGCGGCGCGTTGAGCCGGCTGCCCGCGAAGAAGACCACCACACCCGCCACGGCCAGCCCGCCGGCCGTACCGAAGTTCATCAGCTCGGGACCGAGCAGGACTTCGGCCAGGAGCGTCGCGGGGCCGCCCAGCACGGCCGCGATGAGCAGGACCAGGATGCCCCAGCCGCGCCAGACGATCATCGTGCGCTCGATTCTCAGCGGGTGATTTCCGGCGGAATCATATCGAGTGCACCGAGTCGTCCGGTATCGCTTTCCCCCGCGCCGGTCCCCGGGTGGGCGGGAACCGGCGCGGGGGCCGGGCCTCAGACCTCGAACGCCTCGGGCGGCGGGCAGGCGCAGACGAGGTTGCGGTCGCCGTAGGCCTGGTCGATGCGCGCCACCGGCGCCCAGTACTTGTGCTGCCGCAGCTCCGGCAGCGGGTAGCCGCCCTCGCTGCGCGGGTAGGCGCGCTTCCAGTCGTCGGCGGTGAGCGCCTCGGCGGTGTGCGGGGCGTTCTTCAGCGGGTTGTCCTCGCGGTCGTAGCCGCCCTCGGCGACCCGGTCGATCTCCCCGCGGATGGCGATCATCGCCTCGATGAACCGGTCCAGCTCCGCCAGGTTCTCACTCTCGGTCGGCTCCACCATGAGCGTGCCCGCGACGGGGAACGACATGGTCGGGGCGTGGAACCCGTAGTCGATGAGCCGCTTGGCGACGTCCTCGTTGGTGATGCCGGTCTTCTTGGTCAGCGCCCGCAGGTCGATGATGCACTCGTGGGCGACCAGGCCGCCCTCGCCGGTGTAGAGCACCGGGTAGTGCGGCTCCAGCCGCTTGGCGACGTAGTTGGCCACCAGCACGGCGGCCTCGGTGGCCGCGCGCAGGCCGTCGCCGCCCATCATCCGGATGTAGGCCCAGGAGATCGGCAGGATGCCCGCCGAGCCGAACGGGGCCGCCGAGACCGGTCCCACGCCGGTGTAGGGCCCGGCGTCGGGCTGGCCGGGGTGGTTGGGCAGGAACCCGGCCAGGTGCGACCGCACCGCCACGGGGCCCACCCCGGGACCGCCGCCGCCGTGCGGGATGCAGAAGGTCTTGTGCAGGTTGAGGTGGCTGACGTCGGCGCCGAACTCCCCCGGCTTGGCCCAGCCCAGCAGAGCGTTGAGGTTGGCGCCGTCGACGTAGACCTGGCCGCCGGCCTCGTGCACCAGCCGGCAGACCTCGGTGATGGTGTCCTCATAGACCCCGTGGGTGGAGGGGTAGGTCACCATGATCGCCGCGATCGCGCCCTCGTGCCCGGCGATCTTGGCGCGCAGGTCGGCCACGTCGATGTTGCCGCCCTCGTCGCAGGCCACGACGGCGACCCGCATCCCCGCCATGACCGCGCTGGCGGCGTTGGTGCCGTGCGCGGAGCTGGGGATCAGGCAGACGTCGCGGCCGGTGTCGCCGCGCCCGCGGTGGTAGCCGCGGATGGCGAGCAGCCCGGCCAGTTCGCCCTGCGACCCGGCGTTGGGCTGGAGCGACACCGCGTCGTAGCCGGTGACCTCGGCGAGCCACTTCTCCAGGTCGCGTACCAGCGCCACGGTGCCCGCCGCCTGGTCCAGCGGCGCCAGCGGGTGCAGCCGCGCGAACTCGGGCCAGGTGATGGACTCCATCTCGGCCGCGGCGTTCAGCTTCATGGTGCACGAGCCCAGCGGGATCATGGACCGGTCCAGCGCGAGGTCCTTGTCGGCGAGGCGGCGCGTGTAGCGCAGCAGCGAGGTCTCGCTGCGGTGCGTGGTGAACACGGGGTGGTCGAGGTAGTCCACATCGCGGCGCAGCGCGTCGGGCAGCGTGGCGCCGCGCTCGGCCGCCGCCGGGCGGGTCGCGCCCTCGGTGCCGCCGAACGCGGCGAGCACCAGGCCGATGTGCGCCGGGGTGGTGGCCTCGTCGCAGGAGACGCCGACGGTGTCGTCGTCCACCCGCAGCAGGTTGACCCCGCGGCGGCGCGCGGCGCCCACGACGGACGCCGCCCGGCCGCGCACCCGCACGCGCAGCGTGTCGAAGAACTCGTCGTGCAGCACCTCCAGGCCGCGGGCGCGCAGGCCGTCGGCCAGCTCCGCGGCGTGCCCGTGGACCCGCTCGGCGATCGCGCGCAGGCCGTACGGCCCGTGGTAGACGGCGTACATCCCGGCCATGACCGCCAGCAGCACCTGGGCGGTGCAGATGTTGCTGGTGGCCTTCTCCCGGCGGATGTGCTGTTCCCGGGTCTGGAGGGCGAGCCGGTAGGCGGGCCTGCCCTCGCTGTCCACGGACACGCCCACCAGGCGGCCCGGGAGCTGGCGCTGGAGCCCCTCGCGCACCGACATGTAGCCGGCGTGCGGGCCGCCGAACCCCATGGGCACGCCGAAGCGCTGGGTGGAGCCGACGGCGATGTCGGCGCCGAGGTCGCCCGGGCTGCGCAGCAGCGTGAGGGCGAGGATGTCGGCGGCGACCACGGCCAGCGCGCCCCGCTCGTGCGCGGCCCCGATGACGGCGCGCGGGTCGCGGACGGCCCCGCCGGCCGCGGGGTACTGCACGAGGACGCCGAACGCGTCGGCGTCGGGCAGTCCGGCGGACAGGTCGGCCACCACGATGTCGATGTCCAGCGGCTCGGCGCGGGTGCGCAGCACGGCCAGGGTCTGCGGGAAGACATCGGAGTCGACGATGAACGCCGCCCCCTTCCCGCGCGAGGCGCGGCGGGCCAGCGTCATCGCCTCGGCCGCGGCGGTGGCCTCGTCGAGCAGGGAGGCGCCGGCGACCGGCAGGCCGGTGAGGTCGGCGACCATCGTCTGGAAGTTCAGCAGCGCCTCGAGGCGCCCCTGGGAGATCTCGGGCTGGTAGGGCGTGTAGGCCGTGTACCAGGCGGGGTTCTCCAGGATGTTGCGCAGGATCACCGGCGGGGTGACGGTGTCGTAGTACCCCTGGCCGATCATCGAGGTGAGGACCTGGTTGCGGTCGGCCATCGCGCGCAGTTCGGCGAGGGCCCCGGTCTCGTCGGCGGCCTCGGGCAGGCGCAGCGGGGCGGAGCCGCCCGGTGCCGAGAGGATGGACGCCGGCAGGGCCGCGGTCATGAGCTCGGCCGTGGAGCCGAAGCCCACGGTGGCCAGCATCCGCTCCAGCTCCGACGGGTCGGGCCCGATGTGCCGGTCGGCGAACCTGCGCGCGGGTTCGGTTCCGGGACGTCTGGGCTGCTCCGGCATGGAGACCTCCTCGCATGGGCCGATACGCTCGGCTGCTCTTGGTCTCCCCCTCTGTCACGCACGGTCGCGGCGCGGATGCGACGCGCCCACCGTTCCAGAGTGGCCTTCTCCACGCGGTCCCTGGTGCCTGAGAGGTTACTGGGGAGTATTGCCCCGTCGGCGCCCCGTCAAGGGGTCTCTCCCGCGTGGTATCGGCGGCCGGTTCTCACTGATCGGTCACTGCATTGTGCACGGGCCGCCGTGCCGGGACGTGGCCGGGGTGGGGTCTCCGGCCGCGTGTGCGCGGCGTCCTCATTCGACGGTACTGGATGCGGTGTCCCGTTCGGGGCGTTCAGGGCGGGACGGGCGGCTTGTGTCACCCGGTCTTGCGTTCGCGGCGGCGGCGGGCGAGCTCGTCGGCCGGGTGGGAGTCGGCGGGCAGCGGCTCGGCCAGGCGTTCGCCGGGGTAGTCGCTCAGCGACCCTTCGAGTTCGCGCCAGACACGGCCGAGCGCGATACCGAATACGCCCTGGCCGCCCTGGAGGAGGTCGACCACCTCCCCGGGGGAGGTGCACTCGTAGACGCTGACACCGTCGCTCATCAGGGTGATCTGGGCGAGGTCGGCGGTCCCGCGGCACCTGAGGTGCTCGATCGCCGTGCGGATCTGCTGGAGCGAGATCCCGGTGTCGAGCAGCCGTTTGACGACCTTGAGCACCAGGATGTCGCGGAAGCTGTACAGCGGCGCCGCGCCGCCGCCGTCGTCAGGTGTGACGCTCGGCCGCACCAGGCCCGTGCGGGCCCAGTAGTCGAGCTGGCGGTAGGTGATCCCGGCGGCCGCACATGCCGTGGGGCCGCGATAACCGACGTCCATAGGCAGCGCCACCACGTCCTCTTCGCACAGCAGGCCCTGCTCTCCAGCTCGCCGTATAGCTGATCGCGTGAGAGCGGAGGTCTGATGCTTGCCGCTAGTAACCGCCACGCCGAACCTCCGGCTCCTCGGCCCACGGCGGTTGACAGGGGGGGTCGAAGGGTTGCGCCGCGGGTGCCTTCGACAATGAAGGTAAGCCGGTCGGTGGGCAGCGTCAACGACACCCATCGGCGCGTCGTGGAACCTCTTCGACAGTTGTCCGGTCTCCGGGCCGTCCATCCGCAAGCCCCATGTCAGGGGCGGATCGATCACCTTCGACCGCCGTTCTCGGACACGCACTCCCGGGCGTGTCGGCGGTCCGTGTGTGCGTGTGTGCGAGTACCACGGTATGCGATGACGGCGGCCGCGTCACCCGTCCCCGGGTGGCGCGGCCGCGGTGCGCGGACGGGGTCAGGCGGGGCGGAACACCCCCACGGCGTCGTAGGCGTGCCAGGACCCGTCGCTCTTGGTGATGTCCAGCGTGTTCTGCCCGGAGCGGAAGAGCGCGGCGTCGAGGACGGGCTCGACGAACGACGGCCGCAGCGCGCTGCCGGGAACGGTGGCGTCGCCTTCGAGCGAGCCGCGGGTGGCGCCGCGCTCGAAGGCGACCTCGCCCGCGGGCGCGCCGTTGACCGCGAGGACGGCGGTGCCGGGCAGGCTCGCGTGGGCGTCGATGAGCCAGATCGCCAGGCCCAGGTCGGCGCCGGGTGCCTCCTCCAGGTCGAACCGGAGCCGGAAGGTGTGCTCCCGGCGGCCGCCCCAGCCGTCGGCGGGTCCGGGGTGCAGGTAGCACCAGTCGGCGGCGGGGTCGCTGCTGCCGTAGGTGAAGTCGACGCCGTCGGGGAAGGCGGTGCGGAACCCCGACTGGCCGCCGGAGGGGGCGAGGGCCAGTTCCAGACTCTTGGAGTCGAATTCGCCGACCGTGGCGACCGGCGTTCCGCCGACCACCAGCGATTCGGTGGAGGTGCCGCCGGCCACGGCCGACGGGGCGCTGCGCCGGCCCGACGCGTCGACGGTGACGATCCGGTAGTAGCGCGTCTGCGCCTCCGGGCCGAGGGTGTCGTGGGTGAGCCGGCTGTAGACGGTGGTGCCGATCAGGGTGTCGTGGGTGGTGGCGACGTCGCGGGTCGTGGAGGCGTGGACGGCGTAGTGGTCGACCAGCGGCTCCCAGGCGGCGTGCGTCCAGGTGAGGTCGATGGCACCGATGCGGCCGCCGGCGGCGACGCCGGTCACGGGCCGGGGGGTGGGGCTCACTGGTCTCCTCCGCTCACGGGGTTGAGTCCGGGCCGGCCGGCCTCGGTGACGAACCGGGTCGCCGTGCTGACGGTGCCGGCGTCGTCGGCCTCGATGTGGTCGAGGACCTTGAACTCCGAGGTGGCCTCGGTGGGGGTCAGGCTCACCCGCACGTAGCCGCGCCGGGCGTTGTAGAGCCGCACGTGGGGGTTGCCCAGCCAGATGGGTTCGAGGTTGTCGGTGTCGGAGCCGTCCCCGTCGGAGGCGACGGAGGTGGTGATGAGCTCGGTGCCGATGGTGGGCGAGTCGGGGTCGGCGAAGTCGGCCTTCAGCTCGGCCGCCGCGTGGCGGTGGATGTCGCCGGTGACGACGAGCGGGTTGGCGACGCCGTGCCCGGTGATCGTGTCGAAGAGGCGGCGGCGGTTGGCGGTGAACCCGTCCCACTGGTCCATGCTGTAGGTGACGCCGTCGCCGGTGTCGCGGTCGATCTCGGCCATGACGACCTGCTGGGCGAGCACGTTCCAGGTGGCGGAGCTGTCGCGCAGCCCGGAGTAGAGCCACTCCTCCTGCCGCGCGCCCAGGATGCTGCGCGCGGGGTCGGTGTGCTCGCCGCCGGGGACGCCCCCGTCGGAGGGGACGTCGTGGCGGTACTGGCGGGTGTCGAGCACGTTGAACTCGGCCAGGCGGCCGAACGGCGCCCGGCGGTAGAGCAGCATGTCGGGGCCCGAGGGCAGCGACCCCTCCCCCAGCGGCTGGTTCTCGTACCAGGCGCGGTAGGCGACGGCGCGGCGCCGCTGGAAGTCCTCGGGGGTGGCGCCGTACTGCGAGGCGTCGGCGGCGTAGTTGTTCTCGACCTCGTGGTCGTCGGTGGTGACCAGCCAGGGCGCGCGTGCGTGGGCGGCCTGGAGGTGGGGGTCGGACTTGGTGAGGGCGTAGCGGAGCCGGTACTGCTCCAGGGTGACCACGGCCGCGGCGTGCGCCCCGCTGAGGTCGCCGGCGCCCCGGCGGCGCAGGTTGGCGGCGGTGATGCCGTACTCGTAGATGTAGTCGCCGAGGAACAGCACCAGGTCGATGTCCTGTTCGGCGATGTCGCGGTAGGCGGTGTAGTGGCCGTGGTACCACGCCTGGCACGAGGTCATGGCGAAGGAGAGGCGGTCGGGCTCGGCGCCGGGAGCGGGGGCGGTGCGGGTACGGCCGACCGGGCTGATCTCGCCGCCCGCGCGGAACCGGTAGAAGTACTCGCGCCCGGGGTCGAGCCCCTTGACGTGCGGATGCACGGCATGGGCGAGTTCGGGGACGGCGACGGCCCGGCCGCGCGCGGCGACTCTGCGGAATCGGGCGTCGGTGGCCACTTCGTACTCGACGGTGAGGTCGCGGCGCGGCATCCCGCCGTGGCCGTCCTCGGCCAGGGGGTCGGGGGCCAGCCGGGTCCACAGGACGACACCGTCGTGGGTGGGGTCACCGGAGGCCACACCGAGCCGGTAGGGGTCGGCGGGCACGGGGCCGCGCGAGGGGGCGGAGTGCGCGGGGACACCGGTGCCCATGGTGAACGCCGCCGCACTGATTCCGGTCAGGGCGAGGAAGCCCCGGCGGTTGAGGGATGTGTTCCGGTCGGTCGTTGGCATGCTTCGCGTCCATCCACTCAGGGACATGGCACCACGATGGTGCGCCGAATCCCTGGAATCCGGATGGCTGCGATGTGTGCCGAAGGTGGACGTTCGGGAACTTCGCCCCACGACATCCCAGCTCAGGGCGGCGACCGGGTTCCCGCGGGCGGCGGATCCGCCGGCGGAAACCGCCGACGCCGGCCCGCCGGCCTGAGCATCCCCGACGTCCCGCCGGCCGACGTCCTCGACACCGTCGAGAACGACCGCCTCGTCTCCTGCCTCGCCGACACCCTCATCGCGCCCGCCGGCGTGTGACGCCCGCGGGCGCCGGCCCCGGGTCCGCTCAGCCCCCGACCGCGTCGCCGATCAGCGCCGAGAGCCGCTCGGCGACCCGGTCGAGGGGCCGCGTGCTGCGCGTGGCGCGGCACATCACCACGGCCCCCTCGACGGAGGCGACGACGAGCGTCGCGAGCTGTTCGGCCTGTTCGGCTCCCGTACCGTGCTCCCGCAGCGAGGCGGCCAGCAGGTCCTCCCACTCGCCGAAGGCCTCCGCGGCCGCCGCGAGCGCCGCCGGCACCTCCCCGTCCGGGGGCTCCTCGACGGACACGGCCAGAACGGGGCAGCCGAGCCGGAAATCGCCGCCGACGAGCATCGCGCGCCACAGGGCGAGGAACGCGCGCAGCCCCGCGGCCGGACCCGCCCGCAGCTCGGCGCGCAGGCTCCGCGCAACGGCCCCGCCGGCGTAGCGGACGGCCTCCGCGGCCAGCTGGCCCTTGCCGCCGGGGAAGTAGTGGTAGGTGGAGCCGAGCGGCGCCCTGGCGTGCCGGGCGGTCTCGCGGATACTGGTGGCGTTCAGGCCGCGCCGCCCGATCATCTCGGCCGCCCCGGCCACGATCCGCTCCCGTGCCCGGGGGCTGCTGTCGGCCACGTGTACGACCCCCTCCGGCCATGATGACCGCCATAGTCTACGGAGCGCGCCCGGGGGGGCACCGGTGCACGGGAGCGCCGCGGGCACCCGGGACGTGCGGGCCGGGCGGGCGGGCGCCGGCCCGGGCTGGTCGCCGTCCGCTTCCACCGCCGCGAGCGGTGCGCGCCGGAGCACGACCTTGGTGGAGCGGGCGGCGTAGGCGGTCGGGGCCTGCTCCCAGTCGGCGGTGAGCGTGATGGCCCGCTCCGCGGCGAAGCCCGTGCGGGCGACGAAGTCCAGCAGCTCGGGCAGCACCGCCCGGGGGTGCGACACGCCCAGGCGCAGCGTGGCGTCGGTGGCGTACATCCGCATCAGCGGCACCCGCGTGGCCGGGGCCACCGGTGCCTCCGTCCGGCGGTCACCCGCCGCGAACCGCGATCGCCGATGCCGGAACCGGTCACCCATGGTCGTTCCGCACGGTGGGCGGCCGGGGATCGCCGAGGCCCGGTGCTGTCCGGCGCGCGCGCCGCCCGGGGCACCGGCGGGGACCCCGTCCCACCGCCGTGCTCAGGACGGCAGCTCGCGCGGCGTGCCCGAACCGCGCCAGTCGCGTAGTCCGGCGGAGAGCACCTCGCCGACGGTGGTCCCGGGGGCCTCCTCGGCGTAGTCGCCCCATTCCAGCTCCATCCACACCGCGAAGGGCGTCCGCGCCGCGTCCAACGGCAGATAGGGGGCGACCGCCTGTTCGATGTCGTCGTAGGTGGGCGCGGTGTCGGCTGCGGTGGCGTCGAGGTCCATGCCTCCAGCATGCGGCGCCGCCGGGCCGGCCGCCGGGATCCCGCGCCGGTGAGGCCGGCCCCCGCGGAACGGACACCGCGTGCGGCCCCGGAAGGGGCCGACCGGAACGGCAACGGTGCGGGACGCCGGTCCGCCGCGGCCCCGGACGGGGCCGCGGGCCGCTCAGTCCGGCGGCCCGGCCGCTACCGGCCCCCGGTCGGCGGCGCGTTCCCGTTCCCGGGTGCGCAGGCGCGTGTAGAGCAGGGAGAGCACCAGGCATACCGGCACCATGACGGCCGCGGGCAGCAGGGCGAAGGCCACCGCGGGCGGCGTGTAGTGGACCAGCGTCGCGGTGGTGAAGACGTTGCCGTCGCTGAGGCGCATCATGGCCGGCTCCGCCACGTGGGTGAGCGGGGCCGCCGCGTACCGGAGGAGGGTGGACACGAGCGCGACGGCTGCCGTGATGACCAGCCAGATCCCGAACACGCGCCCCGAAGAGCCGCGGGTCAGCCGCCAGGAGCGGCGCAGTGCCGTTCGCGCCGGGACGTCCTCGAACACCACCACGGAGCCGGCCAGCGAGAACCGGGCGAACAGGAAGGGGCCGACACAGGCCGCGAGCAGCGGCAGGCCCAGGCCCGCCACCCAGTCCAGTGCGCTGAAGCCGGTGAACGGAGAGCGCGGCCTCTCGATGCCGGGGATCAGGCCCGACGCCAGCGCGTCGAAGAGCATGATCCCCACGAGTGCGGTCGCCGCGACGCACAGCAGGGTCGGCAGCCGCGTCGCGGCGATGCGGAGGAGGAACGGGCGCGCGTGCCGCCACAGCACGGCGGCTCCGGGGACCCCGCGGCCGTCGAGGGCGTGGCGCACGGCGACGGCGTGCGCGCCGTCGAGGAGGGACAGGACGGCGGCCACGAGCAGGAGCAGCAGGAGCACGACGACGGCACCGGCCCAGAAGAACGCCACATCGGAGTCCCCCGTGTTGGAGAAAGCGGGCTCCTCCCTCTCGATGTTTCCCTCCACGGCCTCCTCGAAGACGTCGAACGCCTGCCAGGCCAGGGCGAATCCGAGCGCCGTGATCGCGAGAACGCCGCAGGCGGCCAGCGCGGCCACGGCGAGAGCGAAGCCGTAGAGGGGGCGCCAGAGGCCGCCGATGATCGCGAACGCGCCGCCCAGGAGACCCGGGCGGGCGCCGGAGCCCGGCCGTCCGCCGTCGACCGGTCGCGCGCCGCCGCCGTGTCCGGAGGTCACCGTGTCGTCATCTCCCGTTCCCATACCCCGTCCGTCCCTCGTCCGCGTGTCGCGCCGATCATGCCGCTGCCGATGAGTCCGAGGGTCTGGGTCAAGGCGTCACGTCTCCTGGTGCGTGGACGGGGGCGCCCGTTATCCGGCTATCGGCACCGCATGCAGGAAACCCGACCTCATATCGATAGTCAACTATCGATTGACCTCGGCCGCACGGGTATCCGCTCCGCGCCCGCGCCGCGGCCGCCTCAGCCCGGCCGCAACAGGTCGCGCATGAGATCGTGCTCGAACTTCGCCAGCACCGCCTCGTTGGCCTCGGCGTAGTGCGGCGGCAGCGCGTGCCACAGGGTGTACTGGCCGTGCATCCCGGTCCACACGAGGACGCCGAGGGTCTCCGTCTCCTCCAGGCGCTCGGGCGAGACCGCCTCCAGATACCGGCCGATGACGCCGACCCAGATGTCGAGCAGCCGGGCCAGCGGGTCGACGTCGGCGACCCGGTGCTCCGCGGACACCTGGGTCGCGACGTTGAACATCAGCCGGTACCGGCCGGGGTTGTCCACGGCGAACCTGCGGTAGGCCGCCGAGGTGGCCAGCAGCTGCCCCCAGGGGTCGGCCCCTTCGGCCTCCGCCGCGCGGCCCGCCGCCTCCATGGCCGCGGCGAGCCGCGTGTAGGCGTCGGCGAGCAGCGTCCAGAGCAGGTCGGCCTTGTTCTTGAAGTGCAGGTAGATGCTGGGGGCGGCGATCCCCACCTCGCGGGCGATCCCGCGGAGCGACAGGGCGTCCTCGCTACCGGACTCCTCCAGGATCCGGGCCGCCGTGTCCAGGATCTCCTGCCTGAGACGCTCGCCTTCACCGAGGCGGTTGGGCACTCGCCGTTCCTGGGGCGCCGAGACCACGCGGTCCTCCTCCATCGGCCCCGCTTCCAAAGAGGGGGGTCTGCGTCATTGACACGGCCCATGTTTTCAGAGTTTCCGGAGACCGCTTTCCGCTCTCCGCCTAACGGTGTTAGCATCTCGGCCGAGCGCCTAACGGCGTTCATCGCTCACGCATTGTCAGTGCTCTACTACACATGAGGACGATGTCGATGGTCACGGCCCCTGCCCCCGGCCTCCCGCTCGACCGGCCGAAGAAGGCCCCCCTCGATCCGCCGCCCGAGTTCGCCCGGCTGCGCGACGAACAGCCCATCACCCGCGTCTCCATCTGGGACGGCCGGCTCACCCCGTGGCTGGTCACCCGGTGGGCCGACGCCCGCGCCGTACTCGGCAACCGCGCGTTCAGCAGCGAGGACTCCCTGCCCGGATTCCCCAACCTGCGCCCCGGCATGCCGCCGTCCCCGCCCGGAGCGCTCCAGGCGCACGACGCCCCCGTGCACACCACGATGCGCCGCGCGCTCACCCGCGAGTTCATCGTCAAGCGGATCGATGAACTGCGCCCCTCCATCCGGGAGACCGCCGACAGGCTCATCGACGACATGACCGCCCTCGACGGCCCGGTCGACCTGGTCGAGCACCTCGCCCTGCCCCTGCCCACCCTGGTCGCCTGCGACCTGCTCGGGGTGCCCTACGAGGACCACCCGTTCTTCCAGGACAAGGCGAACACCCTCGTCGACAACTCCTCCACGGCCGAACAGGTGGAGACGGCGGAGCGGTCGATCGCCGAGTACCTGCTGAACCTGCTCCTGCTGCGGCGGAGCCGGCCCTGCGGCGACCTGATGAGCCGGCTCGCCCGCAAGGTCGACGGCGCATCCATCACCGACGACGACGCGGCGGAGCTCGCCGCGTTCCTGCTCCTCGCCGGGCACGAGACCACGGCGAACATGATCGCGCTGAGCACGATCACCCTGCTCCAGCACCCCGACCAGATCCCGCGGCTGTTCATCGGCCCCGAAGAGACCGCGCTCGCGGTCGAGGAGCTGCTGCGCTTCGTCACCGTCATCCAGGCCGGGCTGCGCCGGCGCGCCCTAGAGGACGTGACCGTCGGCGGCGTCACCATCCGCGCCGGCGAGGGCGTGATCATCCCGCTGAACGTGGCCAACCGGGACCCCGATGCCTTCCCCGAGCCCGACCGCCTCGACCTCGGCCGGCCCAACGCGCGCCGCCACGTCAACTTCGGCTACGGAGTCCACCAGTGCCTGGGCCAGTCGCTGGCCCGCGCCGAACTCCAGATCATGCTGCCCGCGATCTTCCGGCGGCTGCCGGGCCTGCGGGTCACCGCCCCCATCGAGGACCTGCCCTACAAGGAAGCGTCCATCTACGGCGTGCACCGGCTGCCGGTCACGTGGTGACCGCTCGACACCCCCAGGACCGAGGAGGACCGATCACATGCGGATGGAAGTCGACACCGACCGCTGCGTGGCGTCGGGTCAGTGCGTACTGATCGCACCGGAGCTGTTCGACCAGCGGGACGAGGACGGAACGGTGGTGCTGCTGGACGACGCCCCCGCCCCGGAGCGCGCGGCCGGAGCGCGGGAGGCGGCGATGCTCTGCCCCGCCTCGGCGATCCGGGCGCTGCGGGGATGACCGACGTGCGCGCGCCCGGCTCCCCGGGGCCGGCCGCGGCGCCGCGGTGACGGCCGGCCCGGCTCGGCTGCGGCCGGGCCGGGCGGGTCGCGCGGCCCGGGCCGGGGAGCCCCGTTCGCCCCGGCGGGGCAGCGGTCAGGTGTCGTGGTGGTGGGCGGCCGTCGCGGACCGGACGCGGGCCGACCGCGGCGGGCGGCGGGACCGGGTGGCGCCCAGGACGACCCCGCCCGCCACGACCAGGATGCCGAGGATGCGCGGCAGCGTCATCCCGATGGCGCCGACCAGCGCCGAGGCGCCGAGGGCCGCCACCGGCACCAGCCCGGCGAACAGGCCCGCCGTCTCCACCGGCAGGACGGTGAGCGCGGTGTACCAGAGCAGGAACGCCGCGGCGGTGACCACCACCGCCAGGTAGGCCAGCGCCGCGCCCTCGGCCGTGGTCGGCGGGCGCAGCGCGGCCGGCCCCTCCACGGCGAGGGAGGCGGCCCCGAGCATCAGGGCGCTGGCCGCCGACCCGTAGGTGGCGACACCGGCGGGGCCCAGCTCGCGCAGCAGCGACAGCGCGAGCGCCGAGAACCCCACTTCGCACAGGAGCGCGGCAACGGCCAGCGCGATTCCGGCGGGCGTGGTGTCGGCGGGCCCGGCGTACTTCACCAGGGCCGCCCCGCCCGACACGATGACCGCCGCGACCACCGCGCGCAGGACCGGCCGTTCACCGCGCAGCAGCGGGCCCAGCAGCGCGAGCGCGACCGGGACGCCGCCGACGATGGCGCCCACCGTCCCGGCGTCGGCCTGCTGGAGGGCGGCCATCAGGAAGATGTTGAAACCCGCCATGCCGACGGCGGCCAGCCCCAGCAGCCGCGGCACCTGCGCCAGGCGCAGCCGGGGCAGCCGCCGGTGCAGGAGCAGCACGAGCAGGACGGCGCCCAGCGCGTAGCGCAGCGCCTGACCCGCGAACCACGGGTAGGCCAGGATCACGGTGCTCGCGGCCACCGAAGAGCCGACCGCGATGCTGGAGCCGCCGGCCGCGGCCATGGCCGAGAGCCGGCGGGCGAGGTCAGCCTGTGGCATCGTTGCCCTTCGCGGTCAGCGGGCAGCCCGCGCAGGGGTCCGGGGCGTCCGGCAGGTCGGGTGCCGACCACGCGCGAAGCGCCCCCGGGGTGAGCCGGGCCAGCACCGTGCGCAGTCGCGACGACGGATTGGTCCTCTCCCCCGAACGGTAGTCGGCCAGGTGCTCCGGGTGCAGGACGTCCTGGATCACGGAGGGTCGCCCCGGACCGGCCGGGCGGAAGAAGCCGCCGCAGTGGTGCCCGTTGCGGTAGTGGGGGACCTCCGCCAGGATGCGGTGCAGTTCGGCACCCGCGTAGTGCGGAACCGCGGGGAAGAGGTGGTGCGCCAGGTGCAGGTTGTCGTCGTGGGGTGCGAGCAGGCCGCGGACCAGCGGGGACGCGTCATAACTGCGGGTGGCCCGCCACGGGTCGGACGACTCCAGCCCCGCGTGGTCGGCGATGTCGCTGTAGTAGCGCAGCACCTGGTAGACGGTGACGTAGGGGACCAGCCACAGCAGCACGACCGGGACCGTCCACCCGGCCGCCACCACGACGGTGCCGGCCGCCCCCAGGAAGGCGAAGCGGGCGACGGTCTCGTCGCGGTCCTCGCCGCTCCAGGACAGGGCCGACGCGATGTTGCGGGGCACGTGCACCAGGAACAGCGGACCGATGAGGTGGCGGCGGCGGAACCGCACCGGATCGCGCGGGCGGATCAGCCCGAGCGCGGCGTACTGGCGGCGCTTGGGGTCCCGCTGCTCGTGCCACAGGTTGCGGTGGTGCTCGCAGTGCGCGCAGAGATACGAGGACAACCCTTCGAGCAGGGGAAACGACGTGAACAGCCGGCCGACCCAGACGTTGGCCCGCCGGTTGCGCATGAGCTTGTGGTGGCTGGCCTCGTGCAGGAGGCTGCGCAGCGCCCGCTGTCTCGACCCGATCACCACGACGGCCAGCGCGTAGACGGCCGGGTGGTAGCCGCTCAGCAGGGCGGCCCCCGCCGCGACCGCGATGACCGCCCAGTCGAACGCCACCGTGAGCAGTCCGCGCCAGTTGCTCCGCCTGCGGTGCAGGGCGTGGATCCGCCGCTTGATATCGGCGGGGATGGCCTTCTGCGGATTCCCGCGGTTCACGCGCGACCATTTGCAATTGGGCGGTCCGGTCGGCTCGGGCTCCGGGGCCGGACGGCCGGGCACGGGGATATCAGGGGACGACGGCTGATCGGCGTTCTGCGACGATTCCATCACGCACTTCTTTCCAGGTGCTCCGGACACACGTCGGGAAACGACGTGATTTCGAGCGCGAAAGAACGGCGCGGGGATGCGGCGCGCGCACACGAAAAAGAGGCGCGTCGAATGGGCGGGGCCGGATCCCTACCGACCGATGAAGACGATCTGTTCCCCGAATCAGGCGGCACGTCCCCCGCGCCCCGAATTTCGCTGAAAAGGCGGGCCAATTACAACCTCGTTAAGGACCGCCCGTCAAGCCCTTTCCACCTGTGGGAACGCCGACGGGTGAGAGGCAATGACCCGCACACGGGATCCGGGGTCGCCGGCGGCCGAGCGCGATCGGAACGATGTCCAGGTCGGGGCGGCCCCCGCGATCACCCCGCCGCGGGAAAGGCGTCCGCATCGGGGCGGTCCGGCCGAATTCCCTTTCGGTATCCGACGGTGGCCGACCCGCGCCACCTGGCCACCCGGATTCCGCCCCTTTCGTCCGGGCAAGGGACGGAAGGCCGGCGAACACGGCTGAGACCGCCGATGAGATCCGGCCCTCGGACGCTATCCTTCGGCCATGACCCCCGAAGCGCCGCGGCCCCTGAGGGCGGACGCCGCCCGCAACTCCGAGAAGATCCTGCGGGCCGCCCGGGAGGTCTACGCCGACAGCGGCCCTGACGCGATGCTCGACGACATCGCCCGGCGGGCGGGGGTGGGCATCGCCACCCTCTACCGGCGCTTCCCCAACAAAGAGGCCCTGGTCCGCGCGGCCCTGGAGCAGAGCATCACCGGACGCCTCGCCCCCGCCATCGAGCAGGCGCTGGCCGACAACGATCCCAGGCGCGGCCTGAGCACCCTGATGGACGCCACCCTCGCCCTGGTGGCGGGCGAGCGCAACACGATCGCCGCCGCGGAGAACTCCGGCGCCCTCACCGCCGAGATCGCGGCGCCGTTCCTGGACTCCCTGGTCGAGCTCACCCGCCGCGGCCAGGACTCCGGCCTCATCCGCTCCGACGTCCTGCCCGAGGACATGCACCGGATCATGGGCATGCTCACCGGCGTGCTGTGGTCCACCGACCCCGGCAGCGGCGGCTGGAGCCGCTACGTCACGCTCATCATGGACGCCCTGTCGCCCGAGGGGGCCACGCCGCTCCCCCGCGCCCCCTCGGCGTCCTCCCGGTGCGCCGCCCCCGCCACCCGTCGGCCGCGCCCGGAGGCGCCGGCCGCGGAGCCGGGCTGAGCCGGCCGCACCGGGCCGGCCCGGTCATCCGGGCCCCGGCCGCGGCCGGGCGGCCCCGGCGGCTCTCGGCGCGGGGCGCCGCCGGCGGACCGGCCGTCAGACGGCGGCCCAGCCGTCGTCGACCGGGAGCACGGCGCCGTTGACGAAGGCGGCGGCGTCGGAGGCCAGGAACACCACGGCCGCCGCCTGTTCCTCCGCGGTACCCATCCGGCCGATGTTGGTGCCGATGAACCGCCCCACCACCGCGGGGCCGTGCGCCTCGCCGTCGGCGTCGACGCGCATGCCGGTCGACGTGGGGCCCGGCGCGATCGCGTTGGCGCGGATGCCCTGCGCCCGGTACATGACGGCGAGGTTCTTGACCAGGCCGACGATCCCGTGCTTGGCCGCGGTGTAGGCGGCGCCCGCCGCACTTCCGCGCAGAGCGGCCTCGGAGGCCGTGAAGACGATCGAGCCGCGCTCCGCGGCGAGCATGTGCGGCAGCGCCGCACGGGTCAGCAGGAACGGCGCCGTCAGGTTGATCCGGATGACCCGCTCCCACTCGGCGTCGCCGGTCTCGCCGAGCGCGGACATGCGGTCCATGATCCCCGCGTTGTTGACCAGGACGTCCAGCCCGCCGAAGGCGTCGACGGCGCGGTCGACCACCGTGTCCGCGACCTCCTGGTCGCTGAGGTCGCCCACCACCGCGACGGCGGTGCCCCCCGCGGCGCCGATCTCCCCGACGGTCGTCTCCGCGCCCGCCTCGTCGAGATCGGCGACCAGGACGCGCGCTCCCCTGCGCGCGAACTCAAGGGCGGCGGCCCGCCCGATACCCGACGCGGCGCCGGTGACGACGACCCCACGGCCCGTGAAATCCGTACCGCTCATGTCACACACCTGCGCCTTCCATCGTTCCCCCGCGGTCGCTCCGCGAATGCGTGTCCCGCGCCGTCAACCGCCACACGCTCCCCTCGCCGTTGGCCGACAGGAGGAGGCGGCCGTCCGGGTCGACGGCCAGGCCGGCGAACGGGCGCGGCCGGCCGACCATGCCGTGG
Organism: Nocardiopsis mangrovi; assembly: GCF_042653925.1. NCBI lineage: Bacteria > Bacillati > Actinomycetota > Actinomycetes > Streptosporangiales > Nocardiopsidaceae > Nocardiopsis > Nocardiopsis mangrovi. Next base: position 18,731 of record NZ_JBHSFQ010000015.1, read on the forward strand.
GCGAAGAGCGCGGGTTCGGCGCGGGCGGCCGTGCCGGGGGGCGCCCCGACCGGCAGGTCCTCGGCCTCAACCCGGGTCGCCCCCGTGGTGGGCGACACCGCCCGCAGCCGCCGGTGCTCGACGTCGACCGTGAACAGCTCGTCGCCGCGGATCGCCAGCCCCTGCGGTGCGCCGAGCCCGTCCGCGACGACCTGCGCCCCGTCCCGCCCGTCCGGACCGATCCGCAGGATCGCGCCGATCCGGTCGTCGCTCACGTAGCAGCGCCCGTCGGCATCGACGGCCACGTCCACGGGATGGTCCAGCCCTTCGGCGAGGACGGTCACGGTGTCGCTCTCGTCGATGGCGACGACCCGGCCGGCGCCCGCCTCGGCGACGACGAGCGTGCCGTCCGGGCCCACCGCGATACCGACCGGCCGAGCCAGGCCCGCCGCGCGTTCCCGGGTGGTCCCCTCGGCGGGGTCGTAGGTGTGCACGCCGCCGTACTGGGAGGTGAGGTGCACGAGGCCGGAGGCGTGGGCCGCCCCGTGCACGAGGGGGGAGAGCAGAGTGAGCGAGGCGATGCCGTCGCCGCCCGTTCGCCGGGCGGTGTCCGGCCCCGACGCGTCCGGGTCCGCCGGGCTCGTCAGCCGGTAGTGGTCGGCCGCGTACACCGTGCCGCCGAGGTCGACCGTGACGCCGTAGGGCCCGTTCAGGCCCCGGGGGACGATCTCGCGGGTGCGGCCGTCGGGGTACAACTCGGTGATGCCGCCGCAGGCGTAGCTGGAGACGAACATGCGGTCGTCCGCGTCGAACGCGGCGTTGTCGAGACCCGTGAGGCCGCTGGCGACGAGCGTGCGGGTACCGGTGCCGTGCAGGTCGATGCGGGTGACGATGCCCTCCGCGCCCAGCGACAGCACGTGCAGGACGCCGCCCTGGTCGAAGCGGACCGCCACCGGGTGGTGCACGTCCTCGGCGACCACCTCGGGCGTGCCCCCGTCCGGCGGAATGCGCCACACCTCGCCCGTCATCATGTGCGGGTAGTACAGGTGGCCGTCCGGACCGAGCTGCATCGCGTTGCCGAGCGCGAGCCCCTCGGTGAGCACCGCCGCCTCGCCGCCGTCCGGGAACAGCTCCATGAGGCGTCCGCCGGGCCGCATCTCGTTGACGAACAGCCGGTCGCCGGCACAGGTGATGCCGTTGGGCACCTTCACCTCGTCCGAGACCAGCGTGCAGGCGCCCTCCGGGGCGCGGCGCCACACCCGGCCCGGGACCAGGTCGGCGATGTACATGGAGCCGTCCGCGCCGAAGGCGAGGTCGTCGGGCGACTGCACCGGGCCGTCCATCGGCACGACCACGTCCACGTCGCCGGTGGCAAGGTCGACCGCACTGATCTGCCCGGCGAGGAACTGGGCGACGTAGAGCCGCCCGTCCGGGCCGAAGGCGACGCCGTTGGAACCCCACAGCCGGCTGGGCGGGTTGAGGCGCTCGGCGCGCCAGCGCGCGCCGGCGACGGACCGTTCACCCGTCGCGTCGAACCGGGTGGGGAGCGGGGGGCTCACGCCTCGGCCTCCACCAGCACGTCGTCCATACCGCCGTTCGCGCGCCAGTGCCGGAGCAGGTCGTGGAAGGCGACCGGCCCGTCGGCATAGGACTCCCTCCGCCCGCCGGGCCTGCCCTCGTTGTTGTAGTAGCCGGGGGTGCACTCCGCCAGGAAGGCGTGCAGGTCGGGCCCGTTCTCCCGGAGGAAGGCCACCCAGGCGTCCTGCGCCTCGGGGGTCGGTTCGACGTACCGGGCCCCGCGCCTGCGCGCCTCGGCGACCACCTCGGCGACGTGCTGGGCCTGTTCGTCGAGGATGTGGACGAAGTTCACCGACGACGCGTTCTGCAACGGGCCGAGCTGGAAGAGGTTGGGGAAGCCGTGGCTGGAGAAGCCGTGGAGGGTCCTCGGGCCGTCGGCCCACGCCTCGAAGAGGTGGACGCCGCCCCTTCCGTAGACCGGAAGCCGCCCCGAAAGGATCCCGGAGATACCGGTCTCGAAGCCGGTCGCGAAGATGACGCAGTCCACCTCGTACTCGGTGTCGCCGACCACGACGGCGGTCTCCGTCATCCGCTCCACGCCGTGCGTGTCGGCCGTGTCGACGAGGGTGACGTTGGGCCGGTTGAAGGTCTGGAGGTAGCCGTCGCTGAAGGTGGGCCGCTTGCACATGTAGCGGTACCAGGGCTTGAGCTTCTCGGCGGTCTCCGGGTCCTCGACGATCCCCTCCACGCGGGCGCGGATCTCGTTCATCTTCTGGAAGTCGGCGATCTCGTAGGCGCGTTCCCGCTCTTCGGCGGGTGTGCCGGCGTAGGCGTTGGACGGGGTGAGCTTCTGCTGGAGGCGGGCGCTGCCGGTCCAGGCGTCGTTCACCAGGTCCTCGCCCGTGCCGACACCGGTGACCACCTCGAGGAAGTTGTCCCTGCGGTGCCGCTGCCAGCCCGGCTCCAGCGACGCCGCCCACTCGGGGTCGGTGGGCCGGTTGCCGCGTACGTCCACCGTGGACGGCGTGCGCTGGAAGACGTAGAGGTGCCGGGCGTCCGCGCCGAGGTGCGGCACGACCTGGATGGCGGTGGCACCGGTGCCGATGACCGCGACGCGCTTGTCGGCGAGGCCGGTCAGGCCGCCGTTCGCGTCGCCGCCGGTGTAGGCGTAGTCCCAGCGGCTGGTATGGAAGGTGTGGCCCTTGAAGGTCTCGATCCCGGGGATCCCGGGCAGTTTCGCCTGGCTGAGCGTTCCGGTGGCGGTGACCACGTAGCGGGCCCGCATGCGGTCGCCGCGGTCGGTCGCCACGATCCACTCCGACTCCGCGTCGTCCCAGCGCAGCTCGGTCGCCTGCGTCTGGAAGCAGGCGTCGCCGTAGAGGCCGAAGTGGCGCGCGATGGCGCGCGTGTGCTGCCGGATCTCCTCCCCCGGCGCGTAGCGCCAGCCGGGGACGTAGCCGGTCTCCTCCAGCAGCGGCAGGTAGACGTAGGACTCGATGTCGCAGTGGATCCCGGGGTAGCGGTTCCAGTACCAGGTGCCGCCGAAGTCCCCGCCCTTCTCGATCACCCGGATCGACTCCATGCCCGCCTGCCGCAGCCGGGCGGCGGCGAGCAGGCCGCCGAACCCGCCGCCGATGATCGCGACATCGACCCGGTCGTGCAGGGGCTCCCGGTCGGCGTCGGGATCGGCGTAGGGGTCGTCGTCGTAGTACCCGAACTCGCCGCCGACGCCGCGGTACTGGGCGTTGCCGTCGGGGCGGATCCGCCGGTCGCGCTCGGCGCGGTAGCGGGCGCGCAGCGCATCGGGGTCGAACCCGAGGTCCTGCGGGTCGGTCGGGATGCGGCTGGAGGTGGTGTGGGAGGCGGGCACCGTGTTCCCTCGTCCTCTCTGCGGTGGTTCCGGGGCGTGGTGTCACACGAGCGTTCGCACTTGCGCACGAACGGCGACATTGAAAATCTATCATCCTAAAAAATTACAGTCACAGTGACCCCGATCTCACTCACCGCGACGACGCCGGAGCGGCCTCCGCCGATCGATCCACCGCCGAGGCCGGTGGATGCGAACGGGGAACCGCCGAGACAGGACGGCTACGGGCGGGGAGCCTTCACGCGCGGACGGACAGGAGGAAGCGGAGGGGCCCACACAGGCGGGCGGTTGCGGACGGCACCCCCGCGCGGGCGGCCGACGTCGAACGGGAGCGCTCCCATGTGCCTCGGTGCCGGCCGCCGGGCCGGCCCGTCACTCGCCCGCCGCGGCCTCCCCTTCGGGGGCGGCCGGCGGCACGAGCATGCGGGTCAGCGTCTCCGCGACCGCGGCCATGTCCACCGACGGGTCGTGCATCCACTGGATCTGCAGGCCCTCCAGCACCGCCAGCACCATCCGCGCCAGGTGCTCGGCGGGTTCATCGCTCCGGAACACGCCGGTGCGCTGTCCGTCCTCGACCGACTGCGTGATCTCGGATGCGAGGTCGCGATAGCGGTCGGCGAAGTAGCCGTGCGCGGGACTCTCCGGATCGGTGGCCGCCGCCGAGAGCGTGATGTAGAGCTTGGCCAGCCCGGGGTGTTCGGTGGTGAGGCGCGTACTCGCGACAACGGCGTCGATCATGGTCCGGCGGTCCCCGGCGCCACCGGCGAACGCCCTGCCCATCACGTCCCGCCGATCCAGGACCGCGAGGAGCAGGGCGTCGCGCGTCGGGAAGTAGTACGTCAGCGCCGGCTGCGTCACGCCCACACGGTCGGCGATGTCGTGCAGGGAGGCCCGTTCCCCGTGCTCGTCGACGGCCTCGTAGGCCGCTTGGAGGATCTGCTCCCGCCGCTCCGCGCTCTTGCGGTACGGGCCCCGTGGCTTTCGCTGGTTCGTCACCCGTCAGACCGTACTGCCCTCCGTCCCCGCACCGGAGCACGCCCGCGCCCGTGCCCGCGCCCGGCGGACGACGGTGCCCTGGGGGCCTGCCCCCGCGGCCCGGCGGCCGCTGACCCGCCGCGCGCGGCACTGGCGCCCGCCCGCGCCCCTTGCCATGCTGTACGGATGCGCGTGATCGTTGTGGGCGGAGGCATCGTCGGGGCCAGCGCGGCCTACCACCTGGCGCGGCGCGGGGTGTCCACCACGCTCGTCGACGCCGCGCACACCGGGCGGGCGACGCCCGCCGGTGCGGGGATCGTCTTCCCGTGGCCCTTCCCCTGGGACCCGCCCCAGGTGCGCGACTTCGGGCTGGCCGCCGCCGCGCACTACCCCGGGCTCATGCACGAGCTCGCCGACGACGGCCTGTCCACCGGCTACGAGGTGGTCGGCGGCATCTCCGTGTCCGCTGACCCCGCCGTGCTCGACGAGGACCACGCCCTACTCACCGGCCTCGCCGCCCGGCCCGGATACGAGGGGCTGCGCGGGATCCGCCGCCTGGCCCCCGGTGAGCCCGCCGCCCGCTTCCCCGTGCTGCCCCCCGACATCGCCGGCGTCGCCGTCGAGGGCATGGCCCGCGTCGACGGCGCCCGTGCCTGTGCCGCCCTGGTCGACGCCGCCGAGGAGCGCGGGCTGCGCCGCCGCGCGGGCGACGCCGGGCTGATCGGGGACGGCAGGCGGATCACCGGCGTCCGGGTCGGCGGCGAGGACCTGGCGGCCGACGCCGTCATCGTCGCCGCCGGGGCGTGGACCGCCGACCTGCTCCGCCCGTTCGGCGTCGAGGTTCCGGTCCACCCCGTGCGCGGCCAGATCGCGCACGTCGCCGTGCCCGGACACGACACCGGCGGCTGGCCCGTGGTACGGCTGGCGCGGGGCGACCGCTACCTGCTGTCCTTCGCGCCCGATCGGATCGTGCTCAGCGGCACCCGCGAGCCCGGAGCCGGGTTCGACCGCCGCGTCACCGCCGAAGGGCTGCGCCGCGTGCTGGCCGACGCCTTGGAAATGGCCCCCGGCCTGGAGGACGCCACCGTGGTGGAGACCCGGGTGGGGCTGCGCCCCGCGAGCCGTGACGGCCTGCCGATCCTGGGCATCCCCGAGGCTCTGCCCGGCGTAGTGGTGGCCACCGGGCTCGGCGCCGTCGGCCTGACGCTCGGCCCCTACCAGGGGGCGGTCGCCGCCCGGCTGGCATTGGGCGAGGATCCCGGAAGCGACCTGTCGACCTTCGACCCCGCCCGCACGGCCACCGCCGCGGACGCGGGCTGAACCGCCGGGTCCGATCCGCCCCATACGCGGCCCCCGGCCGTCCACCGCCGCACCCGGAGCCGCCCCGGTAGCGGCCCGCCGTCCTGCCGGGGGAATCGGCCGCCCGGACCGGTCTCCCCGCCGTGGGCGGCGCTGCCGCGCGAGCGCGCCTCCGGCGGCGCCCCGGTCGGGGCCGGGCGCGCCGCATGCGTCACCGGATACGCGGCGCACCCCTCATTTCACGACCGCTCGTGAGCGATGTGCGCGATGCGGTGCGCCCGAATCGAACCGGCATGTGACCTGGCTCATAGTTTCGTGATCTTGAGTATGCCGTAACGGCATGGCGTAGTTCTAGTACCCGCCTCCCCCGTCACGAACACGAACGAGAGGAGCGGGACGCCATGGATGCGACAGTGCCGCGATGCGGCTTCCTACTCGATGCCGCCCCGGACGGCAACGGGCTCGATCCCGATACCGCCCCGGTCCGCGGGCTCGACGCGCGGTCCGGCTGTCTCCGGGCCGGCCATCGCCCGGCCGCTCCGCGACCGGAACGGCCGCGGCCCGGTGGAGGACGGGGATGCCGCGCCGACCGCTCCCGCCGTCGGCGGCGGTACCCGTAGCACGATCACCCGCACGGAACGCCGCGAGCACGAGCCGGTCCGTACCGCACCACGCGCACACGCCGACGCCGACCTCCCCGATCCGCGCGACGCGGCCGGCGCGGCCACGACCGCCCGCCGGACCGGCGCGGCCCGACCACTCCCGGGAGCACCACCAGTGACACCACGTCATGCCTCGATCCGCACGAACGTCACGGCGGGGTGATGACGTGGCCGCACTGCCGGATGAGCACGGAGAGCGCTGGAATGAACACATGCGCCCCGGACCATCCGCTGAGGCCGAACGCCTGTAGCGCGATCGCCCGCAGGACGGCGCCGCCCGAGACCAGCGACAGCACGGAGTTCCACCATGTCGACCCCGCACCCCCACCACCCGGCTCCGGCCGGCACCGACTCCCCGGCACGGCCGGGCTGGCCCGAGATCGCGGTCGGCCTGGCCGCCATGGCCGCCGCCACCGCCGTGCTCCCGTTCCTGGGTCCGCTCGGCCTCGGCCTGGACGCGGACCCCGTGGCCTACGGGCTGCTCGTGGCCGCGTGGTCGGGTGTCATCGGTCTCGCCGGCTTCGCGGCGGCCGCGCTGATCCGCGTCCGCTCCTGGGGCGCCTTCAGCGTGCGCCGCACCACCTGGCGCTGGATGGCGCTCGGCGTCCTGGGCGGGCTGGTCGCCCTGGTCGTCAAGTTCGTGGTGGTCTCCGCCATCACGATGCTGACCGATTTCGGGGACACCGACCCCCAGGGCGTGTACTACGACGCGGCCGGCGGCGGCACGCTGGCCGCACTCCTGACCCTGCTGTTCCTGGCCGTGCTCACGCCCATCGGCGAGGAGTTCCTCTTCCGCGGTGTGATCGCCAACGCGCTGCTGCGCTACGGCCCCGTCATCGGCGTCCTCGGCAGCTCGGTGATCTTCGCCGTCGCCCACGGCATCAACATCATCCTGCCCGTGGCGATCCTGGTCGGCATCATCGCCGCCGAGCTGATGCGCCGCAGCGGATCGATCTGGCCCGCGGTGGCCGTCCACGCCGTCAACAACGCGGTGCTGCCGCTGCTCGTGCTCTTCACCGGGTACTCCGGCCCCACCTGACCCGCCGCGCGGGCTCGTCATTCCACATCCATGCGGCAAGGGGATCCCCTCGCCGCATGAATCGCCCATTTCATCAGTGAAACACCCCAGTGGAGGAAACCGTGACCCGCACCAACATCGGACGATCCGCCGCGATAGTACTGTCCTGCGCCGTGGCGGGCGTGGGACTCGTCGGCTGTTCCGCGGAGGATTTCGGGGAGTCCGTGGGTGAGGCCGCGGGAGAGTTCGGCGAGGCCGCCGGGGAGGCCGCGGAGGGTGTGGGAGAGGCCGCGGGGGGCGCCGCTGAGGACATGGTCAACGGGACCGAGAAGATCACCGCCGGCGACTACTCGGTGAACGTCTCCTGCTCCGGCGACCCGGTCGCCGACCGGCCGGTCGTCGTCCTGCTGCACGGCGGCGGCGACGACCTGACCGCGATGGCCGGCCTCCAGGAGACGCTGAGCGCCGATGGCCGGGTCTGCTCCTACGACCGGCTCGGCGCGGGCGCCAGCGACCGGCCGGCCGGCCCCCAGGATTACGCCGACATCGGGGAGACGCTGACCGCAGTGCTCGACGAGGTCGCCGGGGGGCGGCCGGCCGTGCTGGCCGGGCACTCGATGGGCGGGTTGATCGCCGCCCGGTACGCCCCCGACCACCAGGACAGGGTGGGCGGCCTGGTCCTGCTGGACTCCACCTCGCCGACCGCGGTCGCCGACCTGGAGGCCCGGATCCCCGAGGACGCCTCCGGCCCGGCGGGCGACCTGCGCGCCCAGACCCTCGCCATCTATGGCGGGGAGAACCCGGAACAGCTCGTCTTCACCGACGGGGAGGTCGAATCCGCCGGCGACATCCCGACGCAGGTGATCCAGCACGGGCAGCAGTACCTGGCCGAGGTCCCCGAGTACGGGCAGGGCCTGGAGGAGGACTGGACCAAGGGCCAGGAGGACTGGCTGGGGGTGTCCGGCAACAGCGAGCTGAGCACCGCCGAGAACAGCGGGCACTACATCTACGTCGACGAGCCTGAGGTCGCCGTCGAGGCCATCGACCTCGTCACCACCCAGGCCACCGGCTGAGGAACCGGTAGCCGGCACGGAGTCCCGCATCAGGCCCGGCGGTCGCCGCGACCGCCGGGCCTGAACCGCATGCCCACCTCGCCCCGCCCCCGCCGGGAGGCCCCCTTCCGGGCGCGCTGCCCCTCGCGGCCGCCCCTGACGAAGAGGGAGTACACCTGCGCCGAGCGGATCCCCAGCGGGGACATTTGGCGGAGTGGGTCCGCGTGCCGGTCGACCACGTGCGCGCCTCGACCGCCGGTGTGGTCGCCGGGACGTCATCGGCGCGGGCGGCAGAACTCCTGGCCGGATCCGGCGCACCCCTCGACCGCCCGTGCGCGGCTGGCTACGGTTCAACCCATGCCCGAGCACACCCCCCTCGCCGACTCCGCGACACCACGGCCCCGCGCCCGTCGCCCGCGCACTTCATCCGCCGGGCCGCCATCCGGTGGGAGACCGCTGGGACACGGGCCGAGGGGCGTCCGATGACGGCTCCGGCCGCCTTCGCGGGTCCGGGCACCGCGAGCCCGCTGCCGACCGGCGCCGCGGCCCGGCCCCCCGGAACTCCTCCATCGCGGCCTGGGCGGTGCCGCCCTACTCGTGATCGCCTACCGCCCCCGGCGCACCACCGAGGACGGCGGGGACCGGGAGAAGACCGAGCCGTCCGCCGAGCGGCCGCGACCGCGATCCGCCCCGAACGGCGCAGGTCCATGGACGACAGGAGAACCCCGTGGAACGCATCCGGTACGACGACCTGCCGGCACTGCTGCGCGCCGCCGATACCAACTCGCTGGCCGGCCAGCGCCGGCTCCTGCTCATCACCCGGGTGCAGCTCACGTCCCTGATCGCCGCGGCCGGTCTCGGGATGCTCAGCCTGAGCGGGTGGGCGGGCGACGCCGCGGCCGTGCTCGCGGCCGTGGCCTTCGGCACCGCTCTGGTCACCGAGGTCTTCCGCCTGAAAGACCGGCCCGACCGCCTGTGGTACGCGGGGCGTGCGGTGGCGGAGTCGGCCAAGACCCTCACGTGGCGGTACATGGTGGGCGGCGCCCCCCTCGGGATCCGCGGCGCCGGCGGAGACGGCGCCGACACGCGGCTGCTGGACCGCTTCCGGGAGATCTCCTCGGACCTGGACGCCGGCTGGCTGGTCCCCGCGCGGGGGTCCGCGGACGAGATCACCACCGCCATGCGGCGCGCCCGCGCACTGCCGCTCGCCGACCGGCGCCTCCTGTACCTGCGGGAGCGGCTCGACGATCAGCGCGCCTGGTACGCGGGCAAGTCCCGGTGGAACGCACGGCGCTCCACGCTCTGGTCGGTGGGCCTGGCCGCTGTGGAGCTCGCCGGACTCGCCTTGGGGATCGCGCGGGCCGCGGGGCTGTTCGAGGTCGATCTCCTGGGCTTCGCGGCGGCTCTGGCCGCGGCGGGCGCGGCGTGGGTGCAGACCAGGCAGCACCAGAACCTGGCCACGGCGTACGGAGTCGCCAGCCATGAGATCTCGCTGATCCGGGCTCGGGCCGACCACAGCGTCACCGAGGAGGAGTGGGCGCTCTTCGTCTCCGACGCGGAAGAGGCCATCTCGCGGGAGCACACCTTGTGGCGCGCCTCCCACAGCGGAGGTTGACCCGGCCCCTCGTGCCGGGTGCCGGGCCCGCTCGGGCGGGCGGGCGGCCATGGTGGACGCACGGCGGAAGGACACGCGTGCACGATCGAAGAGCCGGTCGGGCGGCGGGGCGCCGCGCCGGAGCCGCATCCGTGCCGCGGCCGCCAGGGGCCCGGCACGACGGCCCGCCCCCGCCGGCGGGCGGCGCGAGCCGGACGACGACCGTGTTCGTCAGCTACTCCCGCCGGGAGTTCTACATCGCCGAGGCGATGGCCGCCACCCTCCGGCTCCAGGCCGGGCTCGACCCCTGGTTCGATGTGGAACGGCTGCGGCCGGGCATGGACTGGGCCGCGGCGCTGGACGACAGCCTGGAGCGCGCCGGCGCCCTCCTGCTCCTGGCCTCACCCGCCGCCCTCGCCTCGGAGCATGTGCGCCGCGAGTGGACCCGGGCGCTGGAACGGGGCGTCCCTCTCCACATCGGTGTCGTCGAGGCGGTGGAGCTCCCCGCCGAACTCGCCGGGTTCCCCGTTCACGATCTGCGCACGCGGTTCTTCGCCCGCGCCCCCGCCGTGGCGGAGGCGATCGCGAGGGGGGCCACGGAGCCGGCGGCCGCGCCGGCTCCCCGCCCCGGACGCCTGGGGATCCCCGCGCGCGTTCCCGCCCCGATCGCCGCCGCGGTGGCGCTGTCCGTGCTCACGGCGGCCTGTCTGGCGTGGACGGCCGCAGCACTGGTGCACCTGGACATCGCCATCATGCGCCTGGCGTGGAACCCCTGGGACGACAGCACAGTCTGGGAGGACCGGGGCACCGCTTGGGACGTCCTGCAGGGCTGGCGGTGGACCACGCTGATGTTCATCCTCCTCGGCATGACCGCTTTCGTCGTGCCCCTGGCGCCGAGCGTGCTCGTCCCGGGCACGGGCCTACTGCGGCGCAGAACCGGCCGCGGTGCGCTGGCGGTGGGCTTCCTCGCGAGCACGGCCGTAGGCGCACTCCTGCTCGTGGGGACCGTGCTGTTCCTGGAGCACGGCCTCCTCGGGGATCCTGCCTTCGCCGAGATCGCCTACCCGGTCCCGCCCCACATCACCGACGCGGCCGAGGCGCTCACCGTGCCCGTCGCGGGCACGATCGTCTTCTCGGCCGCCGGGGCGGCCGTGGCCGGGAGGTCGCGCACGCTGCACCTGTGGTCACCTACCGGGACGAGCGCCGACTTCTTCCGCGCCCAGGTCACCCGCAGGAGGCATACCCGGCAGCAGTTCGCCGCCGAACTGCGGAAGCACCGCGCCGTGTGGACCACGGAGTCGGCGCCCGGCACCGCCGGCATGGACACCTACTTCGTGCTGCGGTGGGCGCTCCTGTGCGACCGCCTTCCGCCGCTCGCGCCCGCCACCGGGGAGGCGGTGCCGGCGACGGTCGCGGTGATGTGCACGTCCCCGGTGGACGCGGCCGTCGCCGACCACATCCGATGGGCCTGCCGGCGGGCGGGGATGGCGGCGGACCCCTCTACGGCACGGCACGTCCTGGTGCTGGTGGGTTCCCACACCCCGTGGCCGGAGGCGACACGGCAGATCGAGGCGGCGGGACCGCGTGCGATCTGCGTCCTGCTCGACACCATCCGCGTGCCCCCCGACGCGGAAGGGCTGCGCCGACGACAGTGGCTCGACTTCCGCGAGCGGCGTCCGGAGACCCTGTTCGATCTGCTATCGGAACTACGGTCCCCGGAGACGGAGGGCGCGGAGGACGACCTCCCGCCGGTCCCGACAATCACCGACCGCTTCCTCGCCCCGATCACGGCGCGTTGGTTCGTGCTGATGTGCAGGAGCATCCCCGCCTTCTTCGTCGGCTTCTCGCTGGTGGGCGTTGCCCTCCGGCCGTTCGAGGCCCAGAGCACCGTGCTGGCCGCGGTCACGGTGCTGCTCGCCCTCTGCTTCACGCTCCTGGGAACCCGTGTCGCACAACGGCGGACCTCGACCGCGCGGTTCCGCGCCGGCCTGGGGGTGATCTCAGCGCTACTGCTCGTATGGTCGACGGTCGCCGCCGCGGTCCTGTGGATCCCCATCGACCGGTCCTCGCCATGGCGGGGCGAGTGGTCCGCCGTCCCCGCGGACACGATGCTGGAATTGGACCGCGTGGCTGGGGTGCTCTCTACGGTGGCCACGGCCGTTATGCCGTCCGCGAGCATCATCTGCGTCTTCGCCCTCTCCCACCTCACCCTCGAGGGTCTGTGGATCCTGCCGCGGCGAGCGCCCGGAAGATCCCCGCACCTACCCGCCCGCATGAGGACTTGGAACGGCTTCTGGCCCTTTCTGGCGGCATACGGTGTCCTCTGCAGCCTCATCTTCGAGACCCATGTGGCCTTGGCATGAGCCGCCGCCGCACGCACCGCGGCGCCCCCGCGCCCGCCACATGACGCGAGGACGGGCGCGGCGGCCGGCGTCAGCCGGGGGTCGCGGCCGGACCGGTCGTGGAGTCGACCGGACCATCAGCAGACCCCGCTCGTCCTCGGGCTCCGGCGCCGCCTGCGGTGATCGGGTCGGTCACGCCGAGATTCCAGAACAGCGCGGCCATGACGGCCAGCCCTTCCCGAGCGACGGCGACGGGGAGGTGTTCGTCGGGCCCGTGCTGGCGGCATCCCGGGTACGAGTGCGGGACCCATACCGTGGGCAGCCCGAGTATCTCGGCGAACACGTCGTTGGGCACGGTCCCACCGAGGTTCGGATTGACGAGCGGGGGCCGTCCCATGGCGTCCTCGATGGACGTCTTCGCCCACCGCACCCAGGGATCACCGGGAGACACCCGCGTGGCGGGGGACCCGCGCACGATGCGCACCTCGACCTCGGGGAACCCCGCGGCGTCGAGATGGGCGCGGACGTACTCCTGGAGCCTGTCCCACCGGGTACCCACGACGAACCGCAGCTGGCAGTGTGCGCGAGCGGTGCCTGGCACGGCGTTGACCGGCTTCGCGTCGTCGCCCGCGTGGAGGGTGAGCACCTCCAGGGTGTTCCACCCGAGCAGCCGTTCGGCGGGCGTGAGACCGGGCTGCCCCCAGTCCTCGTCGATCCTCCGGCCCAGGTGAGCGCTGTCGATGGGCAGCGCGGCCAACTCGGTTCGCACATCCTCGGGGATCTCCGGGGGCAGGAGGCCGGCGACCTCGATCCGCCCTCGGCGTCCGACGAGACCGCTGATCGCGTGGGAGAGGACCACCGCCGGGTTGGCGACGATGCCGCCCCAGTTCCCGGAGTGCAGTGCCGTCTCACGAGCGCTGTAGGAGAGTTCGAACACGACCGACCCGCGTGAGCCGAGGAAGATCGTGGGCGACTCCTCGACGAGCCGCGGACCGTCGGAGGCGAGAAAGAGGTCCGCGCGCAGTTCGTCCTCGTGCGCCCGGGCGACCTCGCGCAGACCGGGCGAGCTGCACTCCTCCCCCATCTCGAAGAGCACCTTCACGTTGTAGCCCAGGCTCCCCTGCCGTGCGGCGATCACCTCGCGGAGGGCGGCGAAGTTCACCGCGTGCTGGCCCTTGTTGTCGGCCGCTCCGCGTCCGTACCACGCGCCATCGCGTTCGGTCATCGTCCACGGGTCGAGGCCGGCCGACCAAAGGGCGTCCTGGCCGTCGACCACGTCGCCGTGGCCATAGGTGAGCACGGTCGGCCGATGTCCGCCCTCGTGCCGCTCCGCCAGGAGGAAGGGCGGGCCGCCGGGTACGGGGTTGGCGAGTACGCGGCAGGTGAAGCCCATCGCGGTGAGCTCGGGGACGACGACCTCGGCGAGGTAGGCGTCGATGTCGGCCCGGTGGGCCGTGCCCTGGCTCACCGTCCGGTAGCCGATGCGGCGCGAGAGGTCGGCGGCGAATCCTCCGTCGTCGAACCATCGCGTGAGCGAGCGGGTGGCGGATTCCAGGCTCATGCCTTCGCCTCCGCGAGTATCGCCGTGAGCGAGCGGATCGACGGAAGCGAGCGGATCGACGCGAGCTCGCGGACGAGTGCGGCGTAGGCCGACGGTTCGAGCCGGTCCTCGGTGCAGGCGCGGACCTTCGCCGCGCGCTCGGCGTCGCTGAACGGGTCCTGCTTGATGCCCTTGGCGAAGACCCTCTCCCGGGTGAGCACCCGTCCGTCCTTGAGGGTGACCCGCACGCTGTGCGCCGGCCGCACGTCCGGGTCGAGCGGTTCCTCATCGAAGGACAGCGCCCTGATCTTCGTGAGGCCGAACAGCGCCCTCACCTCCGGACGGGCCACGGCGTCCGGGGTGAAGTCCTTGAGGGTGACCTCACCCCGCAGGAGCAGCACCGCGACGCTGTACTGCAGGGAGAAGCGCGCCTCGAATGCGTCGCGGGGGTCGTCGAAGCGCAGGTTCTTGCGGTTGCTCGCGCCGATGAGCACGTCGATCTCCTCGATGTCCTCGACGGCGAAGCCGTGTTCCGCGCGCAGATCGAGGAGGTTGTCGAGGGTGTTGTGCGCCGACCCGCAGCAGGCGTGGCGCTTCGGCGCCAGTCCGTACTCGTCGAGCGCGAGCGGGTTCCCGAGCTTGCGCAATGGTTCGTCCCACCCGCGCGGATGGGGGCCGCCGTAGAGGGCGAGGAACCCCTGCGGGTCCTCGAGCACCTCCGGGTTGCCCTCGATCCCGGCCTCGGCGAGCCGCACCGCGAGCACGGCGTGCAGGGCGCTGGTCCCGCACTGCAGGGGCTTCACCTCGGTTCCGAACTGCGCCTTGTTCCCCGCCGCCATGCTCACCGCGATGCTCATCGCCTGCGTCGTCCGCTCGCCGTCGAGCCCCAGCAGGCGGGCGCATGCCCCCGCGGTCCCGATGCAGCCCACCGTCGCCGTGGGATGCCAGCCCGCGAAGTAGTGCGAGCGGTTGACTCCGCGGCCCAGGAGCGCGTGGAGTTCGAGGCCGACGATGTAGGCGTCGAGGACGTCCGCGCCCGAGGCCTCCGTCTCGTCACCGATCGCGAGGAGTGCGGGCAGGATGGCGGCCGACGCGTGGGTCAGCGCGGGATAGAAGTTGTCGTCCAGCTCCAGCACGTGGGCGGCGGTGCCGTTGACCAGCGCCGCCGAGGATGCGGTCAGCGCCTGCTCCGAACCGACGGTGCGCGAGGCGCCGGCGCCCGAGGCCGCCGCCGCGTCGCGCACCTTCCGTGTGACGGGGTCGGAGCCGGCCGCGATGATGGCGGCGAGGGTGTCGGCGACGCCGTGTTCGGCGCGCTCGAGGACGACACCGCTCCAGCGTCCGTCGTGCGCTGAGGCCCACGTGCCGGCGGTTGTGAGAACTGACATTCGGTGTCCTTCTGCTGTCGTGCCGGGCTGGGGGCACGGTCGTGCGCGGGGTGTCACGTGATGAAGAAGAGGATGGCGGTGTACATCAGCGCTGCGGGGATGAGGAGCATCCACCCGCTCAGCAGCATGAAGCGCAGCCTGTCGTACCGGGCCATGCCCATGCACGTGACCATGTTCGGGTTCGGGAACGGTCCGTAGGTGTCACCTTTCGAGGCGAAGAGGAGGACGACGATCCACGCCGCGGGCGATATGCCGGTGGCCGCCGCGGCGTCGCCGAACACCTGGTCGACGAGGACGACGACGGCGGCGGAGGCACCCGGCACGCCGATGAGCCCCACGAGGCCCACGAGGACGGAGAACGCGAAGGGGGAAGTCGCCGAGAGCTGGCCGCCGAACGCGTCGAATATGGGCGTGAAGGGATCGATCCGGTCGATGAGGGCGAACATCGTCGCCAACATCCAGAAAAGCAGGAACAGATGGACGTACGCGCCGGCTCCCCGGCAGAAGTGCGTGACCGTGGCGGTCAGCGACTGCCCGGCGGCGAGTGCGGTGAGCAGTGCGATGCTCGGCAGCGCCAGCAGGGGCAGAGCGGTGCTGGCCTCGTTCATCATCGCGTAGGCGATGAAGGCGACGAGGCCGGCGACGAAGACTCCCGTGGCGAACCTCGAACGGACGGCGGGGGGAGGCTCGTCGCCGACCGTCTCGGCCTCGCTGTAGAAGTCCTGATCGGCGAAGGAGCGCTTCTGCACCCACAGGATGATGAAGTAGCCCACGGTCACGGAGAGCAGGGCCAGGGGGATCGCGCCGTGGAGGAGGTACTGGCCGTAGCTCACCTCCGCGGCCTCCATGATCGCTATGTTCGACCCGGCGAAGGGGCCGAGAGCGAGGCCCGCGCAGCCGGCGTAGAGGAAGATGACGGCGATCGTCGCGCGCGTGATGCCCATGCGCGCGGCGATGGGGATGAGGATCGGCGCGATGATCGCGAGGGATCCGCCCACGGTGCCGAGCATGGCCACCGTGATGAGGCTGGCCGCCATCATCCCGATGATCACCGCGATCCCGCTCTTCTCACCCATGACGCGCATGACGCCGCGGACCAGGAGCGAGGCCACCCCGGTGGTCCGCAGCACCTCGCCGAGACCTGCGCCGAGGACGCTGATCAGGCCGATCGCGGTGACATTGTCGGCGAGACCGTCGGTGAGGACCGTGGCCGCGTCCAGTGGGGACGGCTGGAGGATCGCGAACGCGGACAGCAGTGCCGCGACCGTCGCCAGGAGGATGTTGACCCCCCAGAGGCAGAGCAAGGTGTAGAGGACGATCGGCAGGAGGCCCCAGGCGGTCGGCCCGTCGGAGACGAAACCGACGGCGACGCAGCCGATCACCATCCCCGCGGTCGCCGCGCCGATGAGCCGGCGCTGGATCCGCTGACCGCTCGTCTCGGCGCCGTCCGGCCGTGCGGGCACCGTCGTACTGTTCATCGGTCTCTCCACTTTCCGCGGTCGACCGTGACGGGCATCACGGCAGCTCAAGGAACGTTAGTGGAGCGCAAGACATATGAAAAGTAGAAAAACTAGAGACTATACATCCATAAATTAGATGTCTTCGCTGAGTCGCGCCACCAGCCGATCGACGAAGTCCATGACGCTCGCCGGCAGTGCGCGTCCGTCCATGACCTGGATGTACATGTCTCGCAGGCTCACGTCGCCGTCCGCCAGCGGGATCGCGGCCAGGGCCCCCGAGGCGATCGAGTCCGTCACGGTGGAGCGGCCGAAGAACGCGATGGCATTGCTGCTGGAACAGTAGGCCTGGAGCGCGCCCACGTTATTGCTCGTGAAGGTGGGCCGGAGCGTCACCTGCTCCGCCTCCGCGCGCTTGTCGATGACGGCGCGGAGCGTGCTCGTGGGGCCCATGAGCGCGATCGGGTACGCGATGACGTCGGTGAGGCGCAATCGGGACCGGTCGGCGAGCGGGTGGTCGGCGGCCATCGTCGCCAGTACCGGAATCCTCTGGGCATGGAGGATCGCGACGCCGTCGGGCTGGCGGATGCCATAGCTCACACCGACGTCGACCACGCCCTCGCGCACCTGCTGCGTGATCGCGTCCGAGGTCGCGACTTCGAGGCTGAAGAACAGCTGAGGAGCCTCTTCCTGGTACTCGCGAATCAGACCGGGCAGCAGCTCGAGGGCGAACGACTGATTGGCGGCGATCGCGATGTTCCGCTTCCCGACCCCCCGCAGGTCCGCGATGTCCATGGAGGTGCGTTCGGCGTCGATCAGGAGTCGCCGCGCGTAGTCCGCGAGGATCTGTCCCGACTCCGTGGGGATCACGCCGCGCGGTCGCCGTTCGATGAGGGCGGTCCGGTGCTCGGTCTCGAGCTTCTTGAGCATCCGGCTCACCGCCGACGGCGCCACCTTGAGCCGTTCGGCAGCGGCGCTGATGGATCCGCAGTCGACCGTGGCGAGGAAATAGCGGAGTGCGAGTGGAATCACGGCCCGTCCAGTCGTCGTTCATGCGCGGCGGATCTCAGCGTAGGCGCCGGGTCGGGTCGCGCGAGGCAACCGAGGACGCCGACGATCGCCGTCGGCGGTCCGCGCCGCCGACCCGACGGCGCCGTTGGAATGTAATGTTTTCTTGTTACATGTAAACTCCCCGCATGGTCGGAGTGAATGAGAAACCCGCGACCCGCGCCAGGGTCGCCGATGAGGTCTACGAACGCCTACGCGAGAAGATCTTCACCGGCGAGCTCCCTCCGGGCGCCCGCCTGAGCGTGCCCGCCCTCGCCGAGTCGCTCGAAGTCAGCCGCAGCCCCGTACGCGACGCGGTGCTCCGGCTCGTACAGGAGCGGCTGGCCCGCGAGGAGCCGCGGCGCGGCGCCGTCGTCGCGCGGGTCGGCATCGCGGAACTGGTCGCGATCTACGAGATCCGCGAGGTACTCGAAGGGCTCGCCGCCCGGCTGGCCGTCGAGAACGCCGGCCGAAAGCTGGTGCGGGCGCTGCGGGAGGCGCTCGACGAGCACGAGGCGGCGTTGCGCACCGCCGACCTCGCCGCGAGCACCGAAGCCGACCTGCGCTTCCACCGGCTGATCCGGGAGGCCGCCGCGAACCCGGAGGTGATCCGGGTGCTCGACGACGTGCAGGCCCAGGTGCGGCTGGCCATGCGCTCCACGACGGTGACTGCGGGCCCGCGGCAGGCCGTCGACGACCACCGCGCGATCCTCACCGCCATCGAGTCCGGAGACGCGGTGGCCGCGGAACAGGCCGCGAGGGCCCACATCTTCCGGCTGCGCAGCGTGCTCCAGCGGCAGCTGGAGGACGGCCAGTGACGCGGATCGTCGGCGCACGCCTGCGGGTGCTGCGCGCGCCGGCGGCCGACGGGATCGCGATGTCGTTCTCCGCGTTGCGCGACCGATCGATCGTGCTGGTGGAGGTGACCACCGAGGACGGCCTCACCGGCCGGGGCGAGAGCTGGATCAACTACCCGCCGTGGGCGGCGCACGAGCGCGTCGCGACGTTGCGCGACGGCGTGTTCCCGCTGCTCCTCGGCGAGGACGCCGACCGGATCTCGGCGGTGCACCGGCGGTTGTGCACACGCCTGGAACCACTGGGCAGGCAGTGGGGCGCCCCAGGGCCGATCAGGCAGGCGATCAGCGGGGCGGACCTCGCGCTGTGGGACCTCGCCGGCCTGCGGGCCGGGGCGGCGGTGAGCACGCTCGCCGGCGGCCGGGTCCGGGACCGGATCCCGGTCTACGCCAGCAGCCTCGGACCCGAGGACGTCGGCCGTAAGGCGCGCGAGTGCGTCGGCGCCGGCCACACGGCGGTGAAGCTCAAGGTCGGCTTCGGCCGGGCGACGGACGAACGCAACCTGGCGGAGGCCCGCGAGGCGATCGGTCCGGGCGTGGCGCTGTACGCCGACGCGAACCAGGCGTGGGACGTGCCGGAGGCCGTCGCGATGGCTCCCGCGCTGAGGGGCGCGGGCGTGGAGTGGATCGAGGAACCCCTGCGGGGCAATCCGCTCGCCGGACTCGAGGAGCTGCACCGGCGCACCGGGCTGCCCATCGCGACCGGGGAGAACCTCTACGGGGTCGCGGAGTTCCGCGCCTTCGCGGCGTCGCCCGCGATCGCCGTCCTGCAGCCGGACCTGGCCAAGACCGGCGGGCTCACCGAGGTGCTCGCCGTCTGCGAGCTCGCCGCCGCCCACGGCACGTCCGTGCTGCCGCACCTGTACGGAGGCGCGGTGGCGTTGGCCGCGACGCTGCAGCTGGCCGCGATGGCGGCACCGGTCGCCGGGCTCGAGTACGACGTCAGGGACAACCCCCTGCGCGACCCGCTGCTCGTCGCCCCGCCGAAACCCGAACAGGGCTGGATCGCCGTCCCCGGCCTGCCCGGCCTCGGGGCCCGGCTCGACGAGGCATCGGTGGCCGCGGTGACCGTGGCCGATGTGAGCGCGGGGTCGCGGAGCTGACCCCGGTCGCGGTTTCCGAGTGGGAGACCTGCGCCAAAGGATTGCATGTAAAACTGTACATATATATGCTGCGCTATCTGCGTTGCATGCAGATGTGCCTCACTGTGGAGCGATGATGCATCCAGACGACGACGTGTCCGGCCGGCGCAGCGCCGCGTGGTTCGGCCTCGACGGCAAGCTCGGCTTCGTCCACCGGTCGAAGATGTACAACCAGGGGTACTCGTCGCCGATGTTCGACGGGCGCCCGGTGATCGGGATCTGCAACAGCTGGTCGGACCTCGCGCCCTGCAACGCGCACCTGCGGCAGGTGGCCGAGGCGGTGAAACGCGGCGTGCTGATGGCGGGCGGGACTCCGCTGGAGTTCCCCACGATCTCGCTCGGCGAGACGCTGATGCGGCCCTCGGCCATGCTGTTCCGCAACCTCATGGCGATGGACGTCGAGGAGAGCCTGCGCGCCAACCCGCTCGACGGCGTCGTGCTGCTCGGCGGCTGCGACAAGACCGTGCCCGCGCAGCTGATGGGCGCGCTCAGCGCCGACCTGCCCACGGTGATGGTGACCGGCGGCCCGATGCTGAACGGCAAGTTCCGCGGCCGCGACGCCGGATCCGGCACACACGTGTGGCGGTTCAGCGAGGAGGTGCGCGCCGGCCGGATGAGCACGGCCGACTTCGCGGAGGCCGAGGCATGCCTCTCGCGCAGCGCCGGCCACTGCACCACGATGGGCACCGCGTCCACCATGGCCTGCCTCGCCGAGGCGCTCGGCCTCTCCCTGCCCGGCAGCGCCGCGATCCCGGCCGTGGACGCACGGCGGCACCGCATCGCCGAGCACGCCGGCAGCCGGATCGTGTCCATGGTCGAGGAATGCCTGGCCCCTTCGTCCGTTCTGGACCGGAGGTCGTTCGAGAACGCCGTCCGCGTCAGTGCGGCCATCGGCGGCTCCACCAACGCGGTGGTACACCTGCTCGCGATCGCGGGGCGGGCCGAGGTGGAGCTCTCGCTCGACGACTTCGACGCCCTGGCCGCGGAGGTCCCGCTGTTGGTGGACCTGTTGCCGTCCGGCCGGTTCCTCATGGAGGAGTTCGCCTACGCGGGTGGAGTGCCCGCGGTGGTCAGGGAGCTGGGCGACCTGCTGCACGCCGACGCGGCCACCATCACCGGCCGGAGCCTGGGCGAGAACTGCGCCGGCGCCGAGAACTGGAACCGCGAGGTGATCCGCTGCCGCGCGGAGCCGCTGCGCGAACCGGGCGCCCACACCGCGGTCCTGCGCGGCAACCTCGCGCCGGACGGAGCGGTGATCAAGGTGTCGGCGGCGTCCGAGGAGCTGTTGCGGCACACCGGAACGGCACTGGTCTTCGACACGATCGAGGAGTACCACGAGCAGGCCGACTCACCCGACCTCCCGGTGGACGCCGCGACCGTGCTCGTCGTGCGCAACGCGGGCCCGTCCGGATATCCCGGCATGCCCGAGATCGGCAACCTGGCCATCCCGAAGAAGCTGCTGGAAGCGGGCGTCCGCGACATGGTCCGGATCACCGACGGCCGGATGAGCGGTACCTCGTACGGAACCGTCGTGCTGCACGTGGCGCCCGAGTCCGCAGTCGGCGGCCCGCTGGCGCTGCTGCGCACCGGCGACCGGGTCACGCTCGACGTCCCCGCCCGCCGGATCGACATGGACGTGCCCGACGACGAGCTCCGTCGCCGTGCGAGCGGGCCGGCCAAGGCGGACGACACCGGATCCGGCTACGCGTGGCTGTACCGCGAGCACGTGCGCCAGGCCGACACCGGTGCCGACTTCGACTTCCTGGCGGGCAGACGCGGACACGCGGTGCCCCGCAGGCATCTCTGACGGCCCGAGAGGGGAGCCACATGTCCGACGACGTCCTGAGCCTGGTGCGGGAGCACCGCGCGATGGTGATCTACCGCGGTCAGCCCGCCGAGCGGTGTCTGGAGCTGACCGATCTGCTGTACAGCGAAGGAATCCGCCTGTTCGAGGTGACGCTCAACAGCGGTGAGCCCTTCGCCGCGCTCACGGCGCTGCGCGAGAGGTACGGGGACGAGGTCCCCATCGGCGCGGGGACGGTGATGACGGCCGATGACGTCTCGCGGGCCGCCGACGCCGGGGCGCGGTTCATCGTCTGCCCGCACGTGGACGAGGCGGTGATCGAGCGGGCCAAGGCGCTCGGCCTCGGCGTCGTCCCCGGCGCGTTCACGCCAACGGAGATCGTCCACGCCGTGCGCCTCGGCGCCGACCTGGTCAAGGTCTTCCCGATCGGCCCGGTCGGAGCCGGCTACCTCCGGCAGCTCAAGGGCCCGCTGCCCGACGTGCCGCTGCTGGCCACCGGCGGCGTCGGGGCCGACCTCGCTCGCGCGTGCCTGGCCGAGGGGTGCGCCGGAGTCGGCGTGGGCGTCCAGCTGCTCGGCGATCTCGGAGATGCCGACGCGCTCAGGGCGCAGACCCGGCGCCTCGTCGACGCCACCCGGTGAACAGGCGTCGTCGCGCGGCGGACACCGGCGACGGCGCCGTGGAAAGGAAGGCACTCCATGTCGACCCAGGACATGCCGCAGGCGGAACCCGAGGACGCCTACCGGCTCCGCGCCGAGGACACCAGGGACGCGCCGACGACGCTGCGCGGCAGGCTGCGCTATCTGGGCCCGGGCATCATCCTGACGGCGTCCGTGGTGGGCTCGGGCGAGCTCATCGTCACCACGTCGCTCGGTGCCCGCGCGGGGTTCGTCCTGCTGTGGATGGTGATCGTGGGCGCCACGGTCAAGGTATGGGTCCAGATGGAACTGGCTCGCTGGGCGATCCTCAACGGCAGGACCGCCCTCGCCGGGTACAGCACCGTCCCGCCCAGGATCGGGCGCATGGGCTGGATCAACTGGCTGTGGATCGGGCTCGACGTCGCCAAGAACTTCCAGCGGGGCGGCGTCATCGGCGGCACTGCCGCCGCCTGCTCCATCCTGTGGCCGATCGTGGGCGAGCCGCTGAGCAGCGGTTCCCTGGGCGTCTGGGCCGTCATCATCACGGCGCTGACGATCGGGCTGCTGCGGAGCAACAGATACAGCGTGGTCGAGGTGATCACCACCTGGTCGGTCGCGATCTTCACCCTGAGCACGGTGGCGATCGTGCTGGTGCTGCCGTTCACCCCTTTCGCCTACAGCCCGGGTGACTTCGCCGACGGGCTGGGCTTCGCGATCCCGGCCGGCACCCTCGGCCTCGCGATCGCCATGTTCGGCTCGACGGGCGTCGGGGCCGACGACATGACCAACTACACGTACTGGTGCCTGGAGAAGGGGTACGGGCGCTGGACCGGGCCCGACGACGGCAGCGAGGAGCGTGCCCGGCGCGCCGGGGGCTGGATCAAAGTGATGCAGCTGGACGTGTTCGTCTCCTGGCTCATCTGCACGGTCTGCACGCTGTCCTTCTACGTGGTCGGCGCCAGCGTGCTCCAACCGCAGAACCTCGTTCCCGAAGGCAACGCGGTGATCACCACCGTGTCCAGGATCTACACCGACACACTGGGCCCGTGGGCGGAGGGCCTGTTCCTGATCGGCGCCATCGCGGTGCTGTTCTCCACCAACATCGCGTCCGCGGCCGCGGTGCCGCGCCTGTGGACCGACACCCTCGGCCTGCTGGGCGTGATCGACTGGCACGACGTCAGGGTCCGGGCGCGGGCCCTGCGGGCCTTCACCGCCTGCCTGCCCGTGATCTGGCTGCTCATGTTCCTGTTCGTGCGGTCGCCGCTCGTGATGATGCAGATCGGCGCGATCGCGACGGGGATCTTCCTGCTCGCCGTGCTCATCGCCGTGTGGCGGCTGCGCACCCTGGAGGTCGACCCGCGCTTCAGGCGGAACCGGTGGCTCACCGCGGCGTTCGTCATCAGCACCATCGGCATCTTCCTGCTCGCGGTCTACACCGTGCTGGAGGTGTTCGGGTTGGAGTTCGGGTGACCGGCCACATGGCGGCCCGACCGCCGCTCCGGGTTACGGTCGGGAGCGATGCCGAATACCGTCCACCGACGCCGCGTGCCGCGGCGCGCCACGAGGGAGGCTTCCCGATGACCTATCCGGACACCCGGCTCTTCATCGACGATCAGTGGCTGGACGCCGCCGACGGGCGTTCGATCGACGTGCACAACCCGGCGACCGGCCAGGTGATCGGCCGCGTCGCCCACGCGGCCCGCCCTGACCTGGACCGCGCCGCCGAGTCCGTGCGGCGCGGCTTCGAGGTGTGGCGCGACCACACCCCCGCGCGGCGGAGCAGGATCATGCGCGGGGCGGCCGAGCTCGTGCGCGCCCGCGTCGACGAGATCGCCGCGCTGATGACGCAGGAGCAGGGCAAGCCGCTCGCGGAGGCCAAGGCCGAGATCCTGGCGGGCGCGGACATCATCGACTGGTTCGCGGAGGAGGGCTTCCGCGTCTACGGCCGCCTCGTCCCGCACCGCGCCAACCCCGCCATCCGGCAGCAGGTGATCAAGGACCCGGTGGGCCCGGTCGCCGCCTTCACGCCGTGGAACTTCCCGATCAACCAGGTCGTGCGCAAGCTCGCCGCCGGGCTCGCCGCGGGCTGCTCGATGGTCGTGAAGGCGCCGGAGGAGACGCCGGCGAGCCCGGCGGCGCTCGTCAGGGCCTTCCAGGACGCGGGCCTGCCGGCCGGCGTGCTCGCGCTGGTGTTCGGCGACCCGGCCGAGATCTCGGAGTACCTCATCGCCCACCCGGTGATCCGCAAGGTCACGTTCACCGGGTCGACGGCGGTCGGAAAGCAGCTCGCCGGACTCGCGGGCCGGCACATGAAGCGCGTCTCGATGGAGCTCGGCGGGCACGCGCCCGTGATCATCTGCGAGGACGCCGACATCGAGCTCGCGGTGAAGACCATGAGCAAGGCGAAGTTCCGCAACGCCGGCCAGGTCTGCATCTCCCCGACGCGGTTCCTCGTGCACGAGGGCGCGCGGCAGGACTTCGCCAAGGCGCTCGCGGAGTTCGCCACCGGCCTCAACGTCGGCGACGGGCTGGCCGAGGGCACCGAGATGGGACCCCTCGCCAACACCAGGCGGATCGACGCGATGGCCTCGTTGCACACCGATGCCGTCGAGCGGGGCGCCACGGTACTGGCGGGCGGCAGGCGCATCGGCGACGCGGGCAACTTCTGGGCGCCCACCGTGCTCGACGACGTGCCGGCCGGGGCCAGGCTGTTCAACGAGGAGCCGTTCGGCCCGGTGGCCGCCATCCGCGGCTTCCGCGACCTGGACGAGGCGATCGCGGAGGCGAACCGGCTGTCCTACGGGCTCGCCGGCTACGCCTTCACGCGGTCGCTGTCGGCCGCCGACCAGCTGACCCGCAGGGTCGAGGTGGGCATGCTGTGGGTCAACATGCCGGCGATGCCGTCGGCCGAGATGCCGTTCGGGGGCGTGAAGGACTCGGGCTACGGCTCCGAGGGCGGCCCCGAGGCGATGGAGGCCTACCTGAACACCCGCTCGGTCAGCATCGCCCACCACTGACGGACCTGCCCTGCCGAACCGCCCGGTGCCGGCCGGGCGGCCCCGATGTCATGGTGCCGCGCCGTGTCCGCGTGGTTCCCGAGCCGCCCGAGACGCCCGTCGGCACGATCGAGAAGCACCGGTCGCGCACCAGGGGGCGCCGCCGGGCACGGTGAGCCGGAACAGCTCCTACCGTGCGCCGCGTTCCGGGCTCCATTCGACCGTGCGGAGATGCCGGCGCTCGCGCGCCGGCATCTCCGCATTCACGCACGCGATTCAGGAGACCGTCCACCACAGACCGCACGACACTGGATTCATCACGCAGCCGCCGCGCACACGAGCGCCGCGGGCACTGCCATCCCCCCGATCCTGGCGGCTTTCGCCCGGGACCACCGAGGTCAACGTGTACTTCCACACGCGGCGGCGACCGCACGCGCGCCGGGGAGGCAGTGCCAGGCTGTATCGTCGGCGGTCCCGTGCGCGCCACCCGTGGCGCGTCCGGCTTCCGTGCCCTCGACCCCCAATAAAGGGCGGACCGCATGACCGACCCCCGAGCCGTCTCGACCGGCTGCCCTCACTCAGTGTCCTCCTATGACCCCACTGGGACACACCGCACCGACCCGCACACCTTCTACCGCTGGGCCCGCGACCACTCCCCCGTGGTCTGGTCCGAGGAGATCGGCGTCTGGCTGGTCGCCGACTACGAGCTGGTCACCGAGGTCCTCCGCAGACCCGACATGTTCTCCTCGGCCCAGTCGTTCACCCCGCTGGATGCCCTCCCTCCCGAGATCCTGCGCATCCTGGACCATCTCCCCCTACCACCGCACATGGTCCAGGCCGACCCGCCCCAGCACGCGCCCCTGCGCGCCGTGGGCGAACGCATCCTCCACGGGCGGCGGATCAGCGCCGCCATCCCCGCCCTGCGCGGCCTCGCCGATGACCTCGTCGACGGTTTCGCCGCCGACGGCCACGCCGACCTCCTCACCCAATACGCCCACCCCTTCGTCCGCACCGCCCTGGCCGAACTGACCGGATTCGACCACGCCGACGCCGACCGGCTCGACGAGTGGAACGGCGCCTTCCTCACTCTGGCCGCCCCCGTCGGCGACCCCGCGGCCAAGGTCGCGGCAGCGCACGCCCTGCTCGACTACGACGCCCACATCCTCGACGCCCTCGAGGACCGCCGCCGGGAACCGCGCGAGGACATCCTCACCGAACTCGCACGCCTGGTGGCCGACGACGACGCCGACATGGATCCGGCCGACGCCGTGATGTTCGTTCGCGGCCTCTACGCCGGCGGGATCCACACCACTCGCGACGCCATTGCCGTCACCGTGATGTCCGCGCTCACCCACGGCCTCTGGGACCAGGCATCGGATCCGCGCGCCGTGGCCGGGCTGGTGGAGGAGGCGCTGCGCCATGAGGCCCCGCATCGGGGGATGATGCGGGTCCTGGTCTCGGACACCGTCCTGGGCGGGGTGGAGATGGCGGCCGGTTCGCGGGTGCTGCTGCTCTTCGGGTCCGCCAACCGCGACGCGCATGTGTTCGCGGCGGCCGACGACTTCACCCCGGGGCGCGCCAACGCCCGGCAGCACGTGGCCTTCGGGGCGGGCATCCACCGCTGCCTGGGACGGGCCCTGGCACGGTTGGAGATCCGCATCGCGGTGGAGGCGCTGTCGCGGCTGCCGGGGCTGCGCCTGCCCGAAGGGTATGAGCCGGATTGGTCGCCCGAGTGGTATTTCAGGGCACTGCGTCGGCTCGACGTGCACTGGGACACCTGAGCCGTATCGGCACGCAGGCGGATGCCGGTGCACTTGGCCGACCGGATCGGCGACGCGCGGTCGATGTCCCCGCTCCGGCGGTTCCGTCAGATCAGCAGGAGCGACGCGGCGTGGTGGAGTTGCAGGGCTGAGGAGGCCATGCCGCTCGTGGCGACGCCGGTTCCGCTCAGGAGCGCGGGACCGACGATCGGGTTCGTCGAGGGGGCATCGCCCAGGAGCGCATGGACGCGCAGGAGGACGTGGGAGCCGGCGAGCGCGGGGTGCCACGTGGGGCTCGGCGCGGGGTTGGCGAGCGCGACCTCGGCGATGGTGTGGGCGACGAGGGCGCGGTCGCCCACCGCCGCCGCGGTGTCCTCGTCGGCCCACCGCTCCACGCTCAGCCGCAGCGCCGCCTCGACGGCCGCCAAAGGTGGGAACAGGCGCGCCGCGATCGCTCCGGCCGTGGTGTAGAGGTGGTGCCGGTGCCGGAGGTGGGAGTGTTCGTGGCGGAACACGACCTGCATCTGCTCCCGGCTCAGGAGCCGCAGCAGTCCCTGGGACACGACCACGCCGCCGCCGGGGCCCGGAAGCGCCAGGGCGAAGGGGCGGTCGTCGTCCACGACGCCCGTGTCCGCCAGGCGCAGGCGCTCCCCGTGCTGCCGCCACAGCAGCCAGGCCGAGCGGCTTGCCCCGACCACGAGCATCGCGCACGCCGCGGATCCCATCACGGGGTTCACCGGCCCGTGCCCGATGAGCAGGCGCCCCTTGACGCTGGCCGCGACCAGGTCGGCCGGCAGGAGCCCGGCGACGAACACCGCCGCGACCAGCGTGATCGTGCTGATCGCGGTGAAGGCCGTCGTCACGGCGATGACGAGGAGGAGCCGTGACGACCAGGAGGGGTGGAGCGGCAGGGGGCGGCGCGCCAGGACCAGGCTCAACGCGGTCAGCGCCAGCGCCGGGACGAACGTAGGCCAGCTCATGACGGCTCCCGTCGCTGATCCAGGACTGCTCGGAGGGCTTCGGCCTCCTCGGGGTGGAGGCCGCTGACGAACTGGTTGAGGACGCCGGAGGGGTCGCTGGCGACGCGCAGGTGGCCGAACATGCGCTCCGCCGCGACCTCGGATTCGTCGACGACCAGGCGGTAGGCGTACCCCCGGCCCCGGGGTATGCGGTCCACCATGCGCTTGTCGAGCAGGCGGAAGAGGACGGTGTTGACCGTCGTGTACGCGGGGTCGCCGTCGAGCTCGGCGCACAGTTCGGCCGTGGACAGGTGATCGCCCGCACCGGCCAGGACCGCGAGGACCTCCGCTTCGAGCTGTCCGAGTTTGCGCCGTGGCATCGATTGCGACCTCAAGCTCATTCCGATCCGCCGGCCCCTGGGGTGGGCGGCCACCCGTAGGCGCCCTGGGCCGGATTCCTATGGCCGACGCGGAGCGCCGTAGGGGCCCGCGTCACCGTTTGAAGCCTACGTGCAGGTGGTCCTGGTGGACGGTGTTGGTGAACGTCGCCCCGTCGGCGGTCGACAGTGCCCAGGGTCCGCCCACTTCGTCGCTGCCTTCGGCCAGTGCGCGCTCCATCAGCGTACGCGCGGGGTTGTCCGGCTCCCCGCTTCCCGCGAGGTCGGCGACGGGGACGCCGTCGATGGCCCAGATGTCGACCGCGCGGCCCTGGACGTGGTTGCTGACCGATGCGCTGTCGAAGACGTTGTGCGGATGGCCGGTCGACAGCACCGCGACGGACAGCTCGTGGTCCTCGCCGAGCGTGAGGAGCATGCGCAGGACGCGGTCGTCGATCGCGCCGCTGAGGATGTCCCACTTCACGGTGTCGGGGAGATCCAGTCGCTGTGAGCTCAGCACGGCCGAACCCGGGTCATCACCCGCTGCCGCCGCGGCGTCCGAGGTCGATGTCCCCGCCGAGGGCGACGGACCGGCGGGGGGCGGGGCCTCGGCAGGGGGGCCGCCGCCGATCGATTCGATCGAGGAGACCGCCCAGGTCTCCCCTGTCTTGGCCAGGCGGACGTCGACCACGCGCGTCGTGGAGGTCGGCTCGCCCCCGTCGAGCAGGTGCACGGTGACCACGGTCATGACCGAGGCCCGGTTCCCGGTGAGACCCCCCAGCTGCGGATAGATGATCTCCGCGGTGCCCGCCGCTGAGCCGCTGAGCAGGTCGGCCGCGCCGTCCAACGGGGCGGTCGGTAGCCCCGCTTCATCGAGGCGCTGCTGCGCCGCCTCCCGCGTTCCGTCACCCGCTCCATAGCGCAGGAGCGTCTCCAGGTAGGCCGCCGCCGCTGTCTTGACGTCCGGCGCCGGCTCGGTGGAGGCGACCGTGTAGGACGCCACATCGGGCAGGACGGCCGCGGTGGGTGACGGCGGCGGGGCGTCCGCGGGGCCGGACCCGCCCCCGCACGCGGTGGCTGCCAGTGTCACCGCGAGGAGCGGCAGGAGGATCCAGGGTCTCACGTCAGTTCCAGGACGAAGTGCGTCCACAGCTTGCCGTCCATGTCGGGCTGCTCTTCCTGTTTCTCCCAGCCCAGGCGCTCGTAGAAGCGCTGGGCGGGTTCGTTGTCTCCGGCGGTGTAGAGGCGCAGGCGGTCCACCCCGTGCACGCGGGCGATGTCGGTGAACCCGGCCACGAGTGCCGCGCCGACACCCGTGCGCCGATGGGAGGCGTCCACGGCGATGTGGCTCAGCATCCCGGTGCGGCCGGAAGTGACCGCCGTCTGTCCCTCAGTGGCGCGCCGCATCCCGCGGATGTAGCGCTGCGCGCGGGTGCGCATGAAGCGCGCCGTCAGTTCCGGCCGGACCAGCAGCGAGGCCGCGCCGGCACGGGCGAGCCGCCAGCGGTCCAGGCGCATGATGTGGCGGCGGTGCACGATCTCGTCGGTGCAGCCGACGAGGAAGCCGGCGGGCCGCCCCTCGACTTCGGCGACCAGCGCCACCGCGGCTGGGCTGGTGAGGAAGGTGCGGTAGTAGCGGCCGAGGAACCGCTCCCCGAGTTCGACGAAGAACCCCGTCGGCAGGTTGGACCGGTGCAGGTGCACGGCAGCCGGAACGTCACTGAGTTCCATAACGCGAAGAGACACCCTCGGGGCCTCCGTGGTCGAGGTGGAAGTCATGGCGTCAACCTACTACACGTGTAATAGCTAGACTGCCGAGAGCACCGCGCCCGATCGATGGGGCGGCCGTGAGCCGCCGATACTATCTACTAAATAAGTAGTAGAAGAAGGCGAGTCGCCACATGTCGCACACCCCGGCGACCGACCTGGTCACCGCTGCGGGTGCCGCGGGGACGGCGGGCACGATCATGCGACCGCGCGGCCGCGGATACCGGGTCGTCGCCACCGGCATGGACGCCGATGCACCGGGGCTCTACCTGGCCATTCTGCGTCCGAAACCGAAAGCGCGCGGCAGGGTGGACCTGTACACGATCAACGGCACCGAAGAGTGAGCAAGGCGGGGGCATTCCGAGCTCTCGCGCCGGATCCGGGCGGGTTTCGCGCTGGTGACGCGTACGTGTGTGCCGTAGGCCCCCCGCATCGGCGTGGGCGGTCGTCCACATGGGCGCGAATCCATGCAGCCCATCGCCGTCTGTGCGACGCTGAGCCCTCGCGTCGCGCCTCCACCCCCTCGGCCGGGGTGGCGGACGACGGAAAATTACATGTGTAGTAGGTTTTCCGCGCCGTCCCACGGCACCAGGGACCGGCGCAGCCCGAGCCCCGCGGCGGCGCGTTTCAACGATCACGGGCTCATGATCCGGCCCCACCGCTGTTCACCGAGAGGCCGCGGACCGGGCGGCCGCGTTGTGCCAGGTGCGCCCGCCCCCGCACAGATTGGAACCGATGTCCGGCGAGACCACCACCGACGACGGCCGAGACCGCAGCGGCACCGTGACGCTGCCGCACGCCGAGGCCCCCTCCGCCGATCAGCGAGCCCCGGCGGATGAGTCCGCCGGAGCGGGGGGAAGCGTCCTCAAGTCCAGCGCGGTGATGGCCGTGGGCACGACGGCCTCCCGGATCACCGGATTCGCACGCACCATCGTGCTGGCCGCAGCGTTGGGCACACAGCTGCTCGGGGACGCCTACAACACCGCCAACACCATCCCCTTCATCGTCTACGACCTGCTCATCGGCGGGCTCATGGCCAGCGTCATCGTGCCGTTCCTGGTCAAGCGCCGCCGGTCCGATGCCGACGGCGGCACGGCGACCGAACAGCGCCTGTTCACCGGCGCCGTAATCGCCCTCCTCGCCCTGACGGTCACCGCCGTCCTCGCCGCCGAGGCACTGATCCGCCTGTATGCGGGGCGGTTCACCCCCGAGCAGTTCGACGTCGCGGTCCTGCTCGCCCGCTACCTCTTGGCGCAGATCTTCTTCGTCGGGGTCAGCGGACTGTCGAGCGCCATGCTGAACACCCGGAACCGCTTCGGCGCCCCCGTGTGGGCCCCCGTGCTCAACAACCTCGTGATCATCTGCGTGGGCGCGACCTTCATCTGGACGGCGGGCACCGGCGCCACGCCCGATACGGTCACCGACGGCCAGATCGCTCTGCTGGGGCTGGGGACGACCGGCGGACTGCTCCTGCAGGCCGCGGTCGTCCAGTTCGTCCTGTGGCGCTCCGGCTTCCGTTGGCGCCCCCGACTCGACCTGCGCGGATCGGGCCTGGGCGAGGCCCTGAAAGCGGCGGGCTGGATGTTCGTCCTGGTCTGCGCCATGCAGACCGGATTCCTCATCACCGCCAACCTGGCCAACCGGGCTGGCGTCGCCATGTCCGAGGGCGCGGGAGTCGGCGGCGGCCTGACCGCCTACAACTACGCCTACCAGCTGTTCCAGCTGCCCTATGCGATCATCGCGGTCTCGGTGATCACGGTCCTCCTGCCGCGGATGAGCGCGCACGCGGCCGAACACGACTGGGCGAAGGTGCGCGGCGACTTCTCCCGCGGGCTGCGGATGTCATCGGTCGTCCTGGTCCCCATCGGTCTGGCGCTGGCCGTGTACGCGGTACCGCTGAGCGTCGCGG
This sequence comes from Nocardiopsis mangrovi, assembly GCF_042653925.1. Taxonomy (NCBI): domain Bacteria; kingdom Bacillati; phylum Actinomycetota; class Actinomycetes; order Streptosporangiales; family Nocardiopsidaceae; genus Nocardiopsis; species Nocardiopsis mangrovi. The sequence goes on from NZ_JBHSFQ010000015.1 coordinate 50,675, forward strand.
TGTTCGCGCGCGGCAGCACGTCGGTGGACGACGCCCGGGTCATCGGAAGCGTGCTGACGGTCTTCGCCTTGGGCCTGATCCCGTTCACCGTCTACCAGCTCATGCTGCGGGTCTTCTACGCCATGGGCGACACCCGGACCCCCGCGCTGATCGCCGTCACCAACGCCGCCGTGCACGGGACCATCGGGACGGCCTCCTACGTGCTGCTGCCCTCCGACCGGGTCCTCATGGGCATCGCAGCGGGCTTCATGCTCTCCTACCTGTGGGGGCTGACGGTCAGCGGCCGAATCCTGAGCCGACGCCTCGGCGGACTGGACGGGTGGCGCATCGGCTCCACGATCGCCCGGCTCTACAGCGCCGCGCTGCCCTGCGTCGCCGCCGCCGTCGCCGTCCAATGGCTCATCGGAGGATGGTCGGCCGAAGAACTTCCGGTCCTCCTCGGGGGACCTCTCCTGGGCTGCGCGATCGGCGCGCCGCTCTTCCTCGCGACCGGCCACCTCCTGCGCGTCGACGAGATCCGGAACGCGGTACAGGCGGCGCGCAAGCGCCTCCCCCGGCGCGCCTAGGCGTCTCTCCGCTCGATGTCGGTGGCGCCGGAATTTCAGGTCGTGGGTCATCCGCCGCCCCATGGGTGAAGGGCGGGGCAACGGCGCCGCCCTTCACCCTGATGTTCATTCGCTGGTCCGGGTAGCGCGCATGGCCTCTTGTGTGGCCCTGATCAAATCGGCGAGGGTCCGGCGCGCGCGGGCGATCTCCTCGGCCTGGGCGTCGATGCGGTCGAGTTCGGCGGTGAGTTGGCGCAGGACAGCCGGCGGGCAGCGCTCACCTGGGTCCTTGACGTGTGGCAGGAGCGCGGCGATGGTCTTGCTGTTCATCCCGGCGGAGAAGAACTGACGGATCAACAGCACACGGCTCACGCCATGCTCATCGTAGTGGCGCTGCCCGCTGGCGCTGCGTTGGCTGGAGAGCATGCCCTGCTTCTCGTAGTAGCGCAGGGAGCGCACGCTGACCCCGGTCCGCTCGGCCAGTTCCCCGATCCGCACGGACGACCTCCCCCCGATTTGCCCCTGACACCGATGTCAGGTCTTAGTGTAGCGGCGCGTCCACCCCGAGCCGGCAGGCGCGGTCTCGCGGTGCACGACCGAGCCGCCGCCGCACGAGAGGAACCCGTTGTGTCCAGCAGTGCCCGCTCCTTCACCGACATCGTGCGCGCGCGGCGCTCGGTCCGGGGATTCGTCCCCGACCCGGTGCCCGCGGCCGACATCCGCGCGGTGCTGGAGGACGCCCAGAGGGCGCCCTCCAACTGCAACACCCAGCCCTGGCAGGTGCACATCGTCTCGGGTGCGCGCCGTGACGCCCTGAGCGCCCGATTGCTGGAGGCGGACAGGGACGGCCGGACCTCACCGGACTTCAGCTTCGACTACGCCGACTTCGGCGACGGCACCTACCGCCGGCGCGCCAGGGAGCAGGGCGCGGCCTACTACCGGTCGCTGGGCGTGGAGCGCTCCGATGCCCACGGGCGCCACGCGGCCGCGCTGCGCAACCTGGAGTTCTTCGACGCCCCCCACGTGGCGCTGCTGTTCATGCCCCGGTTCGGCGACGGGGTGCGCGTAGCCGGTGACATGGGCATGTACGCGCAGACCTTCCTGCTCGCGCTGCAGGCGCGCGGCCTGGCGGGCATTCCACAGACGATGCTGGGCTTCTACGCTGACGTCGTGCGCGAGGCCCTGGGCATCCAGCCGGAGATGAAGCTGCTCTTCGGCGTCTCCTTCGGTTGGCCCGACCCCCAGGGTCCCGCGAACCGGTACCGGATGGGGCGTGTGCCGTTGCACGAGAGCGTCGTGGCCCATGACACCCCCGGCATCCTGGACGAGGCGCCCTGAGGCAGGCGAGGACTCCACCGCAGAACCAGTGGAGTCCTGGCCCCGGGTGCTCAGAAGGTGCGCTCGGCCACGCTCACCCGCCGGCTCGACTCCAGCAGGGCACGCAGTTCGTCGGCCGAGACCGGGGCGGCGGGGGCCTGCATCATCTGGTCGAGGGGCACCTCGGGGTCGGCGAGGTAGATCTGGGTGTAGGCGCCGGACTCGGGCTCGAAGCGCCAGCTCTGGGCCGGGGTACCGGCGTCGACGGTGTCGAAGCCGAGCCGGTCGATCAGCTCGGCCGCCCGGGCCTTGGCGCCGGGGTCCTCGCCGGCGATGGGCAGGGCGCTGCGGTCGGGGGCCCCGGTGGGGCGGGCGAGCTGGGGGATGTGGTGGGCCATGATGTTGTTGAAGGCTTTGACCAGCAGGGCGCCGGGCAGGAGCCGCTGGGCGAGTTGGGTCGTGGTCGCCTCCTCGGAGTCGAGTTCGGCGATGCGGCCGTCGCGGTGGGGGTAGTAGTTGCCGGTGTCCAGCACGGTCCGCCCGCGCAGCAGCCCCTCGGGCAGCGCGCCGTAGGCGGTCAGCGGGATGCTGAGCAGGGTCGACTCCCCTGCGCGGGCGGTCTGGTCCACGGTGGCGGCGGTGGCGCGCGGCCCCAGCTCCTCGACCAGTCCTGCCAGGCTCTGCGGGCCGCGCGAGTTGGCGATCACCACGTCGATGCCCGCTGCGACCGCCAGCCGCGCGACCGCGGTCCCGATGTTCCCGCTTCCGATGATCCCCAGAGTCGACATCGCCTGTTCCTCTTCCTCGTGGTGGCCCTCCGGCGTCCGGGCATACGCGGGCGCACGGATTACCCGGCCACGTTAGGACCTGACACCGGTGTCAGGGGCAAATCGGCGGTGTGTCGCGGCGCGTCGAGAAGCAACGGACAGCGTTGAGCCTCTGGAAACACGAGGTCCCGGACCTGGAACTACGGGCAGCGACTTCTGGAGACACACGGACCGGCCGGCCGGCCGTGCCGCACCGCGGCCACGGCTGTCGACGTAGCCGCAGTGGGTGGGGACTTCGCCGCCCCTGAGCGCTCCTGCGGCCTGGTCCCTCCACCCGGGACACGTGCCTGAGCAAGGCCACCGGCTTCCTAAGAACACCCGCACCACCTGCTGGGGCACCGCCCTCATGCGCGACGACCGCTCTGCGCTGCTACTGAATCCCATCGACATTTCGCGGCCGATCGACCGCGGATGTACTCGAAGACGTGCACAAGTGTTCCTGCTCGTGATCGACAGAGCCAGCCCCCAGTAGCACAGTCGCGTTCATGACGCGTGTCCGCGTCGCTGGTGGTGGTGTCGGTGGTCGGTGTGCCGGTGTGTTCGTCGCCGGCGTGAGTGGCGCAGCCGAGCACAGGACGCCTCCTTCAGCTCGCATTCGCGGCCGAGCGCGGTGGCTGCCGTGCCCGGTTCCGGAACTGTGCGGGCGATGAGCCGACCACGCGGCGGAACGCGGTGCTGAACGCGCTCTCGGACAAGTAGCCCGTGGCCCGTGCGAGCTCCGAGATCGACAACGAGTCGCGGGCGAGGGCGTCGCGGGCGAGGCTCATGCGCCATTGGATCAGGTACTCCAACGGCGGGACCCCGACGTGGCTCTTGAATGCCTGGGCGAACGCGGAACGCGACATGTGGCTGATGTCGGCGAGCTCCTTGAGGCTCCAGGAGTGGGCCACGTCCGCGTGCACGGCGCGCAGGGCGGCACCGATGCCGTCCTCGTTCAGGGCGCCAAGCCAACCTGTGGGCCGGTCCGTCTGACCGGCGTGAGCGCGCAGCATGTGCACGAGCAGGATCTGTGCGAGGTGGTTCTGCACCAGCGGGCCGCCGGCGGCGGCGACCCCGACCTCGGTGGCCAGGAGGTCGATCAGCTGCGCGAGCCGATTGCCATGAGGATCGGCCACGCGGACGATCACGAGCGGCGGCAGGAGATCGGTCAGCAGGGCCGCGTTCTCGTCGTCGAACGCGATGTGCCCGACGCAGAGGTAGAGGTCCTCCTCGGACTCCGGGCCGATCCGCACGAACCCGTCTTCGGCGCCCGCCAACACCGGCTGCGCAGGGCGCGGGCGTGCGTCGGGCGTGCTGGCCAGCACGTAGGGCGGCGGGTTGCCCAGCATGAAGGTGTCACCCTCGTGCAGGAGCACCGGCTCGTGCCCGTCGAGGATCAACCAGCACGTGCCGCGCACGAGCCCGCCGATCCGCACGTGCGGGAACGTGTCGAAGCGCAGTGCCCACCCCCCCGCGGCCCGGAGGCTGGGCCCGATCACCGTGCGGGGCCGGAGCAGGCTGATCGCGTCAGCCACGGGATCCCGAAAGCCGAGCACCGACGACACCTCCTGGACGATACGTAAAGAATGGCGGATTCTGCATCATGGATAGTATCGCCGATCTCCCGCAGTATCGATGTCGAACGGATCGGCATCGAGACAGTGATGGAGACACCCACATGGGACAGCTGGAAGGCAAGACGTCGGTGGTCACCGGGGGCAGCACCGGTATCGGCCTGGCCACCGCCCTGCGGCTGGCGGACGAGGGCGCCTACGTGTTCGTCACCGGCCGACGCGAATCCGAACTGGAGGCCGCCGTCAAGACCATCGGAACCGACCGGGCGACGGGAGTGGCCGGCGACATCTCCAAGGGGGCCGACCTGGACCGGCTCTACGACGCGGTCCGGGCCCGAGGCAAGGGGCTGGACGTGCTCGTGGCCAACGCGGCGGTCGGTGCGTTCGTGACGCTGGAGCAGACCACCGAGGAGCACTTCGACCACACCTTCGCGGTCAACACCCGCGGCACGCTGTTCACCGTGCAGAAGGCGCTCCCGCTGCTCAACGACGGAGCCTCGGTGATCCTCACCGGCTCCACGGCGGCCGACCGCGGCGTGGAGGCGTTCGGCGCGTACGCGGCGTCGAAGGCGGCCGTCCGGTCCTTCGCGCGGACGTGGTCCAACGAGCTCAAGGGGCGCGGCATCCGGGTCAACGTGGTCTCGCCGGCATGGATCGAGACTCCCGGGGGCACCGCCGCTTTCGGCGACGAGGAGACCGCCCGGGCCGTCAAGGAGAATGTCGCCGCGACCGTGGCCAAGGGCCGCATGGGCCAGCCTGAGGAGGCAGCCGCGGCCATTGCCTTCCTCGCCTCGGAACAGAGCAGCTACGTCGTCGGCGCGAACCTCTACGTCGACGGCGGAGAGAACCAGATCTGAGCAGGCGCCCCACGCTGCGCGGCATCCGAAGCGGCCCCGGCTCCATGCCGCCACCATCGCCCGGGCGCACTCGTGCGGCGACGGCGCGGGCCGTGGCGATGCCGGCGGTCATGGCCGTGGGGTGGTGCGCGAACGACTCCCCCACGTCGAGACCTCCGCGGCGCTCCCCCGCGCCTCGACCGTCGCCCTCCGACCCCGAACGCTACGTGCGGACCAAGACGGCCGACGAGATCGCGACGGGTATCGCACGTGAACCATGAGCACACGAATACGGCCCGGCCACCGGGCGAGAAGGGCAGTCATGTCCGACTTCGACATGCGCGAGTTCTACGACCGCTACTGCGAGGCGCTCAACGCGCATGAGTTCGACCGCATGGACGAGTTCGTCCACGAGTCCATCCTCTCGCACGGAGAGCCGGCCACTCGCGCCGACGTCGTCGCGGCGCTCAAGAGCATCACCGACGCGGTCCCCGACTTCCACTGGGAGATCAAGGAGGTGGCGATCAACGGAGAAACCCTGGCCTGCCACTCCGTCAACCACGGCACCCCCACCAAGGAATGGCTCGGGGTGGCTCCCACGGGCGCTCCGATCGAGATCGACGAGTTCGCCATCTACCGGATCCGCGACGGCAAGTTCGTGCAGATGTCGGCCGTCCACGACGCCGAGGCCCTGAAGAAGCGGCTCGCGGGCTGACCCAGCCGGGCTCGGCCACCAAGAGCCCGACACACGCGGCGCCCCGCCGGAACCGGCGCGGCGCCGCATGCCCAAGCTCGCCAAGCGTGTGCCCGGCCACACCATCGCCGCGAACGGCCGACGCCGAAGGCCAGGTCCCGGCGGTCTTCGCCACCGGCGCGACGGTCGTCCGCGAGGTGCCCGGTAGGCGACGCCGACGTCGCTACCGTCGTGGCCGCAGATCGCGCGCGTCAGCCCGATCGCCACCGCCTTGGCCGGCGGATCGCCTCCGCAGACCGGCACGTCCACGGGCGAGGGGCACCGCGCTGAAGGAGTCGATCCGGCGGTGAGCGGTGTGGCGGGACCCTCCTGGTCCGCCGCACCGCTCACCCGCGCTCGGTGGCGGGTGCCGGTGTCCACTCCGGCGATCGGCCCGCGAAGCCCAGCAACCGGTCCAGCGCCGTGGCGTCCACGCTCACGGGCACTTCAGGGGCGAAGGGCATGCCCTCGCCCCGGTATTCCGGCTTGATCTGGTCGGCGAGCAGCGTGTGCGCCTGCTCCGACGCGGCGGGGTCGGGGTCCCATGCCTGACCGGTGGCGCGGGCGATGTCCCAGCCGTGCACCACGGCCTCGGCGACCAGCATGCTCAGCACGTAGTCGCCGCGGAAGGTACCGCCCAGCGCGGGCACCCGCACCGAAGCCGTCTCGATGCCGTCGGCGAGTGCGGCACGCACGGCCCCCGACAGTTCGCCGATCGCCGCGACCAGGACGCCGGTGTCGTCGGGGCCGGTGTAGTTGCGCGGGTCGGGCCGCGCATCGCCGCCGGGGTCGGCCAGGACGACGGTGAAGTACCCGATCCCGCCGAGCAGGTGCCGGCGCAATGACACCACGTCGAGGCCGGCGCACGGCGTCGGCGCCGTGTCCTGCTCGGGGGGCGTCGCACCGATCACGCGCGCCAGGTCGTCCAGGACGGCAAGTACTGGGTGAGAGGACATCAGTTCCTTTTCGGTCGTAGGGATGGGCGAGAGCCGACGCGAGAGGCTCCTCGCCCATGGATTCGTGCGATCTCCGCGGGGAGGGGTGTGTGTTCCGGCCGGGACCCCCCCAGGGACACGGACCACCACATAGGCAGGGGCGTCCTCGGCCGCGCGCGTACCGAACGTGCCGGCGAGGTAGTGCGGGACGTCCACCACCGTGCCCACAGCATCAAGGGTTCCCTCCCCTGGGCCTATTCCTGACCGCCGGTGTCCTGGTAGGCCGCTCGAACGACGGCGCCGGCGTCAACGCGATCGGCCTCCCTCAGAAGGCGATGGATCTCATTGACGAGGCCCGCCGCAGAGCCCGGCTCGCCGCCATCGAGCCTGCCGACGATTTCGGGGTCGCCCAAGCGTTCCGTGATGAGGGCCAGTGTCGTGCGGTGGAAGTCGGTGAGCCGGCCGGTAGGTCGATCCTCGCCCGGCTCGGCCACGGCCGCCTCGGCGATGGCGATCACATCGTCGCGGTAGTACAGGTGCAAGTGCCGGCTGATGTCGTTTACGCGGCGCCTGACCGTTGCCGGCGATCGATCGGACGCATTGGCGATGGCCTCGTCGTCCAGCCCTCGCCTCATAAGGTTCAGGACGTCGAGCTGGCCGACCGTCAACCCGGCCAGGTATCTACGGGCGAGTTCATGGATGCGTTCGCGAGCACGGTCCTCGCTGCTCGGCTCAGGGGCGCCAAGGAAGACATCGCCAGGGGTGTCGGGCCGGGCCTCGGAGTCGACGGTCCGCTCCGAGCCGGGCGCTAAGGCGTCCGGAAGGAACCCGCGGTCGTCGGGCGCGTCGGGGCCTCCGTCATGGTCGCCGGGGACAACATGGAGGTCCTCACGGTCGCTGGAATCGGAGGCATCGCTGTCAGTCTCATCGGAACTGACGGCAATGGCCTCCGGGACCTCCGGGCCGGCTGCCGAGGCCGTGGGGGGCGCCTGGCCGCTGTCGGCGGTGGCACGGGCGAGGCCGGCGCGGCGGGCAACGACGCCCGCCTCGGCACGGTTGTGGACCTTCAGGGTGTCGACGACCGCGCTGACCAGACGAGCGGCCCGGTCTTCACTGATGAATGTGCCCTTTCGCGTCTTGACATGCCGGGCAATCTGGCCATTATCCCGTTCGGCCCCCAAATGGACGAAGACCTCGTATTGCTGATCCGTCAGTTTGTTGATCCTGTCCGCAGCCTGGGCGAGGCGCTCGCCGGCGGGTCCTTCAGCCGGGGCCAGCTCGGCCGCGCGGGCGACCGCAATCGCCTCGCCGCGGTCTCGCACCCCCAGGCGGTGAACGAGGCTCCTGACACCCTGTGTGACTCGGGAGACACTCATGCGGAGCTCTTCCCCGATGTCGCCGTTTTGCTTAGGCAGGAGGCCGAGGAGCTGCCGCCGGGCGTCGTCCAGGACGCCGACCCGGGTGAGGGCCCGTTCCATTAGAGCCCCGTGCCCCATGTCACCGGGGGCGGAGTCGTCGGTCAGTTCGGCGGCACGGGCTACGGCGACCGCCTGTTCGCGGCCCTCCACACCGAGGGAACCCGTGACCCCCTCCATGAGGGCGGAGAATGCGGGGCCCGGCCGGATATCGAGTCTGGTGAAGATCTCCCCGTCGGTGCGCTCGGCCCCCAGAGCGACGAGGAAGTCGAATTCGCGGTCGCTCAGTCTGCTGATGTTGCCCTTAGCCCGGGTCAGTTGCTCGGCGGTGAGTTCCCTTGCCGGGGCCAGGGCGGCGGGGGCGTCGGGAAGGCTTTCGGGATCCCCACCACGGCCGGGGGCATAGCCGGGGTCGGCGGATCGGGCCGGTTCCGGTGCCCGGGACCGGGTGCCATCGCGGCCCTCGTCGTCGGAGACGCCATAGAGGTCGTCGCTGTCGCTGGCATCGGAGGCATCGCGGTCGGCGTCGGCGGCTTCCCGCGACCGCACCGGAGCAGAGGCGTAGAAGCCGTCCACAGCGCCACCGGAGTCGGACTCGCCCTCCACGGCCCGGACACGATCCCTTTGCACGCCACCTTGGCCACCGTCGGAATCCACCTCGTCCCGGCCCTCTCCCGGTATACGCGGTTCTCGCGGTGCGGCCTCACGGTTGGGCGCGCCGCCGAACAGCTCGGCAAGGCTCTGGCCGGGCGACGACTGCGAAGGCGCCGGGGGTCGTGGGAGGTCGCGGTCGGGGGTGGGAGGCCCTGATACCAACCGAGCAGGGGCGGAAGACGGCGGCACAGGCACCTGCCGCTCCGGCCCGGAGGAGCCGACGCCGTCCTCGGCCCCGACCGGGCCCCGGCCGTCGGAGAGGACGGCGTCGGAGGTGTCGCGGATGTCGTCGGTAGCGGCACCGCGTCGACCCGAGCCAGCGCCGCCGGTGCGGCCATCGCCGCCGCCTGTAGCGCCGGTGCCAGGCCCGGGGTCGGGCCTCCGCCCACCACCGCCGGAGTAAACATAGAGATCCCCGTCGTCGCCACCTTCTGAGTCGGAGCCGGAATCATCGTCATCGACGACCATGGGCTCCGGGTCGGATGCCCCTTCCTGGAAAGTACCGTCGAAGTCGAAGGAGAACCCCTCACCGTCGAACGTGCCCGCCGCATCCAAAGCGGCGATCATGGTGCTGCCCGTGCCCCCGCCGGGATCCTGGTCCTGGCCGCCGGTGTCCTGTTGTACCGCTCGAACGACGGCATCGAGGTCCACGCGGTCAGCCTCCCCCAGAAGGCGACGGATGTCATTGACAAGGCCCGCGGCCGAGCCCGGCTCACCGACATCGAGCCTGCTGACGATGACGGGACTCCTCAAGTTTTCCTCGATGAGGTCCAGCGCCCTGCGGTGGTCGTCGGTCAGCCCCCTCCCGCCTGCCCCGGCGGTACCGCGGCCGGATCCGCTCGCGGTCCCCGGCCCCTGGCCGGCAGCGAGATCCGCGCCCAGCTCGGCCGCGCGGGCGATGGCGATCACATCGTCTCGGGAGTGCAGGTGCAGGTGCCTGCTGATGTCGCTTACGTGACCCCCGACCGTTTTTGGCGACATCCGGGGCTTGAACGTTTCGGAGATGGCCTCGTCATCCAACCCTTGCCTCATGAGGTTCAGGATCCCGCGCTGGCGAAACGTCAACCCGGCCAGGTATCTACGGGCGAGTTCACGGATGCGTTCGCGAGCGCGGTCCTCGCCCCTCACCTCAGGAATGTCAAGGAAGACGTCGCCAGGAGCGTCTGGCAGGACCTCGGAGTCGACGGTCCGCTCGGCCGCCTCGGCGGTGGGCGCCCCCTGGGCGCCGACCCCCCCGTCAACGGACATGTCGGTGTCGAAGCCACCGCCGAACGTGCCCTCCGCATCCAAGGCGCCGATGAGGTCGCCATCGCCGAAAGCGTCCTCCTCCCGCGAAGCGGTATCAGCGGTCGCCTGGTAGCCGTGGTAGGCGTCACCGGAAGGATTGGGCGCCCAGCCCGGGATCGGCACCCATCCCGCGGGCACGATCTCGGCCTCCACGAACAACAAATCCTCCACACCCGCGCCCGGCACCCGCTCGGCGGGGTGCCGGTAGGCGGCGTGAACGACAAGACGTGCCCCCCGCGCCACCAGTACACGGCCCGGCCCGTCTTCGGGCTCCCCGGCCACGTAGACGGCCGGGAAGCCCTGAGGGACACGGACCATCACATGGGCGGGGGCGTCGTCGGCGGCGCGCGTACCGAACGTGCCGGCGAGGTAGTGCGGGACGTCCACCACCGTGCCCACAGCATCGCGGGGATGGCCGGGGTTGATACCCAACCGGCCCAGCAATCCCGCCCCGGCCCCCAGGTGCACGGTGACCGCCACCGGCAGCACCGCCAACCCCAGAACAGTGTCGACGTCGCCGACGATCCACCCGAAATCGTCGCGGTCATCGGGTACGACATCGCCGCCGGCCAGCCCCTCATCGACCATGTCCCGGAGATGGTCGATGTACTTCCTGAAGGAATCGGCCTGGAGTTCGGTGGTGTGCAGGGCGTGGGCGCCCTCCACCGAAGCCACCGCCCCCTCCACGGTCTCCACGATCGGCAGGTACATCCGCGCCCACTCATCAGCGGCCACATCATCGACCCGCGCACGGACAGTGTTACCCATGCCCCCGCCGGGATCCTGGTGCCGGTCAACGCCATCCCAAAGCGCAGGCGCAGGCAACGGGGTACGGCCGATCTGGCCATCGACAGAACCGCCCTGGGGGCGGGGGGCGTCGGGGAACTGTCCAGTGTCACTCGTCGCCGAGGAGCCGATACGGGGCGTGCCGGTGTCGGCGTGGGAGGCAGGCTCGAAGCCGGCGATGAGACGACGGACGGCCCCGGGGTTGAGGTGGCGGAGGTCGGGCTGGAGGTTGTTGACGCGGGCCTCGTGGGCCAGTCCGCTTTTGCCGTCCACTCTCACGCGGGCGTAGATCTCGACAAGGCGATGCCCGATCGTGCCCTGCGCTATTCCTGTCAGTGCTTGGATTTGTTTGATGGTCTTTCCCTTCCCGGCGAGGAAGGCGATGTTGCGGTCGTCACCCTCGAGCGCCGTGACCGGGATGATTCGGGTATCGGGGGCGTAGGCGGGGGGATCGTTGAGGGCGTCCGAGCGCTGTCCGGGATTGCCGGGACGGGCCGGGAAGACCTGGAGCTCCGCGTCTTCGGCGGAGTGGTACCCGATGTCCTCCAGCCGGTACCGGTAGACCAGGTCGGCGAGGAACTCCTCAAACGTGCGGGCATCCTCACTGTGCTTGCCGTCCTTGCCAGCTGCCAGCCCAGACAGATCAATACCCTTCAGGGGGACACCCGCCCCCCGATCACCGGCATCGGCATCGGCATCGGCATCGGCATCGGCATCGGCATCGGCATCGGCATCGGCATCGGCCGACCGTACCGGCTCCGAGCCAGGCGCGGGATCGTAAAAACGGTCAAAGACCCAATCACCCGAAACATCACCGCGAGACACCCCCTCACCGCCGGACAGCCCTTCACGGCCCGACGCACCGGAACCCTCAATCGCACCACCGCCAGCGCCGGCAGCACGAGAAGCAACGCCGGGAAGCAGCCCATCACCACCCACGACGCCGCTAACACCTCCAACCCCGGCATCAGACCCCTCCTCCGGGGCACCCCCCTCCCCATGAACACCCACGTCCGCACCACGGACACCGTCCACATCACCGAACTCCTCAAGCCGGTACCGGCGGACGAGGCCATCAACGGACCCCTCGAACTCCGGACCCCGCTCCCCGCCCGACTTGGGATCACCCGAAGCGCTCGAACCCGGCGCGACCGGACGGTCGCCACCCCACGGACCACCGGCACCGGCGGCTTCCCGCGACCGCACCGGGCCAGGAGCATAGAAACCGTCCACATCGCCATCAGAGTCGGACTCATCGTCCACGGCCCGGCCACGATCCCTCTGCACGCCACCCCGGCCACCGTCAGAATCCGCCCCGTCCCGGACCTCTTCCTGCCCGCGCGGTGCCTGCGGTGCGGCCTCGCGATTGAGCGCGTTACTGAACACGTCGGCCAAGCTCTCCCCGGGCAACGACGGCGAAGACGCCTGCCGCTCCCGCGCAACAGAGACGGCGACACCCTCAATGGCGTCCCGGCCCCGCCCATCGGAGGTGTCGTGGACGTCGTTCTCGCGAAGGCCGGCCGGGGGTGCGCCTTGCCGGGTCCGGGTCCCCGAGCCACCGGCGTGGCCATAGCCACGGCTACCGGCCCCACCGCTCCCACCCCCAGAAGCGGTGGGTCCCTGCCCAGAGAAGGAAGCGCCGCCGCTACCACCGGACAGGGCACCCGCACCGCCGCCCGGAGGCGGAGGATCATCGGGCCCACGCCCACGCCCGCCATGGCCACGGCCGTGTCCCTCCTCGACGTCGGAGACGTCGTAGAGGTCTCCCTCGGAGTCGGAGTCCTGTTCCGCCGTACGACCGACGGCGCCGGCGTCAACGCGGGCGGTCACCTGCACACGGCGATGGATTTCGTCGATGAGGCCGGCGGCCGAGCGTCGATCTCCGTCCTTGAGCTTGGCGGCGATTCCGGGGTGCGCCAAGCCCCGCTCGATGAGGTACAGCACCCTGCGCGTGTAGGGGGTCAGCCCGCTCGCGAGTTCCCGGGCGGTAGCGCGGTCGGGTGCGACCGCTGCGCGATCAGCGGCGTCCATCGCGGCATCCATGGACTCACGGAAGATGTAGGTCGCCTGCTCCCGGCTGTTTACGTTTAGGCGCCTGTAGATCCCGTTGGCCCCGGAGACGGCGGTCCCGGACGCGCCGAGGTCCCAGAGAATCTGCTCCGGAGGTCGATCATCCTTGTCGAGAAGCTGGAGGAGTCGGCGCTGGTGAGGCGACAGCACACTCAGACGTCCGTCGCCGAAGCCGGGGTCGGGCCCGAGAAGACCGCCGGGCTCGAGGTCGCTGGTCGCATCGGCCGCGCGGGCAATGGCCTCCGCATCGTCGCGATCGCCCGCGCCCAGGCGATCGTAGATTTTGGAGAAGTTCCCGGAGCCCGGGATGTCCTTGTTGCTCCGCCCCTGCTTCATGAGGTCCAGGGCGTTGCGCTGGGGGGGCGTGAGTACCTTCAGGAATATACCGGCGAGTTCACCGATGAGTTCGCGAACACCGTCCTCCCCGGTCAGCGAAGAGCTCGGTTCACCCTGGCCAGGGTCGGAAGCATCGGGGAGGTCGCTGAAACCGTCCGCGTCACTGTCGGAGCCGGAATCGGAGGAGTCGCCGTCCTCACCACGGGAATCATCAGGCAGCGCCAGAGGGGTGGCGGGCCCGCCGGAACGATCCCCCGCACCGCCCTCGTCACCGGAGTAGCGATACAGGTCGTCGGCGCCGTTGTGGCCGACGGCGTGTTCCTGACCGGGGTCATCGAAGGGGCCTGCGTCCCTCCGGAAATCAAGGAGGGGGTCGCCTTGGGGACCCACGAACAGGTTTCCGGCAGCCTGCTCCAGGGCGGGGCGGGGAGCAGCGGGGAGATCGGGGGCGTCGGGAAGGTGACCGCGGTCGTCGTCGGCCATGGCCTCGTCTCCGGCTCGCGGGACCGAGGTGCGCTCCGGGCCGCCGCCGGCGGTGGAGGCAGTGGAGAGCACGCCGGCGGCGACAGCCGTACGACCGGCGGCGTCTGCGTCAACGCGGGCGGTCACCTGCACACGGCGATGGATTTCGTCGATGAGGTCGGCGGCCGAGCGTCGCTCTCCGTCCTTGAGCTTGCCGGCGATGCCGGGGTGCGCCAAGCCCCGCTCGATGAGGTAAAGCACCCTGCGCGTGTAGGGGGTCAGCCCGCTCGCGAGTTCCCGGGCGGTAGCGCGGCCGGGTGCGACCGCTGCGCGATCAGCGGCGTCCATAGCCGCTTCCATGGACTCACGGAAGACGCCGGTCGCCTGCTCCCGGCTGTTTACGTTTAGGCGCCCGAAGATCCTTTCGGCCCCGACAACCTCGGAGGTCTGCGTCTTGTTGCCGAGGGCCCGGAGAATCTGCCCCGGAGGTCGATCATCCCTGTCGAGAAGCTGGAGGAGTCGGCGCTGGTAAGGCGACAGCACACTCAGACGTCCGTCGCCGATCCCGGGGTCGGGCCCGAGAAGACCGCCGGGCTCGAGGTCGCTGGTCGCATCGGCCGCGCGGGCAATGGCCTCCGCATCGTCACGATCGCCCGCGCCCAGGCGATCGTACATATTGCTGATGGTGCTCGCGGAAGCCGGGATGTCCTTGTTGCTCCGCCCCCGCTTCATGAGGTCCAGGGCCTCGCGCTGGCCGGGCGTGAGTACGTTCAGGAATATACCGGCGAGTTCACCGATGAGTTCGCGAACACCGTCCTCCCCGGTCAGCGAAGAGCTCGGTTCACCCTGGCCAGGGTCGGAAGCATCGGGGAGGTCGCTGAAACCGTCCGCGTCACTGTCGGAGCCGTCCTGCTCGCCGTCGTCCACAGCCGGGCCACGCGTCCCCCACTCCCCTGAGCCCCGGCCCGAGCCGGCGCCGCCGGTACCACCGGTGCCATCCCGCCGGGTATCTCCTCCCGAGCGCGACGGGCGCGGAGCCGAAGAGGCCCCGTCCTGCCCACCCGACGCGGAAGGAGCGGGTGCGGGAGGGTCGTCATGACCGTCGGAACCCGAAGAGTCGACGTCCATGTCGTCGGCGTCGGAAAGATTCCCGTCCTCGCCCTCGGAGTCGGAATCGGAGGAGTCGCCATCCTCACCGCGGGAATCACCAGGAAGCTCCAGAGGGGTGGCGGGCCCGCCGGAACGATCCCCCGCACCGCCCTCGTCACCGGAGTAGCGATACAGGTCGTCGGCGCCGTTGTGGCCGACGGCGTTTTCCGGACCGGGGTCATCGAAGGGGCCTGCGTCCCTCCGGAAATCAAGGAGGGGGCCGCCTTGGGGACCCACGAACAGGTATCCAGCAGCCTGCTCCAGGGCGGGACGGGGACCAGCGGGGAGATCGGGGGCGTCGGGAAGATGACCGCGGTCATCATCGACCATGGCCTCGTCTCCGGCTCGCGGGACCGAGGTGCGCTCCGGGCCGCCGCCGGCGGTGGAGGCAGCGGAGAGCACGCCGACGGCGACAGCCGCGCGGGCGACAGCACCGGCCTGGGCGCGGCTGTTCACCCCCAGGGTGTCGATGATCTGGCCGACGTACACGGCGACCGGGAAGTCCCCAACGGCAGCGCCAATAGGCGGCCTGACGCTCCTGGCGATCTCCTGGTCGCCCAGCCCGTCCCCCAGATACCACAGAACCTCGCGCTGCCTAAGGTCCAGCTCGCCGATTTTAGCCCTGAGCATCTGCTCAGTGCTGACCGCCACGGGAGCGGGCGCGGGGTCGTCATCATCATCGGAATCCGAAGAGTCGACGTCCATATCGTCGGCGTCGGAAACAGACCCGTCCTCGCTGCCGGAGTCGTCGGCTTCAGCGCGCTCGGCCGCCTCCAGATGGCGATCGATGTCCTCAACGAGCAACTGAGCCGAGCCTGGGCTGCGGTCATCGAGCCTGCGCCGGATGTCGGGCCGGGCGCTGTCCGCCAAGCCCCTCTTGATGAGGGCCAGCGTGCTGCTCTGGACGTCGGGATCCATGTCTCCCTGGGCCGCGCGGGCGATGGTGGTCACATGGTCGGTGGAGGGCACACCCAGGTGGCTGCGGATGTGGTGGATGTTGTTGACGACCGTGGATTGCGCCAGCTTCGGCGTGAGTCTGGCGCCGATGTCCTTCTTGTCCACTCTCTGTCTCAGAAGGTTCACAATCTTGCGCTGGAGTGGCTTAAGCCCCTCCAGGTATCTGCGGGCGAGTTCACCGACGTGTTCGCGTGCGCGGTCCCGGTCGGTCTGTGCCGTGCCCGGCTCACCGGCGGCCAGGCCACTGCGGGCAGCCGGGGCACCGTCGAGAAGGAACGTGTCGTCACGCACGTCAAGGAAGATCTCGCCGAGGGCGTCGGGCAGGGCCTGAGGGTCGACGGTGCGCTCGGCCGCGCGGGCGATGGCTACCGCTTCGGCGCTGCTGAACACCCCCAATCGGTTATAGAGCCTGACCAGGTTTTTCTTGACGGTTCCTTCTGCCCACGGCGTATTTTCGACGATCTGGGAGCGGGTCTGCCCCTGGACGAGGAGGCGCAGGATCTCGCGCTGGACGGTTGACAGGCCCGCTTGCTCCAAGAGTTCGCGGGCCCGGGCCGGCGGGAAGTCCTGCTCCGGCACCAGTCTCAGCCCGGCCGCGCGGGCGATGCCGACCGCGCCGTCGCGGTCCACGCCCAAGCGGCGGTAAACACCCTCCGCCTCCGACTCCAACTGCCCCTGGTGCGCGCCGACGCCCTCACCGATGTCGGCCGGTGAAAGGTCTGTTCGCAGGAGGAGAGCCAGGGTCCGGCGCTGGCGGGGCTCGAGCCGCTGCACGAGTGCGCGAGCATCGATTTCCCCGCTGGAGTCGGCGAGGGCGGTGTCCCGGTAGTCCGGCAGGGCCCCGCTGGCGAGGTTGACCGCTTGGTCGCGGTTCAGCCCCAGATGGTGAAGGGCGTACCAGATGTCATTTTCGGCCGTTCTGCGCTCCACCCCGTATCGCTCCTGGATCATTGTGATGATCTCGGCCTTGCTCAGCTTGGCGCCGAGGAGGCCGAAGGCGGTGTGTTGGCGGTCGGTGAGTGAATCCATCTTGGCGTATGCGTGGGTTCGCTGGGCGGGGGTGAGGTCTCCCCTGGACGTTTCGGGCGCGCGGGACAACAACGGGCCGGGCAGGGACGGGAATCGAGGGTCGCCGACGAGGTCAACGGCCTGTGCCCTACTCACTCCCATACGGCGGGCGGCACGCGCCACGAGATCCATGGCCGAGTTGACAGTGAAGCCGGGGAGCCTACCGATCTCGCCGAACCTCAGACCGCTATGGCGCAGGGCAAGGGCCCGACGCTGCTCGAGGGTCAGGTCCTTCGCCTTCGCAAGAGCGGCGGTTCGCTGGGCGGGAGTGAGTTCCGCGGCGGCCGCCGACCGGGGGGCAGGCCGCGGAGGGCCCGGCGGAAGCGCATTCTCGCGCGCCGGAGGCACGGCACGACCACCACTCCCGGTACCAGCAGACCCGGCCGTGGGGGCGACACCGCCGGATGCGCCGGCCCGCTGGCCCGGGCCAGGCTCCGCGTCCGCCGCGGGAGCGGAAGAACGACCATCGTCGTCGGCCCAAAGACGGTCGACCGCCCCTCCCGGACCGACGTCGGGATCATCGGGAAGAGCACCAGGATCGGCGTTCTGCGCCTCGACGGGAGCGCGAGAAGGGAAACCGGAGACGACGTCATCGCCCATGGGGGCGCCCCTCCCGCTCTCCGCGGATGCCTCCCCCCAGCCCCCAAGTTCAACGGGACCCTCGTCCAGCCCGGCCGGGTCGTATCCGAGGCCGCCGAGGCTGCCGGGATCCAAGGAGTCGAATCCGCCGCCGGAGCCGACATACTCCCCGCCGGGGAGGTCGTCCAAGCCGCCGAAGATCCCGTCGGGGTCGTCAGGGGGGTTCTGGTTCGGATCGGCGTCGGGGATCTCCTCGTCGGAGTCGGCCCTGAATCGGAGATCGTTGGGGTCAGGGAAGTGGTCGAAGTTCAGGTTGGCGGCGGCGTCGAGGTCGGCGTAGGCGTAGGGGTCCATGGGTTGCTCGGCGTCGTCGGTGCCCACCATGAACTCCCAGGGCCGCGCATATTCGGCCGGGGAGATCCCGAGCTCCTTGAGCTGGTTCTCGTAGCGTTCGTCGGTGGACCTGAACGTTTCCGGCTCCTTGGCCTCACTACCGGCCAGCGCGCTGAGATCCAGCGAGGCCGGGGCGTTACCGTCCCACTGACCGCCGGGATCGTCGGACCGGGCCGATTCCGGCACGGGGGGCGCGGGGTCCGGGAACCCGTCGGAGAACGTGTCGGTCTCGCTCGGTCGTGCGGCCGCCTGCGTTTCGCTGCCGGAGCGGGTGCCGGCACCGGTGGCCTCGGCCGCTTCCCGTTCCTGGGTGCGCGGAGACCGCGGTGTGGCCGCGGGGTTGAGCGCAGCTCCGAAGAGATCGTCGAGGCTTTGGCCGGGCGTCGCCGGCTGTGCCTGCGGAGGTGATCCCGGGAGGGCCTCGGCGCTTGTGGCCGGCTCCGGCAGCGACGTGGTCCGGGTGGACGACGGCTGTGCCGGCGCCTGCCGCTCCGGTGCGGGATGTCCACCATCGGCTTCGATACCGGCCGGCCCGCGGTCGTCGGCGTCGAGGGGGTGAACGGTCCCCGCGTCCGCGTCCACCGGTGCGCGGCGCTGCGCAGTACCGCTCCCCGCGGTGGGGACGCCGGCGCTTTCGGTCCGCAGCGGTGGCGCGACGTCGAAATCCTGCGGTCCGCTGCCCCGGGATCCGCGGCCTCCGCGTCCCCCGAAGCCGTCGCCGGTCGTACCGCCCCGTCCTCTCCGGGCACCGGGACCGTCGCCATGACCGTCCCGGGCGGCCCTTCGGCCGCCTCCGGCTCCGCGGTCCTCACCGCCGCGCCCGAAGCGACCGCGTTCGCCGCCAGGGGCGTCGTCCGTCCCTGGGGAGGTGCCGGTGGCCGGCGCGGCTGCGCCGGTGAACGCGGCGACCGCTGTGTTCTGGGCGGTCAGCCAGTCGGTGAACGCCTGGTTGTAGTCCGCGCCGCGGCGCTCGACCGTCTTGTCGAGCCGCTGGTAGGCGCTGAACGCGTCGCTGTCGGCGGGCTGATCCTTGGCATCGTGGGCGGCCCACCACAGGTCGCGGCGCGCCTTGAGGTAGTCCGTCTCGGCCTCGGCCAGCGCCTGCTGCTTCACGGCGACATCGTCGACGAGGCCGGCCGCCGCTTGGGTGCGGCCGCCGTCGAGGATGCCCAGCCGCACCGCCACGTCCTGGGAGACCCATGCCGTGACCTTGGCCCGTGCCTGGCTCAGGTGCGGGCCAGATGTCGCGCCCCGTCCGACCAGCCTGGATACGGCGCCGGGGGTGTGCTGGGCGGCGATGGCCCACTCGGAGTCGAACTCCACCAGATACAACGGCCCCTCATGGACCCCGTGGAGTTTGTGGGGCCGTTTGGGTGCGACGGTCTCGGTGTGGGATCCGCCGCTGTGCGAGGTCCGGTTGGCCTCGCCGGAGGTGTACTGGGTTCCCGAGTGGTGCTCGCTGAACCCGCCGGTGGTGGTGTCGGCCAGGGCGACACCACCCGAGGCGCTTACTCCGCCGCTGTGGTCGGAGGTGATGGAGGTCGCCGCCCCCTGGGAGTCGGTGTCGGTGATGCTGCCGGTGGGCGCCACGTACAGCACCCTGGCCGAGGCGTAGTCGGGGCGCACCGCCATGGCCCACGACGTGCGGGAGATGTCGTCGAAGCCGATGCCGCCGCTGGTGTTGGCGCTGATGAAGTGGGAGGGCAGCACGGAGGCGGCGAGTTCGTGGCGCACCGCGTCGGAGCGGGGGTTGAGGCCCAGTTCCCGGACGGCGTGGCCGCGGGCGGCGGCGATGGCGGCGTCGGTGTAGCGGCCGTCGTGGACGGCGCCGGCGTCGGGCTTCCATCCCCTGGCGGCGGCGAGCACGGTGTGGGCGAGGTCCAGGACCGCCTTGCCGCCGTTCTCGATGGCCACCGGGAGCACGAGGTCGCTCTCGTTGTGCGCATCGGGTGCGGGATCGTTGCCGGTCGCGGGGTGCTTCCACTGGGCCAGCGCGACCTCGGGGGTGGCGGCACCGGGCTCGGGTGTGACCTCGGCGGGGCCGTGATCGCTCTGCGCGGACGGCGCCGGTCCCCCGCTCGGGGCCTGGGGGGTACCGGTGTCGGGGGTATCGGGGCCGAGGTGGAGATAGGCAGCGGGGTAGAGGGTCTGCACCCGTCCCCCGTCGCCGCTGGCGGTGATCCCCTCGGTGCGCACGTTCCGCGGCAGCTCCACCCGCGGGGAGAGGCCGTCTCCCACGATCTCCAGGGTCAGGGTGAGGTCGCTGTCGGTGCCCAGGCGGGCGAAGGGGCCGGGCGCGAACAGGGTGATCGTGCGCGTGCGCGCGTCGGTCGTCGCCGCCGTGGTGGTCTCGGAGGACCCCACGGTGGTGTCGTGCGGGGTGGCCAGCGTGGACAGTACGGCGGGTGAGGCATCCTGGGAGTGGTGGGCGCCGGCGTCGGGGTTGGTGGAGGTGCTGTTGGGCACCAGGGTCCCGAATCCGCCCACGCCTGTGGTCGTCAGCCCGCCGCGGGTACCGGAGGTGGTGGTGGAGATGGTCCACGAGCGGGTCTCGCGGAACTCGCTCTGGCCCCCCACATAGCCCACCTCGGGCGCGCCCTGCCGCGTGGCCACCCCGATGTGGATGACCGCGGCGATCGAGGGCGGCTCCACCGGGGTTTTCGGGAAGTCGGTCCGTTTGACGATGCGGCGGATGTTGACCGAGACGGGGACTCCGGAGTCGGGGTTCTTGGCCAGGCGGGAGTTGAGGGTGTGGTTCAGCCGGTTGCGGCTGCCCGCGGTCAGCTCCAGGCCCTGTTCCCTGAGTTTGGTGTCGAGGTCGGTGATCGCGGCTTCGGCGTCGATGGGGCGCAGGGTGTCGCCGGTGCCCGCCAGGCCGGGGCGCGTGTCGACGGAGATGGGGATCGGAGGGAGGGGCCGGGTGGTCAGAGGGCTGGTGCCGTCGGTTCCGGTGAAACGGTCCAGGACGAGGCGGTTGGCGATGGCGTCCCAGGCGTGGGTGAACCCGGTGAACAACTCGTCCATCCACATCTGCCACCCGGTGTAGACCGGTGAGCGGTAAAACGTCGCCACCATGTCCAGTTCCCGGGCGATCTCCGCGATCTGGCGGATGATCCCGGACGCCCGGATCAGGAAGGAGATGGCCGCCGCGTGGATGAAGGTGGTACGGATGCTGTAGCCGCGGGTGGTGGTCTCCGAGTCGGAGCTGAGAATCCGGATCCACCCGGCGCTGGGCCCGGTGAAGATCGTGGGAGCGGCGGCGTCACCGCGGGTCGAGGCGGGGTCGGCGTTGGAGGGGTTGGTGTTACCGACTGGAGGGAAGACGCCGCCCAGGGCCACCCGCCAGATGCGTTCCCGGGTGTGGTTGAGGGCGGTCTTGGCGGTGCCCTCGAAGTACATCACCATGTCCACCGGTACCGCCGTCAGGGATTCGACCACGCTGTCGGTGACCACCGTGGGCCGGATGGTGTGGGGCGACCAGATGCCGCCGTCGAACTCCGGCCGGATGACGATCCCGTTGAACAAGTGGTTGGCGAGGTTCCCCAGCACCTGCGGGAAGAGCTCCCGGCCCGCCTCGCCCTCGCCGGTGAAGTAGTCGACCTTGCGCGCCAAGCCGTCCCGCTGGTCGGCGTAGCGGGCACCGATGAACTCCGCGGAGAACATACTGCGGATCAGGTCGAGCAGGGACGGCTGCTCGGGCGTCTCACCGCCGGTGTTCACCCAGTCGATGAACACCGCGCCGTCCAGCCGGTCATTGAGCGAGCGGCCGTTGACCCTCGCGATGGCGCCATCGCCGCCATCGCCGATGGCGGCGTCGCGGTCCTCCGCGACCGGCACCGGTGGGGTGATCCCGCGGCCGGTGATGATGGCCCGGGCCTGCTCGGAGGTGAGCCGCTCGTAAGCCGGTCCAGGCCGGTCACCGGTGGTGGATCCGGGGCCGCCGTCGATGGTGAGGGGGGTGACGTCGGCGGGCAGGGGCCGCTCCAGACGCGGTGTCGAGATCTCCATGCGACCCCGGATGCCCTGCTCCAGCAGGTCACCTCGATCGCGCAGCAGGTCGGTACCGTGGTAGCGCTTGGTGTCGTCGACCACGGCGATGAACGTGATGCCGCTGGACCACGTGTCGGTCGCGCCGGTGTAGAGCAGGAACGCGTTGGTCCCGAACCCGGTGGAGATGCCCTGGCCGGTGGTGGATTCGCCGACGAGCCCCGCGCGCACCTGCCCCTGGAATGCGCCGCCCGTGGGCGTCCCGGAGGTGTCCGGGTCCCCCTGCCCGGCGTAGCCCGCCACGAACCGCAAAGCCAGGGTGTGGGAGTCCCCGGACCCGTGGGAGGCCCCCCGCTGTGAGCTACCGCTCACGTAGACGCCGGTCTTCCGGTCGCTGGTCCCGCTGTGGAGCAGTTCGTCGGAAACGGCGAAGATCCGTACCGTGACCAGTTCGGGGCGGATGAACTTCTTCCCGCTGCGGAACAGGTCCTTGGCGTCCACACTGGCCGTTTCCTCCAGGTGTACGGGCAGGCCGTCGTGGGTGAGCTTGTCCAGGTTGCTCTTGAGGACGGGCGGTGCGACCGCGGTGCGGATGCGGTGGGTGTTCTCCAGGGCGGTGGCGTAGTCCCGCCGGAACGGGCGGTGCTCCCGGCCCACCCGCGAGGTCGGACCGTCGGGCCGGTGGGCGAAGTCCGACTCGCCGCGCGACGTCTCCGGGACGACCAGCCCGGGAAAGCGCCGGGCGACCGCCTGCACCAATCGGTCAGCGAGCCATTCGGTGAAGGGCGTACCCCGCGCGGGGACGGCCACAGTGCCATCCGTCTGTCCGTCGCGCGTGCCCTCCGCGTCGCGCGTGTTCACGCCGTCGGCGGCGCCTCCCCCCTCGGTGCTGTTCCCGGGCTCAGCGACCGGTGCGCCGGTGGCGTCCTCGCGCTGGGTGGCGGGGCCCCCGGTGAAGAAGGGGGATCCGTCCGGGTAGGTGAACGACCGCGGCACGGCGCCATGGAAGTTCTTGGGGCGGGGCCCGCGCAGGTGCGGGAAGGGCGGCTCCGCCGGGACAGTGGTGTCCTGCGGAACCGGGGGGGTGCCCGTCCCGGTGGGAATCTCGGGCACGGAGGTGTCGGCGGTCTTCAGAAGCCGGGCGTCCTCAAGGGTGTGGACCTCGATGGTCGTCCCGCGGAACACCCTGGGCACCGGGTCACCGTCGAACTGGACGTAGTAGGTCCGCTCCACCTCATATGCCACCGTGTCCGTCGCCCCCCACATCAGGGGGTAGCGCCCGGCGTCGTCCTGGCGCGTGTCGTGGGTCTGCCGCATGACCCTGCGGTAGGCATACTCCACGACCGCGGGCGCGAACCGGAAGATGCGGTCGGAGATACGGAAATCGGCCCCGCCCCCGAACAGCACGGTCCACCACGACCTCTTGCTCGCGGTCTGCGCAACCGAGGCGTCCACCCGGGTCATGTTGGAGAACTCGGCCGCCTTCGGCGGGGTGGGCAGCCGCCGGTACGACGTCGGCGAAGACGTGAGGCGCAACCGCCGGTGGCGGCCCGCGTAGTCGACGAACGGCAGGTCCGCGTGGCCGGTCGTGATGGCGCCCAGGCGGTGCCGGACGACGCTTCCGTTCCGCAACCCGTTGAGGGTGGTCTCGTTGTGCCGGGTGAACGCCGCGGACGGCTTCGGGGGCTGTTTGACCAGGCGGTTGCGCCCCGAGGCGTCGGGAGAGGGGTTGGGGCGGTCCTTCACGGCCGCCGAGGAGTAGCCCAGCAGGCGGTCCCGGACCCAGTCGGCCAGGCTCATACGCCCCTCTGGCGTGGCCGAGGAGATGTCCCCGACATAGAGCGGGTAGCTGCGGTCGACCGCCCGGGCACCGGGCCCGGGCACCCCTGCCTCGTCCGGGGAACGCGGGTCGGCCAGGGTGATGCGCTCGGGGGCATCCGGCGGGTTGGTGCCCGGCCCACCCGGAACGAACAACCGCACCGGCAACGGCCATGACTGAACCAGCGGCGGTGCTTGCGGCGGGGTGACCGTCAGGGTGGCAAGGAGATCGGCGTCGTAGGGCACGGGCGTCCCGGCGACCTCGGTGTAGGTGAAATCGCCGCTGGAACCGTCCACCCCCAGCGCGCTGGTGCGCACCCGGTAGCCGATCCCCCCGCGGAACACCAGGCGGGCGCCGACCATGTCCACCTCGGGTATGCCGGGGCCGATGGGGGCGATGTAGAACGGGGTGACGAGGACGCCGAGCGAGACCGACTTGTTGCCGCCGTGGCCGCCACCGAAATCGTAGGCGTAGGCGGGGTCGCCCACCCCGTGCATCAACACGGGCCGGGGACGACGCCCCGGCGGCGGCAGCTGTGAGGCCGCGGGGACGCGGTGGTACTCGGCGTCGGGATCGACGTGCAACCGCACCTTCCACTCCCCACCGGGCCCCTGGACCGTGACGGTGAATCCGCCCTTGCGGAAGAACGGCCGGATGTCCTGCCTCGCCTGGGCGCGGACCTGGTCCAGGATGTCGGCGCGCATCCGCGGGGTGAGGCCCGGGACGGTGCTGCCGTTGATGCGGTCTTCAAGGTCCTGCAGCAGGCCGGTGGTGTCCACGGGATGGGTGCCGAACCAGGACGACAGCAGCATCCACCCCAGCCGCGCCGTCTCCGGGAACACATCGCGGGCCAGGTCGTCGGCCCGGTGGGCGGCGGCCTGCGCCTCGGCCCGGGCGGTCTCGGCGACCTCGTCGGCGTCGCGCGCACGCTGCTCGTCGGCGGTGGCGAAGTAGTCCGCGTCGTCGGCGGCGACCTTCGCGGTATGGGCGGCGGCCCGCGCCTCCGTCCGGGCGGTCTCGGCGTCGACTGCGTCCTGCTCGGCCTGGTGCAGGCGGTGCCGCGCGCTGTCGGCCTCCTCGGTGGCCGTCTCGGCGGCGCGCCATGCGGCATCGGCCGCCTCGCGCGCACCGTCCGCGGTGTCCCAGGCCGCGTCGGCGTCGTCCTGAGCCCGGTCGGCGGATTCGCGTGCGGCGTCGGCGGCCCGGTCGAGCTCGGTCGCATGGTCGAAGACGGTCTCGGACTCGGTGCGGAGGCCCTCGACCTCATCGGGCCCGATGCCCGAGCGCTCCCACAGGTCCGCGGCACGGAGGTCGGCCTGCTCAGCGGCACCGGACCGGGCGGCCGCCTGCTCGCGCAGGCGGGCCGCCTGTGCGGCGGCCTCGGCGATGTCGGCTCCGAGGCCGGTGATCCGCGCGACGTGATCGGGCGTGTCCTGCGCGGGATCCGCGTCCGGCGCGGACCGATCCCCCTCGGGTTGCGCCCGCAGCGCGGACAGCTCCCGCCGTAACCCCCTCCCCTCGCCGTCGATCCGCTCGGCCCGCCGGGTCAGATCGGCGGCGTCGGCACGGGCCTGCTCGGCCTCAAGGCCGGACCGCTGGGCACCGGTGGCGGTGGCGAGGATGTCCTCCAGTTCCGCCGCGCGCTGGGCCGCCGCGGCATGGGCGCCGTCGGCCTCGGTGCGCAGTTCGTCGGCGTGGGCGTCGGCGTCCTCGGCCGCCTCCTGTAGGCGGTCGGCCTCGGCCTCGGCAGCGTCTGCGGTGGTTTCCAGCTCGTCCGCGCGATCGGCGGTCTCCGATGCCGCCTGGGCGGCCTCCTGCGACGCCCTGCGCCGCGGCGCCACCGCGGCGTGCGCCTGCTCGGCCGCGGCGTCGGCTTCCCGCGCGTCCTCCTGGGCGGCCTCGGCCGCGTCGTCCAACCGCCGGGCCTCGGCCCGCGTCTGTTCCGCCTCCTCGCCGGCGTCGGCGGCCTCGTCGCGCAGCCGTATGGCCTCGACGCGCGCCGCGTCCGCCTCGCCCCGGGCCTCGGCCGCCCGAGTCACGGGATCGACTCCGTCTGGCCCGGTGTCCTGGGGACGGGGTGGCGGGGCGCCACCGTCGACGCCGGGCCGAGGCAGGTCCGGGTCCGCCTCGACCGGACCGCTCTCGGACAGGTCCGTTCCGGCCGTCGCGGCGGCCGACTCCGCTAGAGCGCGGGGGAACGCGGCAGGATCGGCGGAGGCCACCGCCGGGTTCTGCCCCTCACCATCCCCCTCGCCCGTGTCCTGGCTCGGCCTGAACTCCGCCGGACGGATCTGGGAAGGAACCCCGAAGGGAGCAGGTGCTCCTGTTGCCTGGGAGGGCCCTCGCCCCTGAGTCGGTCCCGCCTGGGCAGAGGCCGCTCCGGGCGGCCGGGTCGGCTGGAGAGGGGAGGACGACCCCTCGCCGCCGAGCGCCGTGAACACCTGAAGCGGCGACTGCCCCCCGGAGAACAGACCGAACGGATCGACGAGCCCACCCGGAAGAACCGGAGAGTCCCCCGATGCCTTCTTGGGATCGAAGGGGGCCGAAAGATCCAGCGGTGTGAACGGCTTCCCGTGCAACGGGGCATCGGGATCAACAGGCTCGGAGATGAACGGCGACTTCACCGACAGGCTGACATTCGCGCCCCCCACATCGTCGGCAGCACCGTCGATACCGCCCCGCTCCTCGACCGCGGCTTCGGGGAACACGTCCCGAGTCAGGTCGTGGGCGTGCCGCTCGGCGGCCTGCGCCGCCCGGCGGGCATTCTCGGCGCGCTCCTCGGCGGTACGCGCCTCCACCTCGGCCAAATCGGCGAAGTACTCCGCATCATCAGCCGCGACCTCCGCGGCGCGCGCGGCGGCCTGCGAAGGGGCGAACAGGTCGTCGTGGCTGGAGTCGTCGGGGTCGTGACCGTCTCGCGGGTCATCGGCGAGGAGCGGGGTCTGGTGTGCCGGGGGCACGGCGCGGTTATCGCTCCCCTCGGACGCGGCACCGGTCACCTCAGCCCGTGCCTCCGGCTCGGTGGCCGGGCCCCGCGACGTGGCGGCCTCACGATTGAGCTCGCTGCTGAACAGCTCAGCAAGGCCCTGGCCGTGCGCCGACCGCGACACCTCTGGGGGATGCGGGAACTCGCCAGCGGTGGTGGCAGACCCTGATACCGACCGGGCGGGGGCGGGAGACGGAGGCAACGGCACCTGCCGCTCCAACGCGAAGGAGACGGCGCCCGCCTCGGCGCCGACCGGGCCCCGCCCGTCGGAGAGGCCGTCGGAGGTGCCGCGGACGTCGTCCTTACGGTGATCGGCGGAGGAGCCGCCTCGACCCGAGCCAGCGCCGCCCGTGCGGCCACCGCCGCCGCCTGTAGGACCGGTGCGCCGGCCGGCGGCTGAGGAGGATCCGCCCTGTCCGCCCGCCGCCGCGGGAGCCGGAGGACCGTCATCATCCGGGCCACGCCCGGGGCCGGGACCACCCTCACCGCCGAGGAAATCACCGAAGTCCCCGTCGTCATCGTCGGAATCGGAGTCGGAATCGTCGTCGACGACGATGGGCTCGGGGTCGGCTGCTGCGGCTGTGGCGGACGCCTGGCCGCTGTCGGCGGTGGCAGGGGCAAGGCCGGCGGCGCGGGCGACGGCGCCCGCCTCGGCGGCGTTGTTCACCCCCAAGGTACGGACGACCTCCCGGACGTATCTGGCGACCGACTCCTTCTTGAGGGCTGAGCCTCCGCGCTTCTTCAGGCGCTTGTGGATCTTGTCGATATCCCGCCGGGCCCCCAGATCCCGCAAGACTTCGACATCCCTGTCGTTCAGGTCGTTAATCTTGTCCGAAGCCCGGCTTATTTGCTCGGCGGTGAGTTGAGCCAGTCCGGCGGCGTGGGAGACGGAGATCGCTTCGGCGCGGTCCAGCACCCCAAGGCGGTGAACGAGCTTGCTGACGCGGTCTTTGGCCCCGATGCGGGTCGAGCGGAACTCCTGGGCGATATCCCTGTCTCTCTTGGGCAGGAGGTTCAAGAGCCGACGCCCGTCGTCGTCCAGGGTGCCGACCCGTATGAGGGCCCGTTCCTGTCGCTTCTGGGGTGTCAGATCGGTGGGGACGGAGTCATCGGTCAGTCCGGCGGCACGAGCTACGGCGACCGCCTGTTCGCGGCCCTCCACACCGAGAGAACCCGTGACCCCCTCCATGAGGGCGAAGAAAGCTTGGCGCGTCCGGATATCGAGTCCGGTCCTGATGTCCTCGTCGGTGCGCCCGGCCCCCAAAGCCACGAAGAAGTCGAATTCGCGGTTGCTCAGCTTACTGATGCCGACGAGAGCCCGCTCTAGTTGCTCGGCGGTGAGTTCCCTGACCGGGGCCAGGGCGGCAGGGGCGTCGGGAAGGCTTTCGGGATCGCCACCACGGCCGAGGGCATAGTCGGCGGATCGGGCCGGTTCCGGTGCCCGGGACCGGATGCCATCGCGACCCTCGTCGTCGGAGACGCCATAGAGGTCGTCGCTGTCGCTGGCATCGGAGGAGCCGCGGTCCGCATCGTCAGGCGCATCGGGCAGGTCTCCCAAGTCCGTGGTATGGCGCGCACCAGCGCCCGCATCGCCCAAGAAGCCGTAAAGGTCGTCGACGGCAGGGGGAAGGGAGCCGGACACCTCCCCCCGGCCGGCACCGCCGAAAATGTCCTCCGCGTCATCCAATACGCCCGCTGCATCCAGGACAGCAAAAGGGTCCTCGCTAATGGCACGGTCAATGTCACCACCGACGCCGGATTCGCCCGCTGTCCCCCAGTCACCGAAGCCGCCGCTGAAAGCGTCCTGCTCCCGCGAAGTGGTATCAGCGACCACCTGGTAGCCGTGGTAGGCATCGCCGGAAGGGCTGGGCACCCAGCCCGGCATAGGCACCCACCCCGCGGGCACGACCTCGGCCTCCACGAACAACAGGTCCCCCACACCCCCACCCGGGACACGCTCACCGGCATGCCGGTAGACGGCATGGACGACAAGACGCGACCCCCGCGCCACCAGCACACGCCCTGGCCCGTCGGCCGGCTCCCCGGCCACGTGGACGGCCGGGAACCCCCCAGGGACGCGGACCATCACATAGGCCCACGCATCCTCGACCGCGCGTGAACCGAACGTGCCGGCGAGGTAGTGCGGAACATCCGCCACCGTGCCCACGGCGGCATCAAGGGGACGGTGGGGGTCGATACCCAATCGCTCTAGCAACCCCGCCCCGGCCCCCAGGTGCACGGTGACCGCCACCGGCAGCGCCGCCGACCCCAGAACCGTATCGATATCGCCGACGATCCACGCGAAATCGTCGCGGTCATCGGGTACGACATAGCCGCCGGCCAGCCCCTCATCGACCATGCCGCCGACATAACCGGTGTACTCCAGGAAGGATCCGGCCTGGTTGGCGGTGATACCCAGGACGTGGGCACCCTCCACCCCAGACACCGCCCCCGCCACGGTCTCCACGATCGGCAGGTGCATCCGCGCCCACTGATCGGCCGCCTCGTCGTCCCTTGCACGGACGTTGTTGCCCATGCCCCCGCCGGGATCCTGGTCCGGGTCACGGCCGAACCATTGCGCAGGCGGGGCCACCAGGACACGGCCGACCTCGCCATCACCGGGACCACTCACGACATCGCCGGCATCAGGCAGGTTCTCAGGATCGGGGCTGGTGACCTCGTGGGACGCGGACTCGGGGACCGCGCCCGCGGTAGTGGTCTGGCCGCCGGTGGGGACACGGAGGTAGCGGGCCTCGGGCACCAGCTCGGCCGCGTGGGCCATCCGCCCCAGGGCCTCGTTGTCCTGCGCCCCCACCCTGCTACGGATGTTGCCAAGGCGCCTACGGACCGTACTCAACGACACTCCGGCCATCTGCCGAAAGACGCTGTTGACGGAGACGCGCCCCCCCTCGCCCTGCTGCTGCCCGAGGAGGGCGGCCATGGTGCGATCCTCCCCATCCAGGTCCGTGACAAGGACAATGGGCGTAGCGCGGAGATAGCGGGCCTCGGGCTTGAGCCCGCTCTCGCGGGCCATCCGCCCCAGGGCGGCGTTGTCCTGCGCCCCCACCCTGCTACGGATGTTGCCAAGACGGCTGTCGACCTGGGTCTCCGTTATTCTGGCCATCTGCCGAAAGACGCTATTGATGGGGTCGCGCTCCCCCTCACCCTGCTCCCCGATGAGGGCGACAATGGTGCGATCCTCCCCTTCCAGGGCCGTCACAGAGATCCTCGTGCTGTCGTCACCAGCTGATGGCCGCGCCTGACCACCGGAGTCATCGCCAGAGGCGCCGGGGAGCGGCCGGGTCAGCTGGAAGGGAGAGGACGCCCCCTCGCCGCCGAGCGCCATGAACACCTGAAGCGGCGGCTGCCCCCCGGAGAACAGACCATAGGGATCGGCGAGCCCACCCGGAAGAACCGGAGCGTCTCCCGATGCCTTCTTGGGACCGATGAGGGCCGAAAGCTCCAACGACGTCGGCGGATTCCCGCGCCACGAATCATCAGGATCAGCCGCCTTGGCGACGGCCGGCGACTTCGCCGACAGGCTGTCATACGGGCTCCCGACATCGTCGGCGGCGCCGTCGATAACTGCCCGCTCGTCGGCCTCGGCTTCGGGGGACGATTCCCGGGCGAGGTCGGCGGCGTGCCGCTCGGCGGCCTGCGCCGCCCGGCGGGCGTTCTCCACGCGCTCTTCGGCGGTGCGCGCTTCCACCTCGGCCAAATCGGCGAAGTACTCCGCATCGTCGGCCGCGATCTCGGCAGCATGGGCGGCGGCCTGCGCCTCCCCCCGGACGGATTCGGCCTCGGCCCCAGCGGCCACCTCCTGCGCACGCTCCTGAGCGGCATCGGCAACCGCCCGCAGCTCCACCGCCTCCCGACGGGCATCGGCGGCATCGTCGTGCACAGCCAAGTCCGGAACCCGCTGATTCGCGGTCGTGGAGTCCTGAAGGGGTGCCTCGCTGACATCGTGCCTGCGATGCCCGCCCGAACCCGAGTGCCAATGCCGGGAGTCGCCCCCATGGCCCGACCCGTGGTCCCGCCGCTGGGTACCTCCCCCGGAACCCGACGCGCCCCGGCCCGAAGAGGACCCGCCCTGACCGCCCCTGGGCGGGTCGTCATCACGGCGAGAACGAGGAGGACCGCTGTCCTCCACGAGCAGGCCCGCGGTCCCCCGCGCGTTGCGGGCCAGCATGCCGAAGCGCGCCATCATCCCGTCGAACCAGTCGGTCCGGCCCAGGCGCTCGAACTCGGGTCGCAGCGAGGTGAGCCGGGTACCCAGCCACTGGATGTCGGCCCGGGTCAGCGGGTTGGCGATCCACTGGTCGTTCGCGAAGTCGTAGAAGGTCTCCATCGCCGTCGTGTGGCGAGTCTCGCTCAGGTCCGGTGGATCGTTGGGATCGTAGGGCTCGTCGTCCACGAGGGTCCAGCCACCGCCGTGGTCGATGCCGATGACCGTCCCGTGGTCGGTGTACAGCACGTTTCCGGGGTTGCGGTCGCTGTTGCCGATGAGGATGTCCAGCAGCCCCAATCTGCGCCCGGACGCCGTCCCGGTCAGCAAAGGGCCGAGCCGGCCGCCCAGCTCCTCCCCTGACCTGCCGGCCATGTAGTGCATGTACAACTCGTTGTAGCCGACTCGGTAGACGCCGGGAACGTCGGCGCCGATGGCGCGGCCGACCAGCGAGGCGAGCTGCTCGGCGTCGGCGCGCTGGCGGGCCGACGCCGACTCGTTGGCGACGTCCTCGGGGTCGGCTTCGGGGTCCGCGGTGAGTTCGGTGTTCTCGGTGACCTTGTGGACCGCCAGCGTGCCATCCCGATCTGCGAACCGCACGAGTTCGGTGAGTTCGCCCTCGCCTCCTCCCTCGCCGAACGCCCATCGTTGGGCGATTCCGGTGTGCGCGGAGGCGACCAGGTCGTCGATCCCGTTGTAGGACCCGTGCCATCTGGCGGGTCCCGCCTGGGTGTGGCTGCCCGCGGGTTGCCGGGACTGCGGGGGCGCCGTGGGCGCGTGGCCTTGGTCGGGGGCGCCGTAGTACGCGGAGTAGGGGGCCTGCCCGGTTTCCGCGGTCGAAGCCGCGGGCTGCTGGTAGTGCGTCAGTGCTGAGGCGTCGTAAGGCCCAGTGGAGTGTGGGGTGTACTGGTCGGCCGTCGGGTACTGGGTGTACTGGTCCTGCGTGGAGTACCGGGAGTACTGAGGGGCTGCGAACTGGGAGATCTGCGTCCCGGCGGGGTACTGCGGGCCCGAGGCTTCAGCGGGGTTGTCGTATCCGTCCGCACCTTGGTATTGGCCGGAGGGGCCGGGGTCCGCGCCGTAGCCATCGGCGCCGTAGCCGTAGCCGTAGCGGTGACGGTCCGCCATGAAGACCTGAAGCGGCGACTGCCCCCAGGAGAACAGACCATAGGGGTCGGCGAGCCCGCCCGGGAGGACCGGCGCGTCCCCCGATGCCTGCTTGGGATCGACGTGGGCCGAAAGATCCAGCGGTGTGAACGGCTTCCCGTGCACCGGAGCATCGGGATCAACAGGCTCGGAGACGGCCGACGACTTCACCGACAGGCTGTCGTACGGGCTCCCGGCATCATCGGCGGCGCCGTCGACAACTGCCCGCTCGTCGGCCTCGGCTCGGGGGAACGAGTCCCGGGCGAGGTCGGCGGCGTGCCGCTCGGCGGCCCGCTCCGCCCGGCGGGCGTCCTCCACGCGCTCCTCGGCCCTGCTCACGTTCATCTCAGCGGAATCGGCGAAGTACTCCGCATCATCGGCCGCGACCTCAGCGGCATGCGCGGCCGCCCGCGCCTCCCGCACGACGGAGTCGGCCTCCGCCCCAGCTGCCACCTCCTCCGCATGCGTCCTCGCGGCATCGGCAACCGCCCGCAACCGGGCCGCCTCCTCGCGGGCATTGGCGACGGCGTCATGCGCAACCAGGTCCGGGACCTGCCGATCCGCGGTTATGGAGTCCTGAAGCGGTGCTTCACTGACATCGTGCCTGCGATACCCGCCCGAACCCGAGTACCAATGCCGGGAATCGCCCCCATGACCCGACCCGTGGCCCGGCCGCCGGGTACCTCCCCCGGAGCCCGACGCGGGCCCGGCAGAAGAGGACCCACCCCGCCCGCCCCCGGGCGCGGGCGGGTCGTCATCACGGCGAGAACCGGGGAGATCGGTGTCCTGCCCCAGTAGGCCGGTCGTCCCCCGCGCGTTGCGGGCCAGCATGTCCAAGCGCGCCATCATCTCGTCGAACCACGCGGCCCGGCCCAGGCGCTCGAACTCGGGACGCAGCCGGTCCAGCCGCGGCCCCAGCCACTCGATGTCGGCTTGGGTCAGCGGGTTGGCGATCCACCTGTTCTGGTCGAAGTCGTAGAACGGCCGCATGGAGTCGGTGTGGCGCATTCCCTCCAGGTCGGTGGGGTCTTCGGGTGTGAAGAGCCACGCCCTGGCGTGGTCGATACCCGCGACGCGGCCGTTGCCCTGGTCCAGCCAGTTCCCGGGGCTGCGGTCGCCGTTGGCGATCAGCACGTCGAGCAGGCCCAGAACATGCCCGTCGCGCGTGTGGGTGAGGGGGGACTCCGGGTTGCCGAAGTGCGTGAACCCCGATTCGCCGTACATGAAGTGCATGTAGAGGTCGTTCTCGCCGAGCCGGAGGACACCGGGGACGTTGGCGCCGATGGAGCGCCCGACCAGTGAGGCGAGGTGTTCGGCGTCGGCGCGGTTGCTGCGGTCCCATCTCGTCTCGATGTCCTTGTGGACCGCCTGTGCGCCATTGGCGAAGTGCACGAGTTCGGTGCGGCCGTCGTCACCTTGGTCGTCGAACACCTGCCGGTGCACGGGCCCCGATGCGGCGGCGGCGACGAGGTCCTGGATGCCGGCGGAGAGGTCCTCGATGCCCTCGAAGGTCCCGTTCCACCGCTCAAGCACTTCGGACCGATCGACCTGGGCCTGCGCGGTTTCCCGGGACGAAGCTTCGGGCTGCTGGTCGTGCATTACCGCCGAGGCGTCGTAGGACCCGGCGGAGTACTGGGAGTACTGGGATTGCCCGGTGTCTTGGGAGTACGGCGATTGCTGGGGGTACTGGGATTGCTCGGAGTGCTCGGGTTCCGTGTTCTGGGGGATCTGCGTTTCAGCGGGGAAGGTCGCCGGGTATCCGGTTTCCTGGGACGAAGGTCCGGGCTGCATGTATTGCGTGGCGTCGGCGTAGCGGCGAGGGCGGCGCCGACGCTGGCCCGCCATGAAGACCTGAAGCGGCGACTGCCCCCCGAAGAACTGACCGTAGGGGTCAGCGAGCCCGCCCGGGAGGACCGGCCCGTCCCCCGACTCCTGCTTGGGACCGATGAGGGCCGAAAGATCCAGCGGTGTGAACGGCTTCCCGTGCAACGGGGCATCGGGATCAACAGGCTCGGAGACGGCCGGCGACTTCACCGACAGGCTGTCATACGGGTTCCCGGCATCGTCGGCGGCGTCGTCGATAACTGTCCGCTCGTCGGCCTCGGCTTCGGGGGACGATTCCCGGGCGAGGTCGGCGGCGTGCCGCTCGGCGGCCCGCGCCGCCCGGCGGGCGTTCTCCAAGCGCTCTTCGGCGGTGCGCACATCCACCTCGGCCAAATCGGCGAAGTACTCCGCATCATCAGCCGCGATCTCCGCGGCGCGCGCGGCGGCCTGCGCCTCCTGCACGACGGATTCGGACTCGGCCCCGGCGGCCATCTCCTGCGCACGCGTCCTCGCGGCATCGGCAATGGCCCGCAACCGGGTCGCCTCTTCGCGGGCATCGGCCACGGCATCGTCCGCAGCCAGGTCCGGGACCTGCTGATCCGCCCCGGTGTCCATCCGGGGCTGGTCGGCGCTCTCCGTGACCGGAGGGGTCAGGGCCTCGGCGAACTCCTTCGCCAACGGGGTGGGGGCCGTCTCCGGGGTCGGCGACCCCTCCGGCAGGAGCGTCCCGTCCTGCCTATTCTCCGTGGTCACGACGGCGGCGTCGTCCGCGACGCCGGGCGCACCCTCCTCGCCCGGTGCGGGCCGGGGTGCGGTCGCCGACGCGCCCTCACCACGCGGCGCACCGTTGTCGGCGCCGGCGCGTGGGGCGGTGGCGTTGGGCCGCGGGGCTCCCGCGCCGTCCGCGCCCTGCGCGGGCGGGGCTGTCGACGCGGGGGGCGGGGTGCCCGCGAATCCGACCGGGGCGATGGGGACGTCGCCGACGGGACGCTGCCCCCCGTCGCCGTTGCCCTGCGGGGCCCCGGCGACCTCGTCGGGGCCCTCTACGAGGGCCCCGTCCGCGAGAGCGTCCTCGCTCGGCGGCGGCGCCGGGGACTCGGTGGACGTCCGGGGCGGGGCGGCAGGGGTGTCCACGCCGCGGGCGTCCCCGTCTCCCGGTAGGCCGGCGGGCGGGATCACGGCCACGCCGGGGTCGTTCTCGCGCACGGGTGTGGGCGAGTCCTCTAGGCCGGGAGGCCGGCTCGGGATGTCCTGGGCCGCGGGGTCGCCGGGCGGCGGGGCCGGATGCACGAGGGGCCCCGGCGGCAAGGTGGAGCGCGCGTTGTCGCCGGTGCCCGGCAGGTCCCTGTGTCCAGGGCCCGCGTCGGGGGCGTCGTCGGCGAGGTCGTCGCTCTCACGGAGGTCGAGTCGGTCCCGGGCTCCGCCGATGCCCTCATCGTCGGCCGGGCCCTGCCGGTCGTGCGGCCCGTTGCCGCGGTCCCCGCCCTGCCCCCCGTTGCCTCCCCAACCGTTACGGTCGGCGGGCCCGCCGCCGTCGCCGGACGCTCCAAGAGCGCCGGAGCCCGTTGTGGGGTCGGACTCCATGGCCGGCGGCGGTGTGGGGGCACCGGGCCCGCCGGGCGTGGACGAGAACAGGTTCTCCACCCCGTCCAGCAACTTGATCCCACCGGCCGTGCCGGCCATGGCGCCCAGCGAGTTCAAGGCCCCGGCGACGGGGGTCCCGCCGGTCACCACGAACTTGTGCTCCGGGGAGACGGCCACGTTGGTGGTGCCCTCGGCCAAGACGTTGGTCGCCGCGCCCTCCGCGGGGTTGATGACGAGTTCCGCGGCCATGCGCCGCCAGTTCCCGGCGAATTCCGACAGACTGGAACCGATCCCCTCGGGCAGGTTCCGCGACAGGAACTGGTTCACCTCCGGCGACAGCCGGCCGGCCGGGCCGCCGGGGACGTCGTCGAGGACCCGCGCCAGTGCATCGCCGATGTCGTGCCGGCCCCAGTTCGCAGCGAAGGCGCCAGCGTAGTCGCGCCCCAGGTCGCGAGCGGCATCGCGGCCGATCTGATCGCCGAAGTTGTTGGCGAAGACCGTGCCCATGTCGTCGCGGAACCGGTTCACGGTGGCCACGTTGTCCCACGGGCGCGGGCGGGGCCCCACCGGCCCCATCAGGTCCTCGACGTTGCGGGAGAACACGCGGGACACGTCATCGACGAGGTTCGGCGGAAGGTCGCGCCCGCCGGCGCCGGGCGGAGGCTCGGGCACTCCCTCGCGACCGCCGGGCGGAGGCGGGGCATCGCGCGTCGGCGGGGGCGGAGTGTCGCGCACCGGAGGCAGCGGGCTCCCGTCGGCCCCACGGACCGGCGGCGGAACGGGGACCGGCCCGCCCCCGGGGACGTCATCGGGGTTGCGCCCCGGACCGCCTGACGGGCCGGTCTCGACGTCGCGGTCCGACTTGGGCGCGGGGCCGCCGTCCGGCGACGGGCTGCCGTTCGGCGCGTCGACAGCGTTGCGCGGTGGCGGAGCCGGAATGTCGTCTCCGAGCCCTCTGATGGTGTTCGGGGTCGGCGTGGGGTCCGGTCCTCCGTCGCGCAGGTTGAGCTTGAGGATGTCGCCGAAGTTGTTGCTGATCCAGTGGCTGAGCCCACTGCCGAGCGCGCCGAACACGGCCCCGAAGAAGCCGTCGAAGATGCCGCCGAGGCCCGCGTCCCTGGTGAAGTCCTTGTTATTGCCCTTGGCGAGTCCCTGCTCAATCAGGGATCGCTGGACGACCTGGTCCAGCGTCATCGAGAAGGAGACGCTGATCACCAACTGCGTCAGCAGCCAGTTGATCAGGAAGAGGATGATCCTCTGGGCCAGCAGGTTTCCGAGCCGCCTGAGGAAGGGGATTTTGAGCGCGGTGGCACCGAAGGTGAATTTGGCCATGAAGATGGCCATTTGGATCTCTAGGAAGAGCTGGACGAGCTGCCCTAAGATCGTGCGTTGCGTGTACTCGACCTGCTCTATCGTATCGGTCAGGAACTTGGCGGTCTCTTTGTTCGCGTCGGCGCCGGCCTGGACATAGTTGTTCTTCCCGGAGATGAACTGACCCATCGCCTCGGAGAAGTCATCGGCGAACTTGGCGTCGAAGGTCGAGCGCATCCGGCCCGTGACCGATCTGATGAGCTCGGGGAGTTCGGCCTCCAGCGTCTCGGCGGTCCTGAGATGGGCGTCGCGCAGCAGGCCGAGCCGCGCTGTGTCCGCGTCGAACCACTCCGTGCCCGTGAACCAATAGAAGAGCTCCGCCAGCCCCTCCGGAATCCGCATCCCTGACCGCCTGCCCGCTACTTCCTGGACCCGTTGCCGGGCCCGCCGTTGATCAGGCTGTCCAGGCCTTCGGTGACGTCCAGGTTGCCGTCCTCGGTCCGGTCTCCGAGCCCGGCGTTTCGCACGAAGTTGTCCGCAGTTCCCCTGAGGGCCTCCTCGAAAGCGGACAAGAATTCCTCCATCTGCTCAACGACAGGATCGTAATTTGTCGTGCCTGCTTTGGCGATCTCGTCGTCGTGGCCCCAGGCGGCGACACGATGGGTCTCTACTTCCTGGAGGAGTTCCTGCCGGATTTTTTCGACGAGATCAGCCGGCTCATACAGCATCGAGCCTTCCTTCGCCATCAGTTCGGTGTACAGGCGCATGTAATCGCCGGACATATTGGGGCCCCTTTGGGTGTCTCGGGTCAATGTGGCCGACGGCCGCGCGTGTCAGCGGCCGGTGCGGCCCGGGCCGGGGAAGTCGAACTTGTCGAGGCCGAGATCGGCCATCATCTTGGCGGGGTCGAATCCGCCCGCCCGGGCGGCCTCCAT
Organism: Nocardiopsis mangrovi; assembly: GCF_042653925.1. Taxonomy (NCBI): domain Bacteria; kingdom Bacillati; phylum Actinomycetota; class Actinomycetes; order Streptosporangiales; family Nocardiopsidaceae; genus Nocardiopsis; species Nocardiopsis mangrovi. The sequence goes on from NZ_JBHSFQ010000015.1 coordinate 88,394, forward strand.
GTCCGTCCCCTCGGGTGCGAAGGGGGCGTAGGCCTCCAGCACCCGGTCCTGCATCCGGTCGCGGGCGCGCTCGACCACGTCCATGACGGCCGCCGACAATTCGGCCGGCGCCATCGACTTGTAGGAGCCGGTGCGGAACTTCAGCTCGACCAATTGGCCCTCAGCGTTGATCTTCGCGCTGATCGCCCGATCCTTGGAGACGGCCTCTTCGGTTGCCGAGGCCAGGCTTGCGCTTGCCTGTGTGAGCTTCTCCTGGTCCTCCCGTAGACGTGCGAGCGCCTGCTCGATCTCCTCCGGGTACGTACTCATCTGGACTTCCCTTCGTGTTCCCGTCGGCGCCGGGGCGGCCCAGCACCGAGATCCGCTCGCCCGCGCTGGTGCCCCAGACGCGTTCGTCCTCCGACATCCAGGCGGCACGGGTGCGCGCGTTCTCGCCCTGACCGGCGCCGCCGCCCATACCCCCGCCCATGCCGCCCATCGGCGGCATCATGGGTGGCATCCCGCCGCCCATGCCCCCCATCCCGCCGCCGAGGCCGCTGAAGTTGCCGCCGCCCTGGCCATTGCCATTGCCGTTGTCGACCCCGCCGGTGAACGTGTCGGGTTCGTCGGCGGGCGGGTTGCTGCGCAGGTCGCCGCCGCCGCCCGTGATGCCGTTGGCGTCGGGCTGGTCGCCCGCAGCGTTGGGGTCCTCGCTGGACCCCGGGCTGTCCCACCCGTTGCCGATGGAGTACGACGGCGGAGGTGAGCCCTCCTGGTCCCCGCCGTTGTCGCGCCCCAGGGAGTCGCCGAGCCCACCGCCATCAGGGCCGGCATTCATCCGCTCTTCGAGGTCGGCCGTCTGCCGGTCGTAGTACTCGTTCAGCCGGTCCTGATAGTCATCCGCCGACGAACCGTCCCCGCCGGAACCACCCAGGTCGCCACCGCCCCCCTCAGGGCCGGAATTCATTCGCTCTTCGAGGTCCGCGGCCTGCTGGTCGTAGTACTCGTTCAGGCGGTCCTGGTACTCATCCGCCGACGAACCGTCCCCGCCGGAACCACCCAGGTCGCCACCGCCGGAGTCCGGTCCCGACACGAGGTCGTCCAGCTCCTGGGAGCGCTGGTCGTAGTAGTCGTTGAGCTGCTGCCGGTACTCCTCCAGCTCCGGCGCGGGGTTCCCGTTCTCGTCGGTGATGCCGTTGACGTCGTCCCGCAGCCGGTCGAGGTTGGCCTTCTCCTGGTCGGCGTACTCCTGAACGTGCTGCTCGTACTCGGCGGCGTCGCCCCCGCCACCGAGGTCGCCGCCGCCCCCTTCGGGACCCGACCGGAGCTGTTCGAGGTCCTCGCGCTGATTCTTGGAGTACTCGTCCAGTGCCTGCTGGTATTCCTGCTCCGCCGGGGTCAGCGCCTGGCCGTCGTCGTTGCGGCCGTCGCCGTCGGGGTCGGGTGACTCGGCCATCAGCCGGTCCAGGCCCCCGGACTGCTCCTCGTAGTACTCGTTGAGGCGGCGCTCGTACTCCTCGGCCGTGGGCGGCTCTCCGCCACCGTCGCCCCCCAGGCTGCCGCCGCCACCGTTCGGGCCGGAGTCCAGGTCCCGGTCGAGGTCGCGGGCGGCCTGGTCGTAGTACTCGTCCAGCTGCCGGTTGTAGCGCTCCTCCGACGACCGGCGGTTGTTGTTCCCGCCTCCGCCACCGCCCAGAGACCCGCCGCCACCGACCGGCGGAGGCGGTCCACTGTTCATCTCCGATTCAAGGTCGTCGGACTGCCGGTTGTAGTAGTCGTCCAGCGTCCGGTTGAACCGGTCCTCCGAGGCCGGGCCGTCACCGCCGTTGCCACCGCCGTCCTCGTCGAGGTCGCCACCGCCGCCCTCGGGACCGGAGTTCAGATCGTTGATCGAGTTCTGGTAGTAGTCGTCGAGCGCGTTGTTGTACTCGTCCTCCATGTCGGGGCCATCGTTATTTCCCCCGCCACCGTCCTCCGTGAGGTCGTCTTCGCTGCTCTCGGGACCACTCTCCAGATCCTTTAGCAGGTCCTGGTAGTACTTATCGAGCGCCTCTTCGTACTCTTTCTGGGAGTCGGACGGCCCGCCGTCGTCATCGTTGTCACTTCCCTCTCCATCGCCGTCGTCGTCATTCATGAGATCGTTGAGGTTTTCGATCTCATTCTTGTAATAATCTTCGAGTAGCTCCTCGTACTCCTTCTGGGTGTCGGATTTGTCGTTGTCCTCACTCTCGTCATCGTCGTCGGGTCCGAAGCCGCCACCCCCGCCGCTCCCGCCGGACCAGTCGAGCGGCATCAGGCCTTCCGCATCCGTGATCGCCGTGAGCTCGCCGCCTACATCTCTGTAGTGGCTGTCGACCACCTGCATGGTCTCCGAGGCGATTGCAGCGAAGTTGTCATTCAGGTTATCGGTCCACTCTTTTTTGATCAGTTCCTGGATGAACTTCCACGTGTCGGGATTGTTGGCTTTACCGAGAAACCCGATCCACGTGGTCTTGTCGCCCGGTTCGATGGTGGCGATCGTCCGGTTCCGCTCGAACCAGTCGTCGATGGCCTTTAAGGGGATCCCCCTGGGGGTCTTGAGCCAGTGAGTGGCAGCTGCATTCAGAATGATGCCACCGGAGAGGATCGTGTGCCTGGCTTCCTGGAGAGCACCAGGGTAGGGGGCAACCTGCGTGGCGAGGTGATCGAAGCGCGCATGCAAGTTGCGTAGGTGCTCCACGAAAATGTCGCCGGTCGCCCCCTTCAGAGCGTCGCCGGCACTGGTAACCCAGTCCCCGGCATCGTCGGCCGAGCGGTTCGCCAGGGCCACCACGTCCTCGAGTACCGCTTCGAGTTCGACCATTCTCGTCGGGCTGAAGGTATTGCTGTCTTTCCCCGCCCACGGCCCACCGAGGTTGGTGGCCAAATGCTTGAAGAAGGATTGGCCGTCGTCTTCGTTGAAGAAGGTTCCTATGGCGATCCCGGAGTAGTACGTCTTCGCGTCGGAGCCCCCGACAAACGATCCGCCCATGGGGCCACCCGCCGGGTTCGGGACCCATGTCGGTTCGGTCGGTCCGAGATGCGACTCCAGCCAATGAGTGAGTCCGTCCGGGCTTTTCTGGTCGGACTTGAAGCTTTGGAACCAGTCGGCCTTCAGGACGTCCCCGGCGGACATCATCGGCGCGTATGGGTCGCCCATCCCTTTGTCGGAGATGGAGTTGATAATATGGTGGAGTTCAGTGGGTACCGGATGCGCTGAGAGATCGGGATTTTCGGGATCCTTTTCACCCAGCCCCTCATCCTGCTCTAGGGGGATATCCCCTTCATTTCCCTTCGGCATGACTCCTCCTCACCCGATCTCCCTCAGCGCCGCCACGCGACCTCCCGCCGGACCGTTAGGCGTCCGACCCGGTGAATCTTGACTGATCAGCCGGCATCCTCGCCGCTGTCATCGCCGAGGGTATTGCGCGCCTGCGCGACGTTCTCGGGGTCGATGATGTACGCGAGTTCTTGAGCGGTCACCACCTGGTCGTCCTCGGTGTTCTCGAACCTTATGTGCACCTTTTCCAATCGGTAGTCCAACCCCTCGAACTCCTTGATCAGTCCGTTGAGCTGCTCGCGAATCAGTCGCACATTGTTATTCAGAGTGACGCCGAGATTGCCCGCCTGAGGGAAGACCTCCGGGTTCCCGAAGTGAATTCCATTGATCGGCGGCTTATCCTTGGAGACTTCATCGTCGACGTAGGCGTTCAGCCTGTCTCTCTGATCACGGAGGTCCGTCAACATGCCCTGGATATTTTCATCACGGAATCTGCGCAGGTACCCGAAAGTGATCTCGGTCTGCTCCGCCATTACTCGATCTCCTCACTCCTCGACCCGCCGGCCGGTCGTACCCGTCACCGGCGGGCGGCGGCTACATGTTCCGCGAGACCCATTCCAGGGACAGCTTGTTGTCGGTGTTCTGGTAGTTGTCGCGGATCAGGATCAGCGCCTGCTCCGCCCGGGTGAGCAGGAACTCCATGTCCTGCACGTTGAGCTGCCACTGCGCCATGCTGTTGTCGTAGTTCTCGGCCGTGGCACCGTCGAGCTCGCCGCGGACCCGGGCCATCTTCGAGGCCAGCTTGTCGAGGGATTCGCGGATCTCCTGCGTGCGCGCACGCAGGTCGAACGCCGAATCGTCCATGCCCGAATACTTGACGGAAAAATCGCTCATTTGCTGCTGCTCGTTTCGTTTCCCGGATCCGCCCCAGGGGACGGCCTGGTTCAGAATGGAAAAGGGGGAGGTGGCGTTCAGGCGCTCTGGTTGGGGTTGAGCTGGCTCATCCAGGCGTTGGAGGTGACGAGGTTCTCGTCCTCCAGGTTCAACATGCCGAGCGTGGTCCCGCCGAACGTGCCGATCATGTTGTTCATGCCGTTGACGATGAGCCGGAGTTCCTCCAGCCACTTGACCAGCGCGGTCTCATAGCCCGCCTCCGCGCCGCCCTGCCAGCTCGACTTCAGCGAGTCGCGCAGGAAGTCCACCTTGGTGTAGACGGCGTTGCACTCGCCATGGGCCTCCTCCATGGCGTCCCTGCCGGTCGTCATCCCGTATTCGGTACTGGTAGTCAGACTCATATCCGCTCCTCCTCGCGACATATGGGGCAGCACTGCCCGGGCGGGGAGGTGGTCACAGACCAGTTGGATCGAGCCGACTACGCGCATGCGAGCGCGCGACCATGACGCGCGATCCGGCGTCTACTCCGTTCCCCCGAAACAGCGGGCGCACGGATAGCCAAAACCATGCTCCTAGAGCATGGTCAACCCGCTGCGGAGATCCAGTTGGTGCTATTCGCGTTTTGGCTGCTCTCGCCCGGTTTCCATGGAGCGGTTACCCAGCGTGAGCCCAGAAGCGCGCGCGGATACAGCGGGGCACGGTGCCGGTGCCCATGCGCGGCCGACGTCGGAGCGAGCGGATGCTGTGGCCCGGGGAGCGCAGGTCGTGGACGGTGGCTTGGTCTGGGTACCCGGGACGCCGTCACGGCGGAGATGAACAGCCAGCCACGTAAAACGCTCGGCTGGGAAACCCCAGCCGAGCGTCTCGCTAAGCTCCTGGCGACAGCCAGTGGATCACTTGTGTTGCAACGCCCCCTGGAATTCGCCGTCGACGGGAGGGGAGGCCAGGGGGCGCGGGCGCTACAGGGAGTCGAGGTCGGCCAGCAACGCACGCCACTCCGACGCGGGCACGGCGAGGACCACGCCGTCACGGTGCTTCGTGTCCCGAACGAGGGTCGTCGGGCCCTCTGCAACCTCTACGCACTCACCGGAAGAGTGGGAGTAGCTGGATTTGTGGAAGTCGTTCACGTTAGTTCCTCGATCCTCTTGCGGGATTCCTCAGGACTGAGCGCCGATGCCTGCAACTGGTTGGCCGCCGCGTTGAACGCGGCTACCTCTCGGGGAAGATCGAAGGGCGTTCCTCCCATGGCATGTTCTGCGAACAGCACGGGCAGGCGGTCTTCGAAGCTGATGAGGCGGAACGCTCCTGTTGCGGCAGCCAGGTGCACAGCGTCGGGGATGAGCTGCAAGCACACGGACGATTCTGTCAGGTCGAGCACGTGGGACAGCGCATCGGGGGCTATCTGCGGAGCGGCCCGGACCACGGCGTCGGGCACCATCACAGAGATCTTGGGGCCGTCCTTTCGCAGCAGGTGCTTATTGCGTCGCATGCGCTGGTCCACGATCGTGCCCACCTGCTCGTCTGTGTCCAGCGGACGGCCCATGCGCACCACTGCTCGCGTGTAGTCGGGGCTCTGGAGGACGAACGGGATGATGACCGGCTGGCAGATCCGGATCTCAACCGCGTGGTCTTCCACATCAGAGATCCGTTGCATCCATTCCGGCTCGGCCTCGCGCCGCTTCTGCTCAAGCCAGCGGCGCACCAACAGACCCTCAGCGCCAAGCGCCCTGTCCAGTGCTTCCGCGTGATCCCTCTTGGGGTTCGCCTTGCCATTCACCAGCGCCGATATCTGAGCAGGGGACCAACCGACCGTTCGCGCAAGTTTCGCCTGACTGATCCCGGACTGTCGAATCAGAGAGCGAAGCGCGCTCGTGAAGTCACTCATAGCCACAAGTATTCAGGAAGCGTTCGGAAACGAACAGCGAATCTCGAAAATAACGGGAGCTTCTGATGTTGATAGCGCATCTCCCCGCTTATGAACGACTCTGAACGGCGAGGCCCCCGCGGTGACGGCGAATCACCCGGGGGCGTGGCCACCAGTTCGGAGCTGATGACGTCATGCAGATTACCGCCATATTGTGGCTGATCGTCCGGTTCGTATGGCCCCCACACACCGGGACCAGGACCCGAAACCGGAGGTATGCGGCCCGGCACCGCCTTTCCTCCCCACCGCCCCAGCCCGACCCGATCCGCCCCGGTGTCCAGCGCCGGCCCGCGCCGGTCGTGGACCCCGACAACGTCTCGCCGCCCGCCGAAGTCGTGCGCGGAGGACTCATCGCGTGGGAGACCGGGGCGTTCAGCGTTGGGGAACTGGTGGGCGCGTGATGGCGACCCACGCACCGCATGTGAGCACGCACGCCCGCACCTTCCACGCCGGAGCCGAGATCGCCGAGGCCCGCGCGTGGCTCACCGCGCTCCTGCCCATCGAGGCAGGGATGCCCGACGACATGGCCGCCGCGGCGGCGCTGTGCCTGTCGGAGGTCATGACCGCCACCACGGCCCGCACCGGCGCGGCCAAGCTGTCGGTCTCGGTGGGCGCCGACCACCTCTACGTCGAGTCCCGCCCCACCACCGGCGTGCGCACCCGCGCGCCCCGGACCGTCGCCGACGCCGACACCCAGATGTACGCGACCGCGCTCATGGAGGCGTTCACCACCCAGTGGGGGGGCGCTCCCCGACGAAGGCCGGTACTTCCTCCTCAACTGGCAGACCTGACCCAAAGACGCCCACCGGGCCGGGTCGCCGATCGCCCGACCGCAGCCCCTTCCCGTGCCCGCCCCCGGTCGCGGGAGGGGGCACCCCCAACCCCCCGAGATGGAAAGCCCCCCATGTTCGACACATCGCAGGCCCACACCGCAGCACGCAGCGCGGCCGATGCCTCCACCATGCGGCCCCTTCCCCCCAACGCCATACACCCCGAAGAGGTCGCCCGCATCCTGCATCTCGCCCCATGCACCGTCAGAGCCAAGGCTCTCAAGGGCCACATCCCCACCGAACAGGCCCCGGACGGGCGCCGCTGGTTCGACCGCGAAGCCATCTTCCGCATGGCCGCCGATCTCGACGCCCTCACCGCCGAGAGCGATGACCTGCTGTGGGTCGGGGAAGCCGCGGATCTCGCGTGGGTGGACACCATCGACATCCGCAGGTGGGCCGATCAAGGCGTTCTCCCCGTCGTCCGCAGCCCCGCAAGCTCGCTGCGTCGCTACCGGCGCTCCGACGTCATGCGCGTGGCGGCCGTGCACCCCGGATCGACAGCCCTAGCGCCCACCGCCATCGACGAGGTGTCCACAGGCGAGGCCGCGGAGATCGCCGGGGTCACCATCGCGACCATCCGCCGCTGGGCGGTAGGCGGCACACTTCCCGGCATCGGCATCCCCGGGCAGACGCCGCGCTGCTACCGGGAGTCCGACCTCGCCGGCATCGTGAGCCGACGACTCGAAACCCGGGTGACGGCCGAGGGCACCCGGGACGACACCTACACGGTCGCCGAGGCCGCGCGCATCCTCGCAGCCGGTGAGAGCGTCATACGCCGCTGGGTGCACAACGGGGTCCTTCCCGTCCGGTCCCTGTACAGGCGCTTCCGCATCGTGGCCGATGCCGTGCACGAGCTGGAGGCACAGTGGCTCGCCCCGGCGACGCCCACCGCCACCGGTCAACCGTGGGTGGTGCCGGACATGGGCGTCGAGGAAGCCGCGCGCCTACTGGGCAGGAGCAGCAGCTTCGTAAACCGGATCGCCAACCAGGGCATCATCCGGTCCATCCGCTGGCCCCTCACCCACACGCGCCGCTTCTACAGCGCCGAGATCCGCGCGATGGCCGAACGCGCCGACGAGGAACGCCGCGGCCCCGATGCCCGTACCTGACCCCGCGCGCGCGTCCCGACCCGGCAGCAGGAGAGGGAGGGGCAGAAACACGCGGCTGGCTCCGCCGGACCGGTCCCCCTGTGGGCCGGACGGCCGTTTCCGTCCTGTTCCAGGCCCCGGCAGGGGACGGAAGCGCACACGACGAAGGGACCGCCACGGTTGCCGCCGGACGGTCCCTCACGAGCGTGTCCCACACCTGACCAGGACCGGGACACGCGACGCCCATTCGCTCACACGAACGGATCTCTCGCATGACAGAGTACCCCCCGACCAACATCTGCACGGGGTGCGGAAAGCCCTTCTCCCACTGCACGTGCGCCCGCAGCCACGCCCCCGCGGTGTGCCTGGGCGGGTGGTCATGGCAGCAGCTCCCCCAGCCGCCCGCACCGTCGAGGCCGGCGGCATGACCGACGCCGACACCACAGAGCCCCTGCCGCGCCGAGACCGCGGCACGAACACGTTCCGCCCGGGTGTACACCCCGCCCCACCGATCACACCGGCACGGCTGGCCGACGCGCCCAGCGAGGACCGGCGCTACTCGGCCCCGGAACGGAACTGGTGGTGGGGCACGAGTGAGATCGCCGCAGCCTGCAACGTGCGCCGGATCACGGTGTGGAGGTGGATAGTCCAGCAACGGCGCGTGCCCCACCTCCGTACCCCCACCGGACGCATCCTGGTCAGCGACGCCGACGCCCGCGCTTTGCTTGCCGACCAGGCGCCCACCGGCCACGGGGTGAAGGGGAAGGGCTGACGGCGCGTCATTCGGCGTCCTCATTGGCTTCCCGCATGGCGCGCACCTGCTCGTGCGCCAGGGTGCTGCCGCGCTTGAGCACGTCGAGCTGGGCGGGGTTGTACAGCTCGAGGATCGCCTTGATGAAGGTCTCCCGTGTGACCTGCTCGCTCTTCAAGAGGTGCGTCGCCGGGTCGCTCAGCCAGGGATAGTCGTTGAGGCTCTCGGCGATGATCGGTGCGAGCCGCTTCGCGAGGCTCTGCCGGGTCGCCTCGTCGGCGTCGGCCGGCAAGGCCTCGATGTCGTCGTCGACGGAGCCGACGCCGGTCTTCATCATCTGCAGCAGGTCCGACATCGCGGCGTCGTCGTAGAGCTGCGTGTAGATGTGGAGCAGCGCGCGGTCGGCCGCCGACAGGCGCGACGCGATGGGCTCGAATCCTGCGGGCACGTCGACCGAGGCGCTGTCGGGCAGCATGGCCGCGATATCGGCGCGGGTCCGCTGGATGCGCTCGATGGCCAACGCCAGCTCGGCGTCGATCTCCCGCAGGACATCCGGGGCTCTGGCGCGGTCGTCGGTCAACTCGTCGACCTGGGAGAGCGGGACTCCCAGGTCGGCGAGCCGGCGGATGTGGAGAACGCGCACGAGATCCAGTACGCCGTACTTCTTGTATCCGTTGTATTGGCGCGCGGGTTCCTTGAGCAGCCCGATCCGATGATAGTGCCGGATGGCGCTCACCTTGATGTTCGCCAGTTCGGCGAGTTCACGGGTGCTCCATGCCACGACATCTCTCCTCGTTCACAGTGGCCGGCAGCGAGACGCACTCGTCCGGTTCCTGGTTCATGCGCCCGGCGCTCGATGCCGGCGTCGCCGGGACGCATCGTGCCTGTGCTCCCCCGGGCGATGCGCCGCCGGCATTCCTGCGGCCGGCGGCGCGAACGCCGTCCCTGGCGGCCGAGCACCCGGTCACCGGGGCTCCGAGCCGAGCATGACGGGTCACCCGGAGAACTCGGCGACCCGTCATGACCATGGCGATCGGCCCCGTTACCCGGCAGCGAGGGCTTGCGCGTAGGGAAAGACCAGCTCTCCGGAGGACGATTCCCGCGGCGATACCACGATCTGCCGCGACCCGTCCCGGAACTGCCCGACCTCATGGCCGGAGATGCCCTGGAACTGGACCTGGAGGACCCGCGGCTGCGACCACTCCCCCTTGGCACCGAACCGGACATCGCCCATGACGGTCGGAAAGGTCTCCTTGCGTGCGTAGGCCGCGAGGCTCGCGTCGTCGAAACCGCCGGTCGCCTCGACGGCTTGGGCGACCACCTGCATCTGGGCGTAGGCGAGCGGCGCCATGTAATGCCCCAGGAGGTCGACGCCGGCTTCGCCGGCCCGCGCCTGGTAGGCGTCCAGCAGTTCCCGAACGCCCCGGAACATCATCGTGGGGACCGGAGCCCAGTACTCGTAGTTCACGAATCCGTTGAGCAACGGCCCGAGCGTCGTCTTCACCGCCGTGTTCTGCGGGCCGATCATGGCACCGCCGACCATCCGCGGCCGGTAGCGGTGAGCCCGGAGGGCCCGAGCCAGGCCGATGGAGTCGGCCAGGTAGGAACACAGGAACAGCAGATCAGCGCCGCTTTCGGCGACGGCGTCGATGACGGGCGCGAAGTCCTCGGTCGAGAGCGGATACGTGGCCTCGTGGACGACCCGGATCCCGTACTTCTCCGCATTGGCCTGGGCGCCGAGAATCGGATTGCGCGAGAACTCGGCGTCGGCCGATACGAGCGCCACGGTCGCCGCCCGCGGGTCCTGTCGCGCGGCGAGTTCGAAGAACCCCTCGGTGAGCGCGGCGTTGGGATCCGGTCCGGTCGGGATCATGGCGAAGTAGTTCGGATAGGCGAGCGCGTTGTTGACGCCGAGGCCCATGAGCCCGACGAAGAAGCGCTCCCGCTCCGCTATCAACCCCATGGCCGCCAGCAGGGTGTTGGTGCCGTAACCACCGATGACGAGATCGACCTCGTCCTTGTCGATCAGCCGCTCGTAGATACCGGGCACCAGGGAGGCATTCCCCTGGTCGTCGTAGCGGACGAACTCGACCCGGCGGCCGAGCAGGCCGCCGCGAGCGTTGACGTCCTCGCGCCAGATCTCATGGGCGAGGAGGGCCGACCGGCCGTTGTCCGCGAGGGGGCCTGTCAGGGACAGGCAGTACCCGATGCGGATAGGAGCCTGTCCCCCGCTCACGTCAGGCGCCGCTTCCCAGGTGGGTTCCCAGCAGCTGCGTCTCCCATGTGAGGGCGATGCCGGAGCCACCGGCGTGCTGCATCAGCATCTCGGACAGGCCCGGCAAGGTCTTCTCGCGGGCGTAGTCGCGCTGCAACTCACTGGCCACCGCCAGCCAGGTGATGGGCACCACGCCGGCCTGGACCATGCGCCGCACGGCCATGTCGTGGGTCTCGGCCGAGGCCCCGCCCGACGCGTCGGTGACGACGAAGACCTCGAAGCCCTCGCCCGCCGCCTGAATCGCCGGCATGGCCACACAGACCTCCGTCCACAGGCCGGCGATGATCAGCTTCTTGCGGCCGGTGGCCTTGACGACGTCGACGACGTTGGGGTCCTGCCAGGTGTTGACGAGCGTGCGGTTGATCGGCTTCTGATCCGGGAACACGTCCTGCAGTGCCTGGATGAGGTAGCCGCCGCGCTCCTCCAGCACGGTCGTCAGGATGGTCGGGACGTCGAAGACCTTGGCGGTCTTGGCGAGGCCGAGGACGTTGTTGACGACCATCGACGGTTCGTGGCTGTGGAGGTTGGCGAACTGGAACGGCTGGTGGTCGATCAGCACGAGGACGCTCTCCTCGGGCGTCAGCAGTGCCTCAAGTCCGGACTTCGCTGCAGCGCTCATGGATCCCTCTCCAGGGGTCGGTGTTCTGGGGGCTTTGGCGGGACACCGTCGTTCTCGGCGCGGGAGATAGGGCCGTGTGCGTCCACGCCGACGCACCTGAGCCGAATCGGTGGAACATCGCGCCGTGCCGGTTGCCGGCTCCGGCGACCAGCACGGCCTTCGCGTCGGTGACGGCCCGGCCAAGTAGTTGATACTTCACCTACATTAGGGCAGATACATGATGTGTCAACCATGCAGGCCAACCCTATGTCCGCCCCACGGGCGCACCCTGGAGCCAAGAGTTGATACATCATCTATCATCCATCGAGAGCAGCTTGGGGCCGTGCGCCGACAAGGGATGAGAGGCGGTCCCGCCGTAGGCCGGCATCCCCTCCTTGGTCAAGGATGAGCCGGGACGGACGGTTCGCAGTCGCGCCCGCGAGGCAGAAGGGACACCGCAATGACCAACCCAGAGGCCCGCCCGGCTCCCCACGTGTGCACCGAGGGCGGTCTACCGGGGCCGTGGGCGGAACGCGCGGGCAGAGCCCCGGTCGAGATCATCAGCGCCCGTGACGTTCCGCTGGGCGGGCCGCGCGCGATGAACGTGCGCCGCACCCTGCCCCAACGGCAGCGTTCGCTGATCGGAGCCTGGTGCTTCGTCGACCATTACGGGCCCGACGACGTGGCGGCCACCGGCGGGATGGACGTGGCGCCGCACCCCCACACCGGGCTGCAGACCGTCACGTGGCTCTTCGAGGGCGCCGTCGCCCACCTCGACTCCGGCGGCCACAGCGCGGACGTCCTCCCCGGGCAGATGAACCTGATGACGGCCGGGGCCGGCATCTGCCACTCCGAGACCTCTGACCCGGCCTCAGGCCGGCTCCACGGGGTGCAGCTGTGGCTCGCCCTGCCGGAGGAGGCCCGTCACACCACCGAACGCCGATTCGAGCGCTTCGTGCCCGAACCCGTCGCGTTTCCCGGAGGGGACGCGCTGGTCTTCCTCGGTTCGCTCCTGGGTTCGCGGTCGCCGGTGAAGACGTACACGCCGGTGGTGGGGGCCGAACTCCGGCTCGCGCCCGGCGCCGAGATCGATGTCGAGGCCGATCCCGGGTTCGAACACGGCCTCCTGGTGGACGCGGGCGAGTCCGTCACGCTCGAAGGCGTGCACGTGCCCAAGGACGCCGTGGGCTACACCGGGGTGGGGTCGCGGACACTGCGCGTCGCCAACGGCGGCGGCGAACCGGCCCGGCTCGTGCTCCTGGGAGGCACCCCCTTCGGCGAGGAGGTCCTCATGTGGTGGAACTTCCTGGGCCGCTCGACGGAGGAGATCAGGCGGTACCGGGAGGAGTGGGAGAACCACGGCGAGCGGTTCGGGCGTGTCGAAGGTTACGTGGGACACGGCGGCCCGGGACGCAACCGCGAGCAGATGGCGAGAATACCGGCCCCGGAGCTGCCCCAGGTCCCGATGCTACCGAGGAAGAACCCCGCACCGCACGCACGGTTCGACGGCTGACAGGCCCCGCCGCCGCTTGCCCCGCCAGGCGCCGCGAACCGCCGTGCCCACCCCACCGAGTTGGACACCATCCCCAATCCCCACTGAGAGGTAGTCGAAGTGACCGGACAACAAACCGACAGAACCGGCGCCCCCGTGCGTATCGCGCTCGACGAGACCGACGCCATCAGCGCCTACACCGTGAGCCTGGACGACGGAACCCTCGCCGGCCGTGCGGCCTTCGTCGACCCGCCGGGGGCCGGCGGCGAGCGCATCTTCTACCACACCGAGATCGCCGAGGAGTTCGGCGGTCGTGGCCTGGCGGGGCTCCTCGTCCGCGAGGCGCTGGCCGACAGCATCCGCAAGGACCTCACCGTCGTGCCCGTGTGCCCGCTCTTCCGCAACCACCTGGACAAGCACGGCGAGGACTACACAGCCGAAGGAGGGCGGTTCCGCCGGCCGCGGCCGGCCGACCTCGCCACCGTCCAGCAGGCGACCAAGGGTGCGGCATGAGCGCGGAGCGACCCTACATCGACAAGCAACACCCCGAGGTGTACAAGGCCGCCGTCAAGGCGGCGGCGGCCTCCCGGACCGCGGCACACGAGGCCGGCCTCGGCGACGACACGATCGAGATGATCAACATCCGCGTGTCGCAGATCAACGGGTGCCCGACCTGCCTGAGCGTCCATTTCCCCAAGGCGCTCAAGGCCGGGGTGGAGCAGAGCACCCTGGACCTGCTGCCGGCATGGCGGGAGGCCGGCGTCTTCACCGATGAGCAAAAGGCCGCGCTCCTTTTGGCGGAGTCCCTCACGGTGATCGATCCGGCGATCGACCGGGACTCCGTCAACGCGCGTGCGGCCGTCCACCTGACCAAGGACCAGATCTCCGCGGTGGAGTGGATCACCACCATGATCAACGCGTTCAACCGCGTCTCGATCGCCAGTGGCCACCCGGCGCTGACATCGTAGGAGATAGGAGAATGGCCCTGCCGCCGTGGCCAGCGGGTTCAATGAACGGTGCCACGGCGGCAGGGCCGGGGCGCGCTGTTTCGCGATGGCGTGCCTCATCGCCGGGGCTGCCCGGCCTCGGCCGCTCAGTTCGCCGACATCGGGCCGTGACGCGCAGGGGCCGACCGCCGTTGTGAGGGCCGCTCACCCGTCGTCGTGTCCCGGTCCCAAGGAGCGCGGAATGCGATCACCGATACCCGACTATCTCGCCGAGGTACGCGGAGCCGTCGAACCCGACCGCTCCGGCGCGCCCGCGGGCTACATCCCCGAGCTCGCGGCAGCCGACCCCGAGCGCCTGGGCATGGCCTTCGCGATGGTGGACGGCGAAGTCCACGCCTGCGGCGACGCCGATCAGGCGTTCACCATCCAATCGATCTCCAAGCCGTTCGTCTACGCGCTCGCGCTGGCGGACCGCGGTTTCGACACCGTGCTGGACAAGATCGGGGTGGAACCCTCGGGAGAGGCCTTCAACGAGATCTCCCTGGAAGCGGGGACCGGCCGCCCGCTCAACCCGATGATCAACGCGGGCGCGATCGCCACGCACTCCCTCGCCGGCACCGAGCAGATGGGGGCCGGCGACCGGCTGCAACGGGTGATCGACGGGCTGTCCGCGTTCGCCGGGCGCAGCCTGGCGACCGATGAGTCGGTGTTCGCCTCGGAGATGGCACACGCCCACCGCAACCTCGCGATCGCGCACATGCTGCGGACGCACGACATCCTCACCGAGGACCCCGCAACGGTGGTCGAGGGCTACACCCGGCAGTGCTCGGTCCTGGTCACCGTGCGCGACCTCGCCGTCATGGCCGCGACCTTGGCCAACAACGGCGTCCACCCGGTCTCCGGGCAGCGGGTGGTGCCGGGCCCGGTGGTACGACAGGTCCTGAGCGTGATGTCCACCTGCGGGATGTACGACGCCGCCGGAGACTGGGCGACCCAGGTCGGCATCCCCGCCAAGAGCGGTGTGGCCGGAGGGCTGATCGGGTCCCTTCCAGGGCAGGTCGGTATCGCCACGTTCTCCCCACGGCTCGACGCGCACGGCAACAGTGTCCGCGGGGTCTCACTGTTCAAACGCTTCTCCTCCGACATGGGGCTGCATCTCATGGAGGTTCCGGCATCGGCGCGCGCGGTCGTACGCGGTACGCGCGTCGTCGGTACCGGGACGGCCGCGGGCCGGGTCGTGGAGATCCAGGGCGCGATCCGCTTCACCGGTGCCGAGCGGCTCGTGCGCGAAATCGTGTCCATCGCGCCCCGTGAGCCCGGGGTGGCCCTGGACCTCACACACGTCCACTCCATCGACGACGTGGCTCGCAGGATGCTCTTGGAGGTCGTGCGGCGGCTCACCCTCGATGGCCACGACGTCTATCTGGTCGACCCCGAAACGATGGTGCCCGATCCCGATCCCGGCGACGGTGGCCGCGTTGTCGCCGTTCGCACCGTGGAGGAGTTCGTGCACCGTCATGGATGACCGGCCGCGTGCTCGCCCGCGCACGCGGCCCGGGCGGCACACGGGGTGCCCCGGCCCCGGCCCGCACGTGGCGACGGCCCTGAGCGGCACCGCGTCGCCTATCCCGGCGCACCGCGCCCGATGCGCGGATCAGCCGTCCGGCTCAGCCGTTGCCGCGCCCGTCGGGCATCGGGTGGCGCCGCGCGAAGTCCCAGACGAGGGCGGTGGCATCGGGCCCCGCATGGTCGATGTACACGCCGGCCCCGTCCGGTCCCGGCCATGCGTGCCCCAGACCGTCGACGACGTGCGCCTCGACGACGGAGGTCCCCTCCGCCGTGGACACCGTGGTGTGCGTACCGCCGTACCTGCCGCCGGCCGGTGAGACGCGCGTGGTCTCCTCGCGCAGGCCGAGGCTGTCGTTGAGCATGCCGTCGTCGGCCAGGTCGCTCACGGCCGTCCAGTGCTCGACCAGCCGTTCACCGACGATGGGCGGCACGACCTCGTCCCGCCCTCCCTGGACCACGAGCAGCGGGACCGGTCGCGCGTGTTCGCCCATCTGGGACCACGCCTGGCGTGCGGTGGCGGTCGGCGGAGTGATGTCCGGGTGGTCCGGGTCCACCTGGTTCAGCCCGTACTCACCGCCCGCGACCGACGTCACCGTCGCGAAGACGTCGGGATAGGTGGCACCGAGGATGACGGCGGTCCCCGCGCCCGACGAGGCGCCGGCGGCGTGCACCTGCGCCGGGTCGGCGTTGTACTCCTCGACCACCTCCCGGGCGACACCCGCGAGGAGTGCGGGCTCACCGGAGCCGCGCCGCTGCTGTCGCGGATCGGAGGAGTTCCAGCAGTTGATCGCGCTGCGGAAGAGCCGTTGGGTGGGGTAGACGACGATGAATCCCGCACGGTCGGCCAGCCGGTTGAACCGGGTCGTGGACTTCATCGAGTTCCAGCCGTAGCCGGTCATTCCGCAGCCGTGGATCGCCATGATGACCGGCAGCCGGGTCGTCCCGTCATGCTGCGGCGGCAGGTGCACCTGGTAGCGCTGGCGGCCCTCGTCGCTCGCGTACACGTGATTGCGGTCTCCCTCCCCCATCCACGTGGGAAGGCCGAACTGGAAGGCCGCCGTGAGGAGCCCGGCGGTGGCCATGAGCACGACGGCGGCGGTCGCGGTGATCCAGGGCCATCGCCGCCGGCGCCGCACACGGCCGGAGCCCCTATGGCTATGGTCGGGGTCCCGTTCTCGGGGTGGTGTCGGCATCCGGGCTCCAGCATGCTCGTCCGGGGGGTGTCTTCAGCGTCGTGCGGGTGACCGCCCGGGCATCAGGCCGCGCGGCGGGGCCGGACGGGCCCGGTCCACGCCGCGCGGTCAGCGGGCGGTGGCCACACCGCCGGCCCTGCCGATCTAGCCGAGGAAATCGAGAAGCGCGGTGTTGACCTCGTCGGCGTGCGTCCAGAGCAGCCCGTGCGGGGCGTTCTCGACCTCCACGTACCGCGCTTCGGGGAGGAGCCTGCGGAAGCGGCGGGCCGTGGCGTCGATCGGAAGGATGTTGTCGGCGGTGCCGTGCAGGATCAGGGCCGGCTTGCCGCTTGCGCGCACCGCCTCGACATCGGCGCGGAAATCCTCGATCCAGGAGGAGACGACGGCGTAGGCCGCCACCGGAGCGCTGGAGACCGCCGTGTTCCAGCTGCCGGTGACCGCTTCCGGGCTGATCCGGACGCCGAGGTTCTCGTCAAGGTTGTAGAAGTCGGAGAAGAACTGCGTGTACCAGGCGTAGCGGTCGCCCTTGGCCGCCGCCTCGATGCCGTCGAAGACCTTCTGCGGCACCCCCTCGGGGTTGTCGTCGCGGGCGACCAGGAACGGCTCCAGCGAAGCGAGGAAGGCGAGCTTGGCGATGCGCACGTGGCCGTAGCGGGACACGTAGCGGGCGAGCTCGCCCGTGCCCATCGAGAATCCCACGAGGACGACGTCGCTCAGGTCGAGGGTGGTGAGCACGGTGTTCAGGTCGGCGGCGAAGGTGTCGTAGTCGTAGCCGGTGCCGACCTTCGATGAACTGCCGAAGCCGCGACGGTCATAGGTGATGACGCGGTAACCGGCGGCGAGCAGCTCCCGTGTCTGGCGCTCCCAGCTGTGGCCGTTCAGCGGGTACCCGTGGATGAGCACGACCGGCTGACCCGTGCCCTGGTCCTCGTAGTAGAGGTCGATCGGCGTGCTGTTCTCGTTTCCGACATTGATGTATCCCATGGTCTCTTCCCGTCGTTTCCCGGTGGGTGCGCCTTGGAGGGCAGGGGCTTGGAGCCGCCTCCTGTTATCAGCGCGTCCGTTATCGCAGGCAGTCGTGAATGGCGCGCACGTAGGCCTCGGATCGGTCCGATCCGATGATCCCGGGCGCCATCTTGTTCATCGCATAGCTGATCGTCGTGCGGGTATCGAGATCCATGATGGAGAGCGACCCGCCCCAACCTCCCCAGTAGCAGGCGCGCCCCTGAGGCACGTACGGCAGTGTCGCGGTTTCGGGCAGGGCGTAGCCGATGCCGAATCGAAGCGGGACACCGAGGACCAGATCAACGCCGTGGCTCTGCTCATCGAAGATGAGCGAGATGGTGTCCGGGGAGAGGAGTTTCACCCCGTCCACCACGCCGTCCAGTGCCAGTGAACTCAGGATCCTGGCCACCGAGCGCGCGTTGCCGTGACCGTTGACCGCACCCAATTCGGCGCGACGCCACGCGGCGGTGTTGGCCGTTTCGGCGGGGACGGGCGTCCTCATGAGGACCTTGTACGGCAGACCGTCCCGGTCCAGGTCCATGTCCAGCGGCGGTGGAGGTGTGACCGCCGCGATCCGGCCCCAGTCGGCCTCGGTCGCGCCGATCTGAAAGTCCGCGGCGAGCGGACCGGAGATCTCCCCGGCGACGAAATCCGTCAGGGACCTGCCGCTGACCCGGCGAACCAGCTCACCCACCAGATGGCCCTGGCTCTGCGCGTGATACCCGGAAGCCGTCCCCGGTTCCCACCACGGTGCCTGCGCGGCCAGCCGGCGGGTGGCCATGGCGGTGGCGTACATGTCCTCCACCTGAAACGGCGCGTCCCAGCCGGCGACACCTGAGGTGTGGCCGAGGATGTGGCGGACCTCGACGCGTTCCTTGCCGTTCTCGGCGAATTCCGGCCAATACCGCGCCACCGGCGAATACGGGTCGATCCGGCCTCGGTCGATCAGCATCAGCGCGGCGAGGTTGGTGACCATTTTGGTGGTCGACCAGAGATTGGTGATCGTATTCTCCGCCCACCGCTCGCGGTGTTCGGCGTCGCGCCAACCGCCCCAGATGTCGACGACGACGTGCCCGTCGATATCGACGACGATGCCACCGCCCAGTTCGTTCCCCGTCTCCAACTGCTGCGCGAACACCTCCCGCACCGGCCGGAATGAGGGGTCGTGCCACCCGTGCACCTGCACCGAGCAGCCCCTTTCTCACTGTCACGGACATTTCGATACAGCAGAAATGCGCTCCGCGGGCTCATTCCCGTGCACCGGACTGTCACCGCGCCCCCCGAGGTCACGGACTCCCGCAATCCGACCGCGAATCAGCGAGTGATAATCAGGAACACGGATCCGATGAACGGTGGTGGCGATCAGGGCCGTGGTGCATCGCCGTCACACCATCAGGTGACCTTGTCGATGCCCTCGTCCGCGAGCCGGTACTGGAGTGCGCCTGAGGGGCAGCGCCGCACCACTTCGGCCAGGCGGTCGGCGGGGGCACGGTCCGGCTGGATCCACGGGCGCCGGGCCGTGTCGAACACCTCAGGCAGACCGCGGACGCATTCGGCGGCGTGCAGACAGCGCCGGGCCTCGAAGGTGACCGTGATCGACCGCCCCTCGTACGCCTTCTTCTCGGATCCGCCGCTCATACCGGCCTCCGTCACCATCGTGTCCGACTCCGGTCGTTCAGTCGCTGACCTTGCTGCGCGACCGGTACAGCAGGTCCTGGTATTCGGGATGACGGGCGATCCAGCCCGAGAAGAAGGGGCAGGTCGCCAGCACCCGCAGGTTCGCGGCCCGCGCCTCATCAAGGGCGGTGCGGGCCAGCGCGGACCCGACTCCCCTGCCCTCGTACTCCGGCGTGACCTCGGTGTGCACGAACGCGACGAGTTCTGACGTACGGATGTACTCCGCGACGCCCGCGACCTTGGACTCTCCGTCAACGCGGGCCTGGTAGCGCTTCGCCTCGGGCACGTCGCTCACTTCGACCGCCATACGTCCTCCTCCGGGGTCGTTCGACCATGCCACCACACTAACGGGATTCAGTTGATCTATCAACTTATTCTCAGTAGGACGACTCGAGCCGTCGCAGCTCACGGCAACATCGAATCCCCACGTCAAGCGAGCATCCGCGACAGTCCCACGCACGATTGATGACAGGTCAACTGAACCTCTCGCGGAGAACTTCGTATCGCCCCCCGTTCAGTCCGGCTGCTTCTCCATGTGGTCGGAGACGCGCTTGGAGAGCCGGCCGAGTGTCCTGAGTTGATTCGGGGTCAGGGCGTCGATGAACAGACGGCGGACGTGCTCGACGTGTAGGGGTGCGGCGGTTTCGATCGCCTTGCAGCCGTCCGGAGTGGCGACGATGAACGCTCCGCGCGCGTCGTCCGGGCATTCCTCCCTTGCCACGAGCCCGCGCTTCATCATCCGCCTGGTCTGGTGGGACATCCGGCTCTTCTCCCACTCCAGGTGTTTGGCGAGCTCCAGAATGCGCATCCGCCTGCCGTCGGTTTCGGTGAGCTTGTGAAGCACGAGGTAGTCGGAGGCGGACATTCCAGAGTCTGCCTGGACAAGTCGGGACAGCCGTCCGACGAGCGTCTCCTGCATGCGGATGAAGCTGTCCCAGGCGGCCTGCTCATCCGCATCGAGCCAGCGTGGCGTCGCGTTCATAGCCGCAGTGTAACGACATTGTTGACAGCTCATCCACTTGAGCGTATGTCCGGAAGGGGCCGATGGCCGGGTCCGCGGCGGCATGTGACGCGGAGGATCTCGTACCCCCGTTGCTGCCTCAGAGTGTCCGGCTTACTCGGTCTCCGGCCCCCGAGGGCGGGACGGATCGCCCACGGGGCCTCGTTCAGCGCAGAGCGATGCCCGTGTCCGTGGAGCGGAGCGCCTCTTCGAGGAGGCGCGCACCAGGGCCCGCCAGCCAGCGGTCGAAGCGCAGCAGGAAGGGGAACTCCGCGCGCAGCGCGTCGAGGTCCGCGTTTCCCACCAGTCGGCCGTCGTCGACGAGTGCCGCCACCTTGCCGAGGATCCCATCCTGCGCGAGCAGCGTCTCCGGAAGGCGGCTGTAGCCGATCGGCCGGCCGGCGGCCCGGGTCAGATGCCCGGCCAGGGCCGTGCCGGTGAGCGCGTCACCGGCGATCTCCACGGTGCGGCCGGCGTAGCGGTCGGGTGAGCCGAAGACCGCGGCGGCGATCCGGCCGATATCGCGTACGGCGATGAACTGCATGGCCTGGTCGGGGCGCATCAGGAAGGACAGGTGGCCCCGGTCCAGGCCCGTTCCGGGTTGCACCAGGACCTCCATGAACGTGGCCGGCCGGATGATGGTGCCGGCGATGTCCAGATCCCGGATATGGGCCTCGATACGGCTCTTGACGTCGAGATGGGCGACGCCCGTCGGTGCGGGCCCCACGGCGACCGTCGAGCTGTAGACGAGGTGGGTGACACCGCAGCGCTCGGCGGTGTCGGCCACCGTCGTGCCGAAGCGGAGCTCGTCCTCGTCGGTCACGCCGGAGCCGGCCTGGCCGGAGTTCGGCTGGACGCTGAAGACGCCATGGGCGCCGGAGAAGGCCGCGCGCAGCGACTCCGGATCGCCGAGGTCGCCGCGAAGGCGGGCGTCAGCGTCCGGGCGCTGCGCTACTACGAACAGCAGGACTTGCTGCACTCCACCCGGAATCCGGGTGGCCAGCGCGAGTATTCGGCCGGTGCCGTCGAACGGGTCAGGCTGATTCAACGGCTCTACGCCCAGGGCCTGTCCAGCAGAACCATCCGCGAGGTCCTGCCGTTCGCCGACTCCGGTGAGGAGCCAGCGCAACTGCTGGAGCTGCTCGAGGCCGAGCGCGACCGCCTCGACCGGCAGATGACGGACCTATGGGAAGCACGCACCCGGCTGCACGCCTGCATCACCGAGGCCCGCGAGCAGGACCCGGGCCCTCACTAATCGCCTGCCCGTGTCGTTTCCTCAAAGCGCAGGGGGTTCCTGCCACCGCAAGGGGTTGTCCTCCAGCGCGGGGCGGTCCCAGTGCCCGCGGTCCGCGGCCGCTTCGTAGGTGGTGCGGAGGAACTCGGCGACCGCGCGGTCGGGGTCGGGTGCGGCGCGGGCGACCTCATATGGCAGCAGGAACTGCTGGAATTCGGTACTGAAGTACGCGCCTTCGGGGCCGATCGGCTGATCGGCGAACCCGTCGGGTGCGGGGTAGGCGTAGGAGTAGAAGGCGCCCTCCTCACCACCGCCGGGCCAGAACCCGCAGCTGGACAGTTCCCGGGAGTAGCCCTCGACCATGACCCAGTCCCCGCAGTTGGGCGCTCCGCCCGGGTGCGGCGGAGCCGGCCGCCCGGAGAAGCGGGTGCAGGCGAGATCCATCGCTCCCCAGAAGAAGTGCACCGGACTGACCTTGCCGACGAAGTGCGACCGGAACTCGCCGATCACCCGGTTCGCCTGTAGCAGCTGACGCCAGAACAGGGTGACCGCCTCGCCGTCGTAGGAGGCGTGGTCGTGGTCCTCGGCGAAGGGGATGGCCGGCTCGACCTCGTTGGGGTGCGGCCGGATCGGTGCCTCGATCCCGAGTTGGCCGAGCATGTCCATGATCCGGGTGTAGAACTCGGCGACCGGCATCGGACGGAGCGGCAGGCTCCGCGCGCCGCCGTCACTGCTGCGGACCTCGAGCCGGTGGTCGACGAAGTCGAACTCGATCTCGAAGGCACCGTTGCGGTACGGGATGGTCGACGTCGTCAACCCGCGCGGGCTGACGTAGAGGGTCACCTGCCACCAGTGGTTGATCAGCGGGGCGTGGGCCATGCGGATCTTGCCCACGATCTGGGTCCACATGTGCAGGGTGTCGCGGGTGGGGGTCCAGTCCGAGACCCGCAGGCTCGGCCAGGTCATCGTTGCCGGGATGGACATCGGTTCTCGCTTCCTTCGCGGCGCTCAGCGGTATTCGGGGTTGGAGTTGCCGGGGCGGGAACCGGCGTCCCAGGCCGCGCGCTGGTTTCCGTAGGCCGGGAAGCCGCCGGCGCGTCGGATCATCGACGCGAGGTGGAGCAGGTTGTAGGTCATGAACGCGACGTTTCGGTTGGTGAAGTCGTTGTCCGGGCCGCCGGAGCCCTCGTCGAGGTAGGAGGGGCCGGGGCCGACCCCGCCGAGCCAGCCCGCGTCGGACTGGGGCGGCACGGTGAACCCGATGTGTTGCAGGCTGTAGAGGATGCTCATCGCGCAGTGCTTGAGGCCGTCCTCATTGCCGGTGATCAGGGCGCCGCCGACGCGTCCGTAGTAGGCGTACTGGCCGTGTTCGTTGAGCACGCCGGAGTAGCCGTAGAGCCGCTCGATCACCCGGCGGGTCACCGAGCTGTTGTCGCCGAGCCAGATCGGTCCGGCGATGACCAGGATGTCGGCGGCAAGGACCCGGTCCAGAAGTGCGGGCCATTCGTCGGTGTCCCACCCGTGCTCGGTCATGTCCGGGCGGACGCCGGTGGCGATGTCGTGGTCGACGGCGCGGATCTGGTCCACGCCGACCCCGTTCGCCTCCATGATCGCCACGCTGCGGTCGACCACGCCCTGGGTGTGGCTGCGCTCGGGGGAGCGTTTGAGGGTGCAGTTGATGTAGGTCGCGCGCAGCCCGGTGAAGTCGGGCTTCTCGGTCACGGGTGCGGTCATGGGTGTCCTTCCGGGATGGTGGCGACGTAGTGGATGTGCGGCGGGCAGGCAGACCGGTCGGCAACCCGGAGGAGTGGACCTCCCGGGCCACCGGCCGGGTCCGGGACGGAAGGGCCGAGCACGCCGGAGAAGCCGGACGAACCCCTGGCGGATCCCGTCGCCGATCCGGCCGGCCCGGCGACGCGGCCGGCCAACGCGGTTCAGCTACCCGAATGGCCGCCGGTCATGGGCTCGGCCGCCGACACGCCCTCCGGCTCCGGTGGCTGTTATACAGTGATGGAAGTGGACAGGTCAACTAAACCAACTCACCACCCCTTCCACCCTTTAAGGCCACTGACCAGCATCGTCCCTAAGGGGTGGTGGGTGCGGTCCGATGGACGTTGCGCGCCGCGCACCGGCCGAGCTCGCACCATCCCGCAACAACACCGGCGTCGTCCCTCCGGGCACACCGCTGCCGGAGCAGACCGGAAACGACGGAACTGAACCCCCGCGATCCCCCCGGGCCGATCCCGGCCCGGCGGCCACACCTTCCGAGAGGACCCCCACCGTGCAGTTCGGCATCTTCACCGTCGGCGACATCGCCCCCGACCCGGTCACCGGGCGGACGCAGAGCGAGGCCGAACGCATCCGCAACATCGTCCGTATCGCCCGGCGCGCCGACGAGCTCGGCCTCGACGTCTTCGCGCTCGGCGAGCACCACAACCCGCCTTTCGTGCCGTCCTCCCCACCGGCGATCCTGGGCCACGTCGCGGCGGTCACCCGCACCATCGTCCTGAGCACGTCGGTCACGCTGATCACGACCAACGACCCCGTCAAGATCGCCGAGGACTACGCGACGGTCCAGCACCTCGCCGACGGCCGCCTGGACCTCATGCTCGGGCGGGGCAACACCGGGCCGGTCTACCCGTGGTTCGGCAAGGACATCCGCGACGGCGTCGCGCTCGCGCTGGAGAACTACAACCTGCTGCACCGGCTGTGGCGCGAGGACGTCGTGGACTGGGAGGGCAAATTCCGCACGGCGCTGCAGGGGTTCACGTCGACCCCGCGACCGCTGGACGATGTGCCGCCGTTCGTCTGGCACGGCGCGATCCGGACTCCGGAGATCGCCGAGCAGGCCGCCTTCTACGGAAACGGCTATTTCGCCAACCACATCCTGGCGCCCAACTTCCACTTCAAGCCCCTGGTGGACCTCTACCGCACGCGCTTCGAGCACTACGGGCACGGGACCGCGGACCAGGCGATCGTGGGGCTCGGGGGACAGGCGTTCATCGCCCGCCGCTCCCAGGACGCCTACGCCGCGTTCCGTCCCTACTTCGAGAACAGCGCTCTCTTCCGCGGGAGCCGCCTTGAGGACTTCGCGAGCGGGACGCCGCTCAGCGTCGGCAGCCCGCAGGAGGTCATCGACAAGACCCTGACCTTCCAGGAGGGGTTCGGCGACTACCAGCGCCAGCTGTGGGCCCTCGACGCTCTGTCCATTCCGATCGAGGCGGCGCTCGAGCAGGTCGAGCTGCTGGCCACCGAGGTCGTCCCGGTGCTGCGCCGCGAGCTGGAGTCCCGCCGTGCCCCCGGTGTCCCCGACGCGCCCGCGCACGCCACGCTGGTGCGGGCGAAGTACGGCGACGCCGAGCCGCGTCAGCCGCGCCCCAATCCGAACCGGGGCGACAACCTGTCCGGGGACTCCCCCTACCAGGACAGCGACCCCAAGGTGTCGGCCCGCTACCCGGCCCTATGACCATCGCCCCCCCCGGCCGCAGACGCTCCCGGACCCGGTAGGAAGAAGGCAGGACAGTCATGAACGATCACCTGACGCAGCCCCGCGCGGGCGGGCCCGAGCCGGTCCGGCTGGTCGTCGTCAGCGCGGGGGTGAGCGATCCCTCGAGCACGAGGATGCTCGCCGACCGCGTCGCGGGCAAGGCCCTGGAGGCCCTGCGCCGCGGCGGCCGCGACGCGACGGCGAGCGTGATCGAGCTGGCTCCGATCGCCGGCGACATCGCGCGTGCGGTCGTCTCGGGCCACCTCGACGGCCCGGTGCAGGAGGCCGTCGACCGGATCGCCGCCGCCGACGGGCTCGTCGTGAGCACGCCGGTCTACAAGGCCGGCGTCAGCGGGCTGTTCAAGTCGTTCATCGACGTCCTCGACGACGACCTGGTCATCGCGACCCCGGTCGTCCTCGCCGCCACCGCCGGCAGCGAGCGCCACGCCATGGTGGTGGACGACCAGATGCGCCCGTTGTTCGCCTTCCTGCGGGCGCTCCCGGTCCCGACGTCGCTGTTCGCGGCGCCCGGCGAATGGGCCTCACCGGCGTTCACCCGGCGGATCGAACGCGCCGCCGGGGAGCTGGCCCACCTGGTCGGTTCCGGGATCCGGACGACCATCGCCGACTCGGAATGGGACGGCTATCAGCACCGCTTCGCCGGCAACGCCACCCGCTCGCAGCACACGGCCGACGACGTCGACTTCGACACCGATCTGATGCGCCTGGCGACCGGCGGCACGTCACGGCCCGCTTCGTGAGGCTCCGGTCCGACGACGAGGACACGCGGAGACACGACTCATGAAGTGGTTCGTACCGGGTCTATTCGAGGTGGTGTGTCCCGTGTTCTTCGGATACGGACCGGCTCCCCAGGTGTCGTGAGAGGAAGCGGTCGGCGGCCTCGAACAGGGTGATCTGGTTCTCCGGGTTCACGAAGCCGTGCCCCTCGTCGTCGAAGACGAGGTACTCGACGTCGACACCGCGCGAGCGCAGGGACTCGACGATGTTGTCGGACTCGGCCTTCACGACGAGGGGGTCGTTGGCGCCCTGCGCCACCATCAGCGGCGCGCGGATCTGATCGATGCGGGTGATCGGGGAGCGGGCGAGCATGTCCGCCTCCTGCTCGGGGACGGCCGGGTCGCCGACATAGCGGTAGAAGTTGTTGACCAGGCCCGGGCGGACGAACTCGGGCTGGGTCCGCAGGTAGTTCGCCAGGTCCGAGATGCCCACGACGTCGATGACCGCGGCGAACCGGTCCGGGGTGAAGGCCGCGCCCACCAGTGCCGCGTACCCGCCGTAGGAGCCGCCGACGATCGCCACCCGGTCCGGGTCGGCGTAGCCCTGTGCCACCGCCCAGTCCACGGCGTCGATCAGGTCGTCGTGCATCCTGCCCGCGAACTCACCGATCGCGGCCTGGGTGTGGGCCTTGCCGTAGCCGGTGGAGCCGCGGAAGTTGACCTGGAGCACCGCGTAGCCGCGGTTGGCCATCAGCTGGACCGCGGGGACGAATCCCCAGGCGTCCCGGGCCCAGGGGCCGCCGTGGACCAGCAGCACCATCGGCAGCCCCGATGGCTCGACACCCACGGGCAGTGTCAGGTAGGAGGGCAGCGACAGCCCGTCCCGTGCGGTGATCGTGACCGGGCGCATCGGGGCCAGGGACTCCGGGTCCAGGTGCGGGAAGGGCCGGAACAGCAGCCGGGACTCCCCGGTCGCGTGGTCGTAGAGCCACGTGGCCCCGGGATCGCGGTCGTGTTCGAAGGAGGCGACCCAGCGCCGGCGGTCCCGGTCGAAGGACACGTGGGCCAAGTCCCCGTCGGACAGCTTCTCCAGGTTGCCCAGGACCTCGGCGAAGTGCGGGTCCAGGGCGTGGATCACCTGCCGTTCGCCGTAGTAGCGCACCCCCAGCAGGTCACCTCGGTGATCGCGGATCAGCGGTTCGGGCACGGCCGGGTCGACCATCATGCGCGCGTCGACGTCGAAGGCCGGGTGGCTGTCGACCTCGGTCTCCTCGCCGGTGGCCAGATCGATCCGGACCAGGCGGGTGCGGTCGCTACCACGGTTGGAGACGATCCACAGGCCGGTCCCGTCCGACGTGATCTGTGAAGGCGACCCTACGGGGTAGTCGGCGCCTTTCCACTCCACGACCTTGTGCAGTGCGCCGGTCGCGGTGTCGCGGCGGGAGAACTCCAGGTCGCCCTCAGAGGTCAGCTCGGAGAGGAACAACTCACCGTTGCCGGCCCGGGACCACACCTTGCCGGGGCCGGGGCTCTCGGCGAGCAGGCTGAGTTCACCCGTGGCGATGTCGAGCTCGTGGCAGTCGAACTCCGCGACGTCGCGGGCGTTGATCAACAGGGTCACCTTCCCCGGACGGCCCGGGGAGGGTTCGAAGCCCAGGACCGTGGCTCCGGGAAAGGGCGTGAGGTCGACCGCGGGCGATCCCGGTGTGTCGAGGTCGACCCGGTACAGGTGCCACCTCTCGTCCCCGCCGTCGTCCTGGAGGTACAGCAGCCGGCGCGCGTCGTCGGCCCACTCGTAGGTCCGCACGCTTCGGCTCTCGTCGGCGGTGACGGGCCGGGGCTCGGAATCGGCTTCGAGGTCCTGGACCCAGACGTTGAGCCGGTTCCTCCAGGGTGCGAGGAAGGCGATCCGGGCGCCGTCCGGGGAGATCGACGCGCTGGTGCGCTGCGGCGGGTTGAAGAGGTCCTCGATGCTGTGCAGGTAGGGAAGAGCCATGTTCGTCCTGTCCTAGGTCCGCGGCGCCGCCGGTGATCGCGTGCCCGTCGATTCAAGCCCCCCGAGGGTTCGTCGGGCAGTGGCGCCGCGTCAGCACCTCTTCATGACATTCCCGTGGGTGAAGGCATGACGTGGTGTCATTTTCCGCCCGGCCCATCGCTCCCTGCGGACCAACGCCCGCCGTCTCCCGGTTCACCGGATGTGTGGTTATCTCACTCCATGGGTGTTGAGATCGCGCGCTTCCTGCGACTGGTGGAAGCACTGCCGGAGGCCGAGCACGAGGAATCGGTCCGCTACACGGCGTTCGGCGTGGCCGGCAGGAAGTTCGGCTACCTCTGGCCGCGCACCAGGACCGTCGGCCTGAAGCAGACGCTGTCGGAACAGCACGCCCTCGTGGCCGAGCGGCCCGAGGTGTTCGAGGTGCAGTTCACCGCGGGCGGGTTCGGCTGGGTCGTGGTGCACCTGGACGGAATCGACCTGGACGAGCTCAGCGAACTCGTACTGGAGGCGTGGCGGCTGTCGGCACCCGAACACATGCTCGCCGACGTGCCCACGCCCGCGTCCCTTGTCCGGGCCTGAACCGGGCCCCGCGCGAGACCGCGCACCGGACGGCCCCGCGGCCATCGTCCACCATCAGGGAATTCCGCAGGCTGCCGGATCCCACCTGAACACCGCTAGCATTCATCAGGGATCGGCTTTCACGCGCCTCTACGGACTTTCACCGGACAAGAAAGGCCACTCGTGCCCGAAGAGCAGGCCGAGGCGAAGAACACACCGGCACACCAGCGCCTCACCCTGGATGATGTGCTTTCGTCCGCCCTCGACCTCCTGAACGCCCAAGGAATCGAACAGGTCACGCTCAGAGGAGTCGCACGCCGGCTCGGCGTCCACCTGAACTCGGTCTCCTTCCAGGTCAAGAGCAAGGCTCGACTCTACGAGCTGCTCGCCGACCGAATCCTGGGAGAGGTGTCCACCAGGGATCTTCCCCTTGGGCCTCGCGCGCGGGTGGTGGAACTCGCGGGGCGATACCGTCGCGCACTGCTCTCCCACCGGGACGGCGCCCGAATCGTCATGGGCACGACCGCTGTCGAGCGGAACACCCTCACCGTCGGCGACATCATGGTCGGGGCACTGCTCGAGGGCGGTGCGGACAAGGTCACCTGCACGCGATCGTTCTGGGCGATCTCCTATTTTATTCTGGGCATCGCACAGGAAGAACAGAACTGGCCCGATAACGCCGATTACCGCTTGAGAAAGGCGCTCGAAATCGGATCGTATCCGACACTCGAAAAGGTCTCAGCCGCCTTGACAGAGGACTCCTTCGACGAGCGCTTCAGATTCGGCATGGACGCGCTGTTGTCGGCCGCGGGCATCTGAAAGCGCACGCTCCGGTGTCGGCAGGCCGAACCATGGCGCCGCCACGTCCCCGATGTGCGCATCCGCCCCGGTGGTGGCGGCGAGCCACCGGGCCACAGGCGAACGCCGGGCCCTGTTCAGGCCGATGCGGACGGGCGGAACGCGTCGATCGCCGCCCTGAGCGCCTCGGAACCCGGCTCCGCCTCCGCCCAGCGCACGTACCCGTCCGGACGCACGAGGGCGACGTCCCGGTCGGCCGGCTCCGCGTGCGGCACCGGCCCGTGCACGTGATGGATACCGCGTCCGGCCAGGTCGTGTTCCAGATCGGCGAACCGGTTCCCGGGGTCGAAGAGGATCGCCCCACCCCTGGCGGAGATGTCGGCCGTCGGACCGGTGTGCAGAGCCCCCAGGCGCCGACCGACCCACGGATGCCCGCCCGACGACGGATAGGCCACCGAAAGGCCGGCGAGGTGCTCCGCGAGATGCGATTCCAGTTCGGGGACCGACTCGATCACGTCGTTCAGCAGGGCCCGCAGCGCCAGGCGATCGTCGTCGAAAGCGCAGAGGAGGGCGGTCTGGGCCCGGGTGCTGCGCGCAAGCTCGCGCCCCACGCGGTGCCGCTCGTCATGGTAGTCGTCGAGGACGCTCCGGTCCGCGAGCCCGTCCACGAGGTCCGCGAGACGCCACCCGAGGGCGTGGGCGTCCTGGATACCCACGTTCATCCCCACTCCCCCTGCCGGGAAATGCATGTGAGCGGCGTCTCCGGCCAGAACGATGCGCCCCTTGGAGTACCGTTCCGCCACACGGGTCTCGTTGCCGAAGCGGGAGAGCCACCGGGGTGAGTGCATGCCGAAGTCCGATCCGGTGATGCGCACGACGGTCTCCCGGAACTCCTCGAAGGGCAGCTCGCGCCCCGCAGGGTTCTGGCGGGCCGGATCGACGCCGACGAGGCGGTACCCCCCGGACGGAATCGGGACGAGCATGACCAGCCCCTTCTTCCCGGGAGGAGGCGGCTTCCCGGTGGGGGGCGCGGAGAGTTCCACATCACCGAGAAAGCCGTACACCGTGGAGTCCGTGCCGTGAAAGCCGATACCCGCGGTCTCGCGGACGGTGCTGCGGGTCCCGTCGCAGCCGGCCAGGTATCGGCAGTCGAGTCGATACGTGCCTTCGGGGCCGGACACCTCGACCGTGACGCCGTCGGCGTTCTGTTCGGCGGAGGCCACGCGGTGTCCCCGCCTCAGTTCGGCCCCCAGCCGGAGCGCCCTGGCCTGGAGAACCCGTTCGGTGTCGGCTTGCGGGAACAGCACGGTGTAGGGGAACGGAGTGTCCAGCCCGGAGAACTCGAGCCTGCGTTCCAGTACTCCGAAGTGCCCGTTGGGAACGCGATGGCCCCGATCGAGCAGCTCATCGGCCGCCCCCCGTTGCGCCAGGACCTCGATCGTTCGTGGATGCACGGTGAACGCCTTGGAGAAGGGCGAGATGTGGGCGTTCGGCTCCAGGACGAGAACGTCGACTCCTCGGACGCGCAGTTCACAGGCGAGCCACAACCCCACGGGCCCCGCTCCAGCGACGACGACGTCGACCACGCGAACCTCCTATTTGTTCATTGACCAAGTTGGTCAATGAACAAGTTAGGTGATCGCCATGGCCTCTCACATGGAGGCGGCGCGATGGTTATCCAAACGAGATTATGGCCCGGCCTGCGGAGGCTGCGGCCTGCAACAGGCCGTTGCGCCGCCCGCACGGCGCAAGAGGATCGGCACGCCGGAAGGCGTCCGGGCGGCCCCGAGCGCGGCGCGGAACCGGAGCGGTTCAGGACCGGCAGCGGCCGGTACCGGTGGCCGGGAATGTTTCGCCGGGAATGGTGGGGCGTACCGCTTCGCCCCCAAGGCCACGGCGCCGCCCGAAAGATCGGCGGGTTCTGGATCCGCGTTCTCCGATGGGCGTCCCGGACCGGCTTCCGAAGCCGCTCCGAGCGGATCCGGAGGGGGCCTGCTTCAGGTCCGCTTCGGATCGGCCCGCTCAGGGCTTCCGGCGAAGCACGTGGCGCACGCCCCATGACCTGCGCATACTGCCGTCAGGTGGTGCGCCCGAAGTCCTCCGGGGTGATCTGGTCGAGGAACTCGCGGAACTTCTCGACCTCGTCCTCTTGTTCGTCGGGGATCGGGACCCCGGCTTCGTCGACGACGTCGTCGTGCGCGTAGATGGGCGTTCCCGTGCGCAGGGCGAGGGCGATGGAGTCGGAGGGGCGGGCGCTGACCTCGACGCCGTTGGAGAACACCAGCTCGGCGTAGAAGATGCCGTCGCTGAGCGAGGTGATGTTCACGGTGCTCAGGCTGGCGTCCAGCGCTTCGAGGACATCGCGGAACAGGTCGTGGGTCAGCGGGCGGGCAGGGGCGACCCCCTGCTGGGCCAGTGCGATCGCGGTGGCCTCGACCGCGCCGATCCAGATCGGCAGGTACCGCTCGCCGTCGGACTCCTTGAGCAGGACGATCGGCTGATTCGAGGGCATCTCGACCCGGACGCCGACAACCTCCATGTGCTTCACTGCGGCTCCGTCCCACGACTCGTCGTGCCGGATGGGCACTCGCCCGGATGTGCGCGTATTAGTCCCATTCACGGTACACCGCCGAGGCGAGGTTCCGCCGGATCGGGTACCGGCGCCTTCCGGCACCGGGCCGAGCCGGCGGCCCCGCCGAGCGGTCCGCGGTCCGCGCCATGGCGCCATGCCCCGGACCGCGCCGCGGGTCGGCGGTCTTCCTTAGAAGGCTGTCCGGTCCCGGGGGGACGCAAACCTTCGGACGCGGCCCGAGCCCGTCCCTCAGCGGCGCGGCTTGGTGAGCAGCACCAGGCGGAACTTGCCGATCTGGACTTCGTCGCCACCCCCGAGTTCGGCTTCGTCGATCCGCTCGCGGTTGACGTAGGTGCCGTTCAGGCTGCCGACGTCGCGCACGCCGAAGCCGTTGCCGCGGCGGAAGAACTCGACGTGCCGGCGGGAGACCGTGACGTCGTCGAGGAAGATGTCGCTGTTGGGGTGCCGGCCGGCGGTGGTGACGTCGCTGTCCAACAGGAACCTGCTGCCGGCGTTGGGGCCGCGTTTGACGACCAGCAGCGCCGTGCCGGCCGGAAGCGCGTCGACGCTCCCGTTGTCGGCGGGCAGCTCGTCGCCGGCGTCGGCCTCGGCCTCAAGGGCCTGGATCCCGGAGATGGAGATCGTCGACGTGGTCTCGCCGACGGAATCGCCGCGCCGCTCGGCACGCGGTGCCTCCTGGCCCGCGCGGATGGGGGACCCACAGTTGGAGCAGAAACGGGCATCATCCGCAACGGCGTGACCGCACTTCGTGCAGTAAACGCTCGACATAGGTCGGCTCGGCCTCCTACCGCACGGGGCGGTGCTTGAATCGTCTGGTGGTCATGCTCACGGATGGCCGGGTATACCTTCCGTCCACCCACACTGCAAACGGGGCTGACAGGTGTGATGTTCCCGGCGGCCTCGCGGTTCTTACATCGTGTCGTGTCATCCCCCACATCCGGCGCTTCCCCACACGTCGGGGGCCGGTCGTGCGCGGGGCCGCGCACACCGCCCGACCACGGCGGTGCGGGAACACTCGACTCTAAACCATAGCGACGTCCGGCAGCAGTCTCCGCCCGCCTTCAGCAGGGAGATCGGCCCCGCGGACAAAGGGAGCGCCCCCGTTCGGAGGCGCTCCCTCAGGCCGTGCTCAGCCCTCGGCTTGCTCGACCACCGCGGCCCATTCGTCCAGCAACCGCTGAGCGGTGTCCGATTCGGGACCTTCGGCCCAAAGATGGGTCACGGCCTCGGAGGTGTCGGGCAGGACCAGCGCCCACGCCCCTCCGGGCTCGATGACGCGCACGCCGTCGGTGGTGTCGATCTCGCGGCCCTCCGCGGCCTCGACCACCGCCCGCATCACGCTGCCCTTGACCGCCCACGGGGTGGGCACCGAGCGGCGCAGCAGGTGCGCCCTGGGGATGCGCCGGTCGATTTCGCTGACCGACAGCCGGGTGCGCGCCACCAGCCCCAGCAGGCGGACGAACGCCGCGATGCCGTCGCCGGTCCGGGAGAACTCCGGCAGCACGTACCCGCCGCGGCCGTCGCCGGCGAACACGATGTCCTCGGCGTTGGCCGCCTTGGTGAGCTCGTCGGTGGCCGTGGGCGTCCACTGCACCTGGACGCCGTGCGCCCCGGCCACCTGCTCGGCGACACGGGTGGTGGTGACCGGGAGGGCCACCCGGCCGCTCTTGCGCTCGGCGGCCACCAGGTCGAGCACCACCAGCAGGGCGCGCTCGTTGTCGACCACCTCGCCGTTGTCGTCGACCAGGGAGAGGCGTTCGGCCACCGGGTCGAACCGCACCCCGAAGTCGGCCCGCGAGGAGCGGACCAGCTCGCCCAGGCGCTGGAGGTCGCGCATCTGCTGGGCCAGGGTGTCGGTGGGCGACGCCTCGTCGAGCCGGTTGTTGACCGTGAGGACGTCGACGCCGATGCGGCCCAGCAGCGACGGCAGGATCAGCGACCCCGTGCCGCCCGCGCAGTCGACGACGACCTTGAGCCCGGCCTCCTCCACACCGGAGGTGTCGATACAGCGCAGCAGCTCATGGGAGTAGTTCTCCACACCGCGCGAGGGGAACGACAGCTCGGCGATCTCACCGGGGAACGCGCGCCTGTACTCGGCCCGGGAGTACACGCGCTCCAGCTTGCGCTGGCCGGCCGGCGAGAGGTCGGCGCCGCGCTCGTCGAAGAACAGGATGTCCACCGACTGCGGGGCGCCGGGCGTGGTGCGCAGGCTGATCCCCCCGCTGACCCCGCTCTGGGAGGTGTGGAACCGCGCCACGGGCAGCGGCACCACCTCCAGGTCGCGGACGTCGATCGCGCTGGCGGTCAGCGCGCTGATCACCGCGCGCTTGAGCGTGCGCGCGCCCCGTGAGACGTCGCGCGAGGTGGTCACCACCGACCCCTTCTTCAGGGTGGTGGCGTAGGCGCTGGCGATGCGCACCGCCAGCTCGGGGGTGATCTCGACGTTGATCAGGCCCGAGACGCCGCGCGGCCCGAAGAGCGAGCGCTGGCCGCGCGACTCCCAGATCACGTTGGCGTTGACGACCGCTCCGGCCTCGATGGTCTTGAAGGGGTAGACCTTGATGTCGTTGGAGAGGTAGGCGTCGGACTCGATGACGCATTCCTCGCCGACGATCGCCCCCTCCTCGACCCGGGCGCCCGACATGACATCGGTGTTCTTGCCGATGACGCAGCCGCGCAGGTGGGTGCTGGCGCCCAGGTAGACGTTGTCGTGGACGACGCTCCGGTGCAGGAACGCCTCGGAGCGCACGACGACGTTGCTGCCGAGCACGGTGTACTCGCGCAGTTCGGCCCCCGCCTCGACCTTGGCGTAGTCGCCGATGTAGAGGGGCCCCTTGAGGACGGCGTCGGGGTCGACTTCGGCGCCCTCGGCCACCCACACCCCGGGGGACAGCTCGAAGCCGTCGATCTCGACGTCGACCTTGCCGGACAGCACATCGGCCTGGGCGCTGAGGTAGCTCTCGTGGGTGCCGACGTCCTCCCAGTAGCCGTCGGCGATGTAGCCGTACAGCGGGGCGCCGTCCTTGAGGAGCTTGGGGAAGACGTCCCCGGACCAGTCGACGACCTCGCCCGCGGCGACCTCGTCGAGCACCTCGGGCTCCATGATGTAGATGCCGGTGTTCACCGTGTCGGAGAAGACCTGCCCCCAGGTCGGTTTCTCCAGGAAGCGCTGCACGCGCCCCTGCTCATCGACGATGATGATGCCGAACTCCAGCGGGTTGGCCACCCGCTTGAGCCCGATGGTGACCATGGCGCCGTTCTCGCGGTGGAAGCGCACCATGTCGGAGAGGTCGATGTCGGTGAGCGCGTCGCCGGAGATGACGATGAACGGCTCCCCGCGCAGGTGCTCCTCGGCGTTCTTGACGCTGCCCGCGGTGCCGAGCGGCACCTCCTCGGCGACGTAGTGGAGGTTCATGCCGAGCTCTTCGCCGTCGCCGAAGTAGTTCCGGATCAGCGTGGCGAGGAACTGTACGGTCACGACGGTGTCGTCGAACCCGTGCCGCTTGAGCAGCCGGAGCACGTGTTCCATGATCGGTCGGTTGACGACGGGCAGCAGCGGCTTGGGCTGGTTGGCGGTCATCGGGCGCAGGCGGGTGCCCTCGCCGCCGGCCATCACGACGGCCTTCAACGGGGCCACCCCCAGACCCCGGTCGGTTGTCGGCGAAACGCCCTGGGGCGCGTGCTCATGGTGGGGACGTCGCTCCCTTCCTGTTGCTGGACGGTGGCCCGGAGTGACTGGATCGGGGGCCGTCCGGCGCCTTCGCCGCACGGTCGCCGTGGTCCGGACCGGGATCGCCGTTCGTGGCCGCCGGCCGCGGGCCGGGCGCACTGCCCGAGCCGGAGCGGCGGTCGGCCCGACGGGCCTCGCGGATCAACCGCTGGCCCTGCACTGCATAGAGCAGGCCGGCCCACCAATAGATAGCCGTTCCCCAGATCGCGAACGCCCAACCCACAATTCGGGCGACATCACCGACGATTCCGTCATATACGGCAATGAACAGCAACGGGAAGGAGTAGAGCAGGCACAGGGTGGCGGCCTTCCCGGCGAAGTTGACCGGGAGCGTGCCGTAGCCGTAGTGGCGCAGCACGGGCAGGGCGATCACGATGAGCACGTCGCGCAGCACCAGGACGGCCATGAGCCACCACGGCACGATGCCCCGGACCACCAGGCCCAGCAGCGCCGCGAAGATGTACAGGCGGTCGGCCAGCGGGTCGAGCACCACCCCGAGGCGGCTGGTCTGGTTCCAGGCGCGGGCGATCTTGCCGTCGAGCCAGTCGGAGACCCCCGCGAACGCGAGCACCCCCAGGGCCCACCAGTCGGCCTCCGGACCCAGCACGAGCCACAGGAACAACGGCACTCCGGCCAGCCTGAGCATGCTGAGCAGATTCGGGATCGTCCAAATGCGATCGCGCGCCGGACTCTCTTGGATCGCCACCCCACCTCCCCTGTGTCCCGGATAGCGAGCCTACCCGGCGAAGCACCGCATCATGCCGGTACCTGGGCCGTCACCAGCGCGTTGTCACGGCTCCCACCCGCCGTTCGGCGGGCCGGCGGACCCCCGGGCCGGGGACGGCCGCCCTGAGGCCGCCCTGAGACGGCCCGGGGACGGCCCGGGGACCCCCGCGGCACGGCGGCGCCGGCGTTTCTCCGGGATGACGACAGGTCAGCGCGGATGACCCGATGGTTAAGACGTGATTAAATCGCCGCCTCGCGGTCATCGACGCGGCTCCGCCCGAATGCCACGATGACGGCGTTCACCGCAGGCCCCCGGCCCCGTCGGCCGCGTTCCGACCGGCGGCCCCGTGACCGAAAGGGGGTCGCCCGTGGCAGCACGCACGGCCGACCAGGAATCGCCCCCCGCACCCGCATGGACCCCCCGGCGCATCCTCGTATGGGCCGCAGTGGCCCTCGTCGGGGCCGTGTCCTGGGGCGTCATAGCGCTGTCGCGGGACGAGGAGATCTCGGCCACCTGGCTGGTCTTCGCCGCGATCGCCAGCTACGCCATCGCCTACCGGTTCTACGCCCGCTTCATCACCTACCGGGTCCTGCGGGTCGACGACACCCGTGCCACCCCCGCCGAGCGCATCAACAACGGCGCCGACTACCACCCCACCGACCGGCGGGTGCTGTTCGGCCACCACTTCGCCGCCATCGCCGGCGCCGGCCCGCTGGTCGGCCCGGTGCTGGCCGCGCAGATGGGCTACCTGCCCGGCACCATCTGGATCATCGTCGGCGTGATCTTCGCCGGCGCGGTGCAGGACATGGTGGTGCTCTTCTTCTCCATGCGCCGCAAGGGCAAGAGCCTGGGCCAGATGGCCCGCGAGGAGATCGGCCCGGTGGGCGGCATCGCGGCGCTGATCGCCGTGCTGGCGATCATGATCATCCTGCTCGCGGTGCTGGCCATGGTCGTCGTCAACGCGCTGGCGGAGTCGCCATGGGGCGCGTTCTCCCTGATCATGACGATCCCCATCGCGCTGCTCATGGGCTTCTACCTGCGCTATCTGCGGCCCGGCAAGGTCATCGAGACCTCGGCCATCGGCGTGGTGCTGCTGCTCCTGGCGATCATCGGCGGCGGCTGGGTCAACGCCCACCCCGTCCTGCACGAGATGTTCCTGTTCAGCCACAACGAGCTGACCTTCGGGCTGATCGTCTACGGGTTCGTCGCCTCGGTGCTGCCGGTGTGGATGCTGCTGGCGCCGCGCGACTACCTGTCCACCTTCATGAAGGTGGGCGTGGTCGTGATGCTGGCGCTGTCGATCATCGCCGCGCCGATCGCGGCGGCCCTGCTCGACATCCCCTCGCTCTCGCTCCAGCTGCCCGCCGTGACCGAGTTCGCGTTCAACGGCCAGGGGCCGACCTTCGCCGGGGCCCTGTTCCCGTTCCTGTTCATCACCATCGCCTGCGGGGCGCTCTCGGGCTTCCACGCGCTGATCGCCTCGGGCACCACGCCCAAGCTGATCGAGAAGGAGTCGCAGATCCGGGTGATCGGCTACGGCAGCATGCTGACCGAGTCGTTCGTCGCGGTCATGGCGCTGATCGCCGCCTGCATCCTCGACCCCGGGCTGTACTTCGCGATGAACATGCCCGCCGGAGCGCTGGGCGACACCGTGCAGGCCGCGTCGGCCACGGTCACCCAGCTCGGCTTCACGGTGTCGCCGGAGACCCTCCAGCAGGCCGCCGACAACGTCGAGGAGAACAGCATCCTCTCGCGCACCGGCGGTGCGCCGACGTTCGCCATGGGTGCCGCCTACATCTTCTCGGCGGTCTTCGGCGGCCAGGCGATGATGGCGTTCTGGTACCACTTCGCGATCATGTTCGAGGCGCTGTTCATCCTCACCACCGTCGACGCCGGCACCCGGGTCGGCCGCTTCATGCTCCAGGACACCCTGGGCAACGTCTACAAGCCCATGCGGAACGTGAGCTGGAAGCCCGGACTGTGGCTGACCAGCGCGCTCGTCGTGGCCGGCTGGGGCTACTTCCTGTGGGCCGGCGTGAACGACCCGCTGGGCGGCATCAACCAGCTGTTCCCGCTGTTCGGCATCGCCAACCAGCTGCTGGCGGCGGTGGCCCTGACGGTGTGTACGACCCTGCTGATCAAATCGGGCCGGGCGAAGTACGCCTGGGTGACGCTGGTGCCGCTGGCCTGGGACGCGGTGGTCACCTTGACCGCCAGCTACCAGAAGGTGTTCTCCACCGACCCCGCGATCGGGTTCTTCGCCCAGCGCGCCCAGTACTCCGAGGCCCTGGCCAACGGCGAGACCAGCCTCGGGGCCGCCGGCTCCCCGGAGGAGATGCGCCAGGTCGTCGTCAACACGACGGTCGACGGGATCCTGTCGGCGTTCTTCGCGCTGCTGATCATCATCATCGTGGCGGACGCCTGCCGGGTGTGGATCAAGGCGCTGCGCGCCCAGGGCGTGCTGCCCACCACGGAGGAGCCCTACCAGGAGTCCCGGATCTGGGCGCCTTCAGGGCTGATCCCCACCCCCGAGGAGCGGCGGATCGCCCGCGAGCGCACGCCGGCCGGCGTGGGCGCCGGCGGCCCCGGAGGCCCGGAGCAGCCGGCCGCACAGGAGCCCCCGAGCGTGCCGGACATCGGGGCCGAGCCGAACGGGCCGGACGGCTCGGGCGGCACGGGCGGCTCGGGGAACACCTGACCCATGAGCGGCAGCACCGACGGCCGGGCCGCCCCTGCGGGGGGCGGCCCGGCCCCACTGCGCTCCCGTGTCGCCGCCGCGCTGCGCGACACCTGGCAGGTCGTCCGCGGCATCAGTGGCGAGCGCGCCTACGAGATCTACCTCGACCACCACCACCGCGAGCACCCCGGCACCCCGCCCATGAGCGAACGCGCCTTCTGGCGCCACCACACCGACAAGGGCGACACGAACCCGGGATCGCGGTGCTGCTGAGGGCGGGCCGCGCGGCCCGCCGCGGTCAGACCTTGCGGTACTGGGGAATCCAGGCCCCGTCCTCGACGGTGTAGTCGCCGAAGAGGGCCGGGGCCTCCTTGCGCAGGACCTCGCCGATGCTGTTGAAGAGGAGGCGGATCTCCTCCTCGGCACCGGGGGCCGTGCGGGCCTCCAGCGTGTGGCGCAGGGTGCGGACGTTGGCCGTCCACACCAGGCCGGTGGCGACGCCCTCGGGGGCGAAGCGGCGCATGAAGGACGTGCGGTGCTTCTTCTCCGAGAACTTCACGCCCTCTTCGTCGAGCCCGAAGTGGTCGGCCATCCACAGCTGGAACTGCTCCATCTGGGAGAGCATCTCGGTGGCGCGCTTCATCAGCTCCGGGTCGTCCTTGGCCCAGTCCGGGAACCAGAACGGCAGGTCCGTCAGGCGCACGAAGCGCAGCGACTCCTGCGAGACCGCCACTCCGGGGCGGTGCCGGATGAGCTCGTGGGTCAGCACCCGGCTGACGTTGTGCAGGACGAACCCGAAGGTGACGTGCTCCAGGACCGACCCGTGCAGGCTGGCGAGGATGTTGGTGAGGTAGGCGTCCTGGTCGGTGCGCACGCGCGTGACGTTGGGGTTGAGCCCCGGCTCCCAGGAGCGGTAGCACAGCCGCCCGGCGAACTCGGCGAGGTTCTGCGGGTCGTTCAGCGCGGAGTCCAGGTCGCCCCGGTCCAATCGCTCCAGCCAGCTCTGCCCGCCGACGTCGGCGAGGTAGCGTGCGATCTCGTCGTAGTCCAGTTGCGGGCGCGCGATCAGATGGACCTCAGGCTCGACACTCTTCACCGTGGATTCTTCCCCCCCATGGCCGGGCGCACCGGTGGCGCTCCGGCGTTGACGACCGTCGACCGACTGCGGCCGGTGCGCGTGTCCGCCCAGGACACGCGCTCTCCGGCGCGTGTCCGAACCTAGCACCGACCGCCGGCGCGGGCGGCGGCGCGGCGGGCCGGGGGGCGGCTACGCCGGGAAGTAGAGGTTTCCGGGGGCGAGGATCAGGCCGACGACGATGAGCACGACTCCCCACAGGAGCTGCCGCCGCAGGAGGGCGAAGACGCCGGCGATGATGAGTACGACACCGAGGACGAGAAGTAGAGGTCCCATGGGGCCACGACTGCCCTCGGGCGGCCCGGGCTAACGGTGCGGCGCGGAAATCAGTCCGCGCCGGCTCCGGAGTCCTCCCCGGGACGGTCCCCCTGCGGCGCGGTCGCGGCCTGCTCCCCCGCCGCTTCCCCGGCCGGCTCGTCCTCGGCCGGCCCGCCGTCGGGGCCGTCGCCGGCGCCGGCGAAGCGGAGCACCTTCTCGGCGCCGGAGTCCGGACCGCCCTGGGGTCCGCCGTGCCAGAAGGGGTCGTCGTCGGGGAACCGCGACGCGAAGGCCGCCGCGTCGTCGACCGGCCGGTACCCCAGCTCGTTCGCCGCCGCGGTGAGGTCCCAGAACCTGCGGGCGTTGCCCGAGACCGCGTAGACCGCGGTGAACGTCACACCGGGGGCGGCCAGCGCGGCGCGCACGAACCCGGCGCAGTCGCGCGGGCTCAGCCAGGTGGCGAGGTGGCGGGTCTCACCGGGCTCCTCCTCGAACGAGCCGATCCGCAGCGCCACCACCTCCAGGCCGAAGGTGTCGGCGTACATCTGCCCCAGCGCCTCAACGGCGACCTTGCTCACGCCGTAGAGCCCGTCGGGGCGCGGCGGCTCGTCGGCGAAGACGTGGTGGTGGATGGGGTAGGCCCCGGTGACGTGGTTGCTGGAGGCCAGGACGACGCGGCGCACGCCCGCGCGCCGGGCCGCCTCCAGGACGTTGTAGGTCCCGCGGACGTTGGCGTCGAGCAGGTCGCCGAAGGGCGCCTCGTCGGCGATCCCCGCCAGGTGCACGACCGCGTCGGCGCCCTCGAACGCCGCGGCCAGGGCGCGGAGGTCGGCGATGTCGGCCTCGACCGCGGTCTCGGTGGCGTCCTGGGCCTCGACCGGCACCCGGTCGAGCAGCACGAGGTGGCCGGCTTCGCCGCGCAGCCCGGCGCGCACGGTCGGCCCGATGCGCCCCGCGACACCGGTGATCACGATCCTGCCTGGTTTGTCGTCCACCTGGTCAAGCCTATGCGGGCAGGGGCGGTTCTTCGCGCTGCGCGCGCGGGCGCGGCGCGCGGAGCCCCGGGCGGGGCTCCGCGCGCCCCCGGCTAGCGCGCCATGCGCAGGACCCGTTCGATGATGGACTCCCCCACCGCTGCGGTGAGGATGGACTCCGGGTGGAACTGCACGGCCCACCGCTTGGCGCCGGGGTCCTCGATGGCCATGACCACGGGCTCGGCACCGCCGTCGACCACGGCCGTCACCTCGAAGCCCTTCACGCGGTCGGGGGTGGTGTAGGTCGAGTGGTAGCGGGCGGCGCGGAACGCGCCGCCGTCGCCGAGCCCGGCCAGCAGCGCGCCCCCGGTGACCCGTACCCGCCCCGGTTTGCCGTGCACCGGCGCGGCCAGGGTGAGCAGTTCGCCGCCGGCGTGCTCGACCATCGCCTGGAGGCCCAGGCAGACCCCGAACACCGGCAGGCGGCGCCGGTCCAGGTCCGCCAGCAGGTCCGACATCCCGAAGTCGGAGGGCAGCCCGGGCCCCGGCGACAGGACGACGAGGTCGGGCGCCAGGGTGTCGAGCACGGCGGGGTCGAACCCGTGCCGGACGGTGGTGACGTCGGCGCCGTGGCGGCGCACGTAGTCGGCGAGGGTGTTGACGAAGGAGTCCTCGTGGTCGACGAGCAGCACCTTCATGCCCGCTCCCGCGCCGGGCGCCGGCCGCTCGGGTGCGGCGGCGGGTTCGTGCGGTCGCGGCGCCTGGTCCAGCTCCAGGGTCTCCAGCAGGGCCCGGGCCTTCAGGAACGTCTCGCGCTCCTCGGCGTCGGGGTCGGAGTCGTAGAGCAGCGTCGCCCCGACGCGGACGGTGGCCACGCCGTCGCGGATGTGCGCGGTGCGCAGGGTCAGCCCGGTGTTCATCGCGCCGTCGAAGCCGATGACGCCCACGGCACCGCCGTACCAGCGGCGCGGGGTGGTCTCGTGCTGCTCGATGAAGCGCATGGCCCAGGTCTTGGGCGCGCCGGTGACGGTGACGGCCCACATGTGGGTGAGGAACGCGTCCAGCGCGTCGAACTCGGGGCGCAGCGTGCCCTCGATGTGGTCGACCGTGTGGATGAGGCGGCTGTACATCTCGATCTGCCGGCGGCCGATGACGCGGACGCTCCCGGGTTCGCACACCCGGGACTTGTCGTTGCGGTCGACGTCGGTGCACATGGTCAGCTCCGACTCCTCCTTGGCGGAGGACAGCAGCTCGCGGATGTTCTCCGCGTCGCCCAGGGCGTCGGCGCCGCGCTTGATGGTCCCGGAGATCGGGCAGGTCTCGACGCGCTGGCCGGTGCCGGGGACGCCGGTCACCCGGACGAACATCTCGGGTGAGGCCCCGACCAGGTACTCGCCCTCGCCCAGGTTGAAGATGAACTCATAGGGGGCGGGGTTGCGCTCGCGCAGGTTCTCGTAGAAGCGGGCGGGCGAGGGGCAGGCCCCGTAGGTGCGGTGGCCGGGGACGACCTCGAAGAGGTCGCCGCGGACGAACCGCTCCTTGGCCTCGGCGACGATCCGGGCGTAGGAGCCGGGCTCGGGCGGCGGCGGGACCTCGGCGGCGACGACGGCGGGGGTCGGCTCGCCGGTGCGCGGCAGCGCCTCGGTGCCGGCCGCCGCGCCGCCCGTATAGGAGCCCGGGACGGTGAAGTCGTAGGTGTAGCGCAGGCAGGTCTCGCGCTTGC
Organism: Nocardiopsis mangrovi; assembly: GCF_042653925.1. Taxonomy (NCBI): domain Bacteria; kingdom Bacillati; phylum Actinomycetota; class Actinomycetes; order Streptosporangiales; family Nocardiopsidaceae; genus Nocardiopsis; species Nocardiopsis mangrovi. The sequence goes on from NZ_JBHSFQ010000015.1 coordinate 131,541, forward strand.
GGTCGCGCACGATGATCTCGTCGGGCAGGTGCAGGACGAGGTCGCGGTCCTCGGCGGGGCGCTCCAGCACCTGCTCGATGGGTTCGAACTGGAAGGCGAGGTCGTAGCCGAACGCGCCGTAGAGGCCGAGGTGGGAGTCCTCGGCGGAGGCGAACAGCGCCACGACGGAGCGCAGCGCGGAGAAGACGCTCGGCCGGCGGCTCCGCTGCTCCTCGGTGAAGAACTCCCCCGGCGCGGGCTCGGGGACGGTGACGCCGACGGTGCCGTCCGCGCCGGCGGCGGGGGTGCCGTGTTCGCGGAAGGCGGTCTCGATGACCGGGAGCAGCACCCGGCCGCGGTCGTTGAGCGCGGTGGCGGTGACCCGCCGCCCGCGGGCGGCGATCTCCACGCAGGGGTCGATGTAGCCCAGGTGCCAGCGGCTGTAGCGGCCGGGGTACTCCATACCGGAGGACAGCACCCCGCCGCGGCGGTGGTCGAGCGCCGCCACCAGGTCGGTGAGGACTTCGGGGTCGCAGTGGGCGGCGATGCGTCGGACGTCGACGCCGCCGGCGGTGCGGTAGGAGGTGGAGCTCGCGTCCAAGGCCGGTCCTTTTCACGCTGGGCTGGATGGAGGCGGCGCGGCCGGACCGGGGCCGGGAACGACGAAGCGACCGCCGGTGCGGGCGGTCGCCGGTCAGGTGTTCGTGGGTATGCGAACCGGAGCGCCGCTTAGGAGCGGCGCCACCACTGATGAGGGGTTCGGAGGACCCGACGGGTTCGCATGAACCGAAGTGTAGCGCGCGTTGGCGGCGTGATGTGCGCAAAAGCGAAATCGCACGTTGGCGAAGGGGTGCGGACAACCGGCACACCCTGATACGCTACAGAGTCCGAATGAAAATAGAAAAAAGAAATCCTTAAACGAAGGATATCATCAGAATGGACCGTCGTCAAGACGAAGATCACGGACCCCTCCGTGCGGCCCTGCTCGCCGAGCAGGAACACGTCACCCGTGTCTACACGCGCTTGGACGAACTCCGCGACCACACGGCCGAAGCGGTGCGCGAGGTGCACGCGCGCGGCGGTGGCGGCGGCTTCGCCGCGGTCGTCGAGCGCGAGGTCACCGCGGGCGAGCGCACCCGCCGGCTGGCCCGGCTCTCCGGGGTGGAGGAAGGGCTGTGCTTCGGGCGCATCGACCACCGCGCCGCGGCGGGCGTGCCCGGCGACACCTACTACATCGGCCGGATCGGGCTGCGCGACGAGAACCACGACCCGCTGCTGGTCGACTGGCGCGCGCCCGCGGCCCGCGCCTTCTACGCCGCCACCCCGGTCTCCCCCGACGGCCTCGCCCGCCGCCGCCACCTGCACACCCGCGGCCGGACGGTGACCGGCCTGGACGACGAGGTGTTCGACCTCGACGGCCTCACCGACTCCGACCGCCGCGGGCTGGTCGGCGAGGCCGCCCTGCTGGCCTCCCTGCGGCGCGGGCGCACGGGCCGGATGAACGACATCGTCGCCACGATCCAGGCCGAGCAGGACCGGGTGATCCGGTCGCGGCTGCCGGGCATCCTGGTCGTCCAGGGCGGGCCGGGCACCGGCAAGACCGTAGCGGCACTGCACCGGGCCGCCTACCTGCTCTACACCCACCGCACGACCCTCCAGCGCCGCGGCATCCTGGTCATCGGGCCCAACGCCACCTTCCTCCGCTACATCGGGCAGGTGCTGCCCGGCCTCGGCGAGACCGACGTCGTCCTGGCCACGGTCGGCGAGCTGTTCCCCGGCGTGCGGGCCACCACCGCCGACGCCCCCGCGACCGCGACCGTCAAGGGCGGGCTGCGCATGGCCGCCCTGATCGAGGCCGCGGTCGCCGATCGCCAGCGCCTGCCCGCCGACCTCCCGCCGCCCGACGGCGGGGCCGGCCGGCCCTGGGGGCGCGACGACTCCGGCGGGCTGCGCATCACCACCGACGGGATGGTGCTGCGGGCCGACGCGGGCACCTGCGCGGGCATCCGCGACCTCGCCCGGGAGCTGAGGCTGCCGCACAACGTCGCCCGCAAGCTGTTCGTCACCGAGATGCTCGGCGTGCTCGCCCTCGACCAGTCCCGGCGGCTCGGCCGGCCGGTCGACGACACCGACCTGCGCCACATCAGCGAGGCGCTGTGGGCCGAACCCGAGGTGCGCGCCGGCCTCGACGCGCTGTGGCCCCTCCTCACCCCGCACGACCTCATCGGCACGCTGCTGTCCGACCCCGCCGCCCTGCGGCGGGCCGCCGGCGGTGCCGGGTTCGCCCCCGACGAGTGCGCCGCCCTGGCCCGCCCGGCCGGGGCGGCGTGGACCGTCGACGACGTCCCCCTGCTGGACGAGGCGGCCGAAATCCTCGGCCGGGACGACTCCGCGGCGCGCCGCCGCGCCCGGCGGGACTCCGCCGAGCGGGCGGCGCACGAGCGCTACGCCCACGGGGTGCTGGAGTTCACCGGCCTGGCCGAGGACCGGATGATGGCCGCCGGGGCGCTGGCCGACCGCCACGCGGACCGCGGACAGCGGCGCACCACCGCCGAACGCGCCGAGGCCGACCGGGAGTGGGCCTACGGCCACGTCATCGTGGACGAGGCCCAGGAACTGTCGGAGATGGCGTGGCGGATGGTCATGCGCCGGATCCCCGCGCGTTCGCTGACCGTCGTGGGCGACGTCGCCCAGACCGGCGCCGCGGCCGGGGCGCGGTCCTGGACGGGGATGCTCGGCCGCTACGCCAACGGCCGCCTGCACGAGGAGCGGCTGCTGGTGAACTACCGGACTCCCGCCGGGATCATGGCGGTGGCCGCGGACGTCCTGGCCGCCATCGCCCCCGGGCAGCAGGCCCCGGAATCGGTGCGCGACGACGGCGACCCGCCCCGAGCCGTGCGCATGCCCCGCGGATCGCTCGCGGCGGACCTGCCCGGGCTGGTGCGGGAGGAGGCGGAGCGGGTGAACGGCGGGCGCGCCGATGGCAGGGTGGCGGTCATCGTGCCCGACCCCCGGCTCGCCGGGATCGCGGCGCTGCTGCCGGGGGCCGCCGTCGGGACGGGGCCCGAGGCGCTGGACTCCCCCGTGGCCGTCCTCACCCCCGGCGCGGCCAAGGGCCTGGAGTTCGACGCCGTGGTGGTGGTCGACCCGCAGGGCGTCCTCGACCGCTCCCCGCAGGGGGGCCACGACCTCTATGTGGCGCTGACGCGGGCCACCCGCCGGCTCACCGTCGTCCACGAGGGCGACCTGCCCGCCGTGCTCGCCCGGCTGGCCGGGACCGCGGGGTGACGGAGGCGGCCGGGTGGGCCCGGCGGCCGGCCGACCGCCCTTCCGGGCCCGCCGGCCGGGCCGCTCCCGATGCGGCGGACCCGGCCGGCGCCAGTGTCAGTCCCCGGTCCCGCCCGAGCCGTCGCCGGGCGGGCCGATCGTGGCCGACTCCGGGCCGAACTCGGCGGCGTAGTGGGCGTTGAGCGGCTCCCACAGAGCGCGCGTGTCCCCCGACGGCTCGGCGCCGTCGAGGTGCCCGGCGAGGAAGTCCAGGCACACGTGCCAGCCGGCGGTGTCGCGGGCGGCGCGACCGACCTCGCCGAAGGTGACGGTGAAGACCAGCTCGGTGCCGTCGGCGCCGGGGCGCAGTTCGATCCGGACGACGTCCTCGCCCTGCCGGAAGGCCATGGCCGTGGGCGGGTCGAAGACCAGCATCTCCCCGGTCTCGGCGTACTCGTCCTCTCCCGGGAACCGGAACCGGAGCGCCGCCCCGGCGGTGCGCTCCCCCTCGATGCTCGTGGGGTACCAGGCGGCGAGGTGTTCGGGTTCGGTGACCGCGCGCCACACCTTCTCGGGCGGGTGCGGGACCGTGCGGGCGAACCGCACCGTCCAGCGGTCGCCGGACCGTTCGAGCGTGCCGTGGCGCATAAGGGCCTCCTGAAGGCGTTCGGGTGGTCAGTCGTCGTGGTCGGGCATGGTGTCGAGGTGCCGTTCGAGGTCGTCCAGCCGCGATTCCCAGAGCGCGCGGTAGGGCGCGAGCCAGGCGTCGACGTCGCGCAGGGGTTCGGTGCGCACCCGGTACAGGCGGCGCTGTGCGTCGGAGCGCACCTGGACCAGCCCCGCGTCGCGCAGCACGCGCAAATGCTTGGAGACCGCGGGCTGGCTGACACCGAGTTCGGCGACGATGTCGCCGACCGGCCGCTCGGCCACGCGCAGCAGGTCGAGGATGCGCCGCCGGTTGGGTTCGGCGAGCACCTCGAACACGGCCGTCATGAGATGAGTATTCCTCTCAAGTCATATAACTGTCAACACATACTCCCTCGTCGCAACGGCACAACGGGGAACGCGGTTCGTCGAGCACCCGGCCGTGCCACCGAGCGGGCACCGGAGCGGCCGCGCGCGGACGTCAGTCGCCGGACCCGGCGATGGCGCCGACCACGACGCCGGCGACCTCGCCGATCACCGTGTCGGCATCGGCCTCGGGGTGCTCCAGCCACCACTCGCCCGCCGCCTGCACCATGCCGACCACCGCGTGGGCGGCGATCTGGGCCCGGAGCGGGTCGGTGATGAAGCGCTCGGCCACCAGCGTGGCGGCCAGTTCCTCACCCAGCCTGCGCACCATCATCCCCAGATCGCCCCGGGTCCGGGGGTCCTCCGAGGTCGCGCGGTCCATCAGGAAGCGGTACAGGTTGAGGTTGCCGCGGATCATCCCCAGGTAGGCGCCCACGGTGGCGCGGGCGCGCGTCCGCAGCGGGGTGCCGCCGTGGAGTTCGGCGCGGACGCGGTCGATCAGCGGGTCGACGTGGCGCCGGGCGAGGGCCCGGTAGAGGCCGCTCTTGTCGCCGAAGTGGCGGTAGAGGATCGGCTTGCTGATCCCCGCCTCGGCGGCGATCACCGACATCGACGCGTCGGGGCCGTCGCGCTGGATGACCACGTCGGCGGCGTCGAGGATGGCGCGGCGCCGTTCGGGGCTGCGTCCGCGTGCGGAGGGCCGGTTCTGCTGTGCGGGTTCGGGGGCCACGCCGTCAAACGGTAGCGCGTAGCCAGGGGATCCGCTGGAACAGTGCCGTGACCAGGAGGCTCACGGTCAGCACGACCGTGGCGTGCAGTCCCGCCATGGCGAGCATGCCGTGGGCGGATCCGGGGACGCCGGTGATGTCGCGCAGCGTGTAGAGCACCACCACGTGGATGAGGAACACGCCGAAGCTGAGCGACGACAGCACCGACAGCCAGCGCGGCGTCCCGGTGCGGCCGTACAGCCGCGTCCCGGCGGCGCGCAGCAGGACGAACGCGGCGGCCGACATGGCCAGCACCGTGGGCGAGAGGTAGTCGTAGACGTAGTCCGCGGTGTCGCTCCACCCGCCCGCGAGCGTGGCCAGCGCCCCCGCACCCGCGCCGGTGGCGAGCACGGCGGCCGCGAAGACGGCGGCCGCCGTCCAGACGCCACGGCGGCTCGGCGCGCCGCGGGTGAGCAGGTACCCGATGACGTAGTAGCCGATGTAGGGCAGGAACCGGGTGGCGGCGTTGGGCTCCCCGACCCCGTCGAGGGCGGATATGGCCTGGTCGGCCATTCCGATGGCCGACATCAGCGCGGCGAACCACCACAGGCGGGCGGTGGTGGAGTGCTCCACCAGGACCCGCAGGAAGGGGGTGAGCACGTACAGGCCGGCGAGCACGAAGAGGAAGTACAGGTGCAGGGACGGCGCCCCGGAGAGGACGTCGCTGACGGCGTCCACGGGGGCGATGCCCGTGCGGCGGATCTCCCAGGCGACGTAGAGGACGGTCCACACGACCAGGGGGACGCCGATACGGGAGAAGCGCTTGGTGTAGAAGCGGCGCAGCCCTTCGGCGCGCGGGCGCAGCAGCAGCGCGCCGCTGATCATCACGAACACCGGCACGCACCAGCGCAGGGTGGAGTCGACGGCGTTGGCCGTCCACCAGGCGGGTCCGCCGAACTCGGAGTGGACGGTGGTGACCACCGGAGCGAACACGTGCACCAGCACGACCGCGAGCATCGCGGCCACCCGGGCGAAGTCCAGCCACGCCGTGGGGTGGGGCGTCGCCTCGGCGGGGGCGCCACCGGCCGTGGCGCGGGCGGTCGTCATTGCCATGGCGCGGGCTCGATCCAATCGTCGGTGACCGCGGACCCATCCACTGATACCAGTCCGTTATCGGACTCTCAATCCATTCCCAGGTAGGACATTTTCACCCCTCGTGGTGCGCACTTTCCCCACCGTGCCCTACCATCGCCGCTCACGCCCCTGCCCGCGGGCCGGGGAGGACAATCCGGCCGGGGAGCGAGGGAGGCGGGGTGTGACGAGGGGAACCGTCCCCCGCCGGCGCTCCGCGGGCTCAACGGGCAGTGAGCGGGCAGAAGGTGTAGTCCGCTCCACTGCCCCCCGCCGCGTTCGACGGCACAATTCAGACCATGGCTTCCTCAACGACGCTCGCGGCCGCCCCCGCGCAGCGGCTCCCCTCGGCGATGCGCGCCGCGTTCTACCTGTGCGCCTCGGGCGGCACCGCCCTGCTGACCCTGCTGGTGCCGCCGATGCTGATCGTCTGCGGACTGCTGGTGGCGGTGTTCGGCGCGGGGCTCCCGATGCTGCCCCACGCCTTCGCCGGGCTGCGCCGGTGGTCCGAGTTCCACCGGGGGCTCGCCGCCCGCCACCTCGGAGTGCGGGTGGAGGTCCCCGACCGCCCGATGCCCGCCGGGCTCCGGGCACGGCTGCGCCACACGTTCCGCGACCCCATGCTCCCCCGCCGGCTGGGCTGGGTGGCCGTGCACATCGGGCCCGGGCTCGTCGCGGGCCTGCTCGCGCTCGCCGCGCTCCTGGGCGCCCCCGGCGCGATCGCGAACGGGTCGCTGTGGTGGCTGTTCCCGGCGGACGAGCCGTCGACCCTGATGGGCCTGCCGGTCACGGACTGGCCCACCGCTCTGCTGGCCGGGACCGCGCAGGCCGCGACCGGCATCGCCCTGCTGCTGTGGGGGATACCGCCGCTCGCCCGCCTCCACGCGCGCACGACCCTCCGGCTGCTGTCACCGTCGAAGGCCGACCTGCTCGCCGAGCGGGTCGAGACGCTCACCGAGACGCGCGCCGGCGCCGTCGACGCCCACGCCGCCGAGCTGCGCAGGATCGAGCGCGACCTGCACGACGGCACCCAGGCCCGGCTGGTGGCGCTGGCCATGCGCCTCGGCCTGGCCGAGCGGATCATGGGCAAGGACCCCGAGACGGCCGCCGAGCTGCTGCGCGAGGCCCAGGGCGGCGCGGAGGAGGCCATGACCGAGCTGCGCGACGTCATCCGCACGATCTACCCGCCGATCCTGGCCGACCGCGGACTGGCCGGCGCCGCGTCGTCGCTGGCCGCCCGCAGCGTGATCCCGGTCCGCCTGAACGTGGCCGACGACCTGGGCACGGTCCCCGCGGCGGTGGAGTCCACGGCCTACTTCGTCATCGCCGAGTCGCTGACCAACGCGGCCAAGCACGCCGCGGCGACCCAGATCCTGGTGAACGTGGCGCGTACGCCGGACGACCTGACCGTCCAGGTCATCGACGACGGCGTGGGCGGTGTGGACGAGTCCCGCGGCAGCGGCGTCGGAGGGATGCGCCACCGGGTGGCGGCGCTCGACGGCACCCTGACCGTCACCAGCCCCGAGGGCGGCCCGACCGGGATCGAGGTGGCGCTGCCGTGCGCGTCGTGATCGTGGAGGACAACGCGGTCCTCGCCGAGGGCCTGAACCTGCTCCTGCGGACGTCGGGGTTCGAGGTGGCGGCGACGACCGGCGACGCCGCGGCGTTCCTGGCCGCGGTGGAGGAGCACCGCCCCGATGTCGCGGTGGCCGACGTCCGCCTGCCGCCGGGCTTCCGCGACGAGGGCATCCAGGCCGCGCTCAAGGCCCGCACGGTGGTGCCCGGCCTGCCGGTGCTGGTGTTCTCCCAGTACGTCGAGCAGGTCTACGCCCGCGACCTGCTCTCCGACGGCAAGGGCGGTGTGGGCTACCTGCTCAAGGACCGGGTGGCGCGGGTGGAGGAGTTCCTCGACGCCGTGCGCCGTGTGGCCGCCGGCGGCACCGCGATCGACCCCGAGGTGGTGGCGCAGCTCCTGGTGCGCCGCGACACCCCGCTGTCGCGGCTGACCGAACGCGAACGCGAGGTCCTGGAGCTGATGGCGCAGGGCCTGGGCAACTCCGAGCTCGCCGAACGGCTGTACGTCACCGAGCGCGCCGTCCATAAGCACATCGGCAACATCTTCGCGAAGCTCGGGCTCGACCCCGCCGACTCCGGCCACCGCCGCGTCCGCGCGGTCCTCGCCTACCTCCAGGGGTGAGCGGAACGGCCCGTCCGAACGCGGCGGGCCCGCCCGCACCATCGGAGATCGGCCGCGGGCACCCTTGCGGAACGTCACCCGGCGGCCGGCGGTCCGGGATCCGGCCGCCCTGGCCGACGCGCTGACAGGGTCGCGCCGCGGCACGCGGGCCCCGCGCAGGCGGTGCGATTCCCCGGACCCTGAGTCCGTCCGGCCTCGGAGCCGCGCCTTATCCGCGCATCCATCGGTACGTGCGGCCGAGGGCCGCGGTTCAGGGGATTCCTGGAATGAATCCACCGCAATGGCGCCCGGGCGGGCCCTGGCCGTGTCAGAGCCCGCCCGCGGCCCGGCCTTCAACGAGCGTAGACGCCTGCGACGAACTCGGCGATCTGCGCCTCGGAGAGGCGATCGGCCAGGTCGCGCTCACTGATCATGCCGACCAGCCGCTTGTCGCCGTCGATGACGGGCAGGCGGCGGATCTGATGAGTCTGCATCTCCCGGAGGACCTCGGCGACACCGGCGTCAGCGGAGATCCAGCGCGGGGTCCCCTTGCACAGTTCGCTGGCGGCCACCTGGGAGGGGTCACGGCCGGCGGCGACACACTCGACCACGATGTCGCGGTCGGTGATGATGCCGCACATGCGCTCGTCGTCGCCGCTGACCGGCACGGCGCCCACGCCCAGGTCCCGCATCATCCGGGCGACATCCTCCAGCGTCTCATCGGCGGTGACCCATTGGGCTCCTTCGTGCATGAGGTCGGCGGCGGTCGTCATCGTGCTCTCCCATCTGTTCGCGAACAGGGAACGGCCGAAGCCGCGCGGCTCCGCCACCACACCCGTTCTGTCACAGATCGTATTCAACTACACACTCAGCGAAATCGGCGGCATATACCACCGCAGTCCGAGGTGTCGCACGCGGGAGCACCGCATGGTGGAGAGGATCTTCGGGGGCGTCGCGGTCGACCTCAAGGTCGTGGCAAGGCGGACACGACATCACATGGTCGGACGCGCTGCGAGGCCCCGCCCACTGTGAGAGCGAGACCTCGCAGTGTCCAGACACCGCTTAGCAGCCGCGGAAGGGTGCCACGCCCGATAGCCGGTCATTCCCGACCCCTCCGCGGGGGAAATTCCCCGCAGATCCGGCCGGGAAATGGGCGGTTCCACCCGAATTGGGGTCGACGTCGAAGAAGTGGCCCGCAGTACAGTACGAGCGCCAAGCGCTCGCCTCGTTATCCATGAAGAATGGGAGCTTGTACCAGCCGGAGTAGGTCAGGGTCCATGCCTCACCCCTGCGCATGTTATCTGACCCGTATGGCCCGTTTTGGTAGATGGTGATCGTCGGTCCCGCAGCCGATGACTCACGTGAACGCGCTTCACCGGATTCGGACCGCAAGCACTCGGCTCCCGCCGTGCTGCTCGCGGTCGGCAGATAGGTCACAGCACATCCGGGCAGCTGAAACCCGGTGCCGGCGAGATCTTGTGCCACGGAGGCATAGGCACTCCCCGGGGCGATCACGATCATCACCGCGAGTGCGCCGACCGCGGTCACCGCCCGCTTCGCCATCGTCATGGGCGTACGTGGCGACCTGGAACGCATAAGGATACCCCCGAAAATATCCGTAGTACTTTGATCCTTTGTTCTTTCCTGATGTTCCGACGCTATGCCCGAATGGCCGGACGCGGCCAATCCATGAAGGGCGCAGATGTTTGTCCACGTCGTCGTCGAAGATGAGGGAAATGCTGTGCCCGGCGTATTCGTGCCCCCACCCGAAGGCGGGGGCACGGTGGAGACCGATGACAGCGGACAAGGGCGGCGTCCGCGATACCGGATGACCACCGGATCAATCGGTAAAGGAACCGGGGCTCACGATCTTCAACCCCTCGGCGAGACGCCGGGGACACACACCCGCGCACCCCGGCCATGACCGCCTGGCCTGACCGGACGTCACCGCACGGGCAGGCCCGTCACCGCTCGGCCGATGATGAGGCGCTGGATCTCGCTGGCTCCCTCGAAGATGGTGAAGATGGTGGCGTCGCGGTGCCAGCGTTCGACCGGGAATTCCCGGGTGTAGCCGTTGCCGCCGAGGATGCGGATGGCGTTCTGGGTGACCCAGGTGGCGGTCTCGCTGGCGAAGAGTTTGCTCATCGACCCCTCGGCCTGGGCGAAGTCCTTGTCGTTGCGGGCCATCCAGCCCGCTCGCCAGACCAGCAGGCGGGCGGCGTCGATGCGGGTGGCCATGTCGGCGAGGAGGAACGCGACCGCCTGGTTGTCGCCGATGGGGCGGCCGAACTGCTCGCGCTGGGCGGCGTAGTCGCGGGCGTACTCGAAGGCGGCGCGGGCGCAGCCCACCGCCATCGCTCCCACAGAGGGGCGCGACGCCTCGAAGGTCTTCATCGCGGCCTGGCCGCCGGAGCGTCGCCCCTCCCGGGCGCGGGCCAGGCGCTCGTCGAGCTTCTCCTTGCCGCCGAGCAGGCAGGCCCCGGGCACCCGCACGCCGGTGAGCACCACCTCGGCGGTGTGGGAGGCGCGGATGCCGTGCTTGGCGAACTTCTGCCCCTGGGCCAGCCCTGGTGTGCGCGGGGGCACGATGAAGGTGGCCTGGCCGCGCGCGCCCAGTTCGGGCTCGACCGCGGCGACGACGACGTGCACGTCGGCGATCCCGCCGTTGGTGACCCACGTCTTGGTGCCGTTGAGCACCCACTCGTCGGCCGCTTCGTCGTAGACGGCGCGGGTGCGAATGGCGGCGACGTCGCTGCCGGCGTCGGGCTCCGATGAGCAGAACGCGCCGAGGCGGACGTCGTCGGGGGTGCCGAACATCTGCGGGACCCACTCGTAGAGCTGGTCCTGTGTGCCGTTGCCGGCGACCGCCACCGCGGCCAGCCCGGTGCCGGTGAGGGACAGTGCGATCCCGGGGTCGCCCCAGTACAGCTCCTCGAACGCCACCGGGATGCCCACCCCGGTGGGCTCCAGCCACTGGTTGGCGAAGAAGTCGAGCGAGTACAGCCCGATCGCGGCCGCTTCCCGCAGGACAGGCCAGGGGGTCTCCTCACGCTCGTCCCATTCGGCGGCGGCGGGGCGGATCACGTCGCGCGCGAACCCGTGCGCCCAGTCGCGGACGTCGCGGAGGTCCTGGCTCAGCTCGAAGCCGAAGCCGGGTACGCCGTCTCCCGGGGTGTCGCTCATGTGCACGTCCTTGGTCGGGCCCTCTGGGGGAGGGCGGGGGCGGGCCGTCGTCCCCGGGCACGGCGCGCGGCCGCCCTGGGGGTGTTACCAACGGTAACGCCGGGCGCGCGCCGACACAACGCCGCCCCGGTCGGCGAAGGCTCCGGTGGCCCGCCCCGCGGCTACAGGTCCTCGTAGCGCTCCAGGAACGTGTAGACGTCGGTCTCGTCGACGCCCGGGAAGGTGCCCGACGGCAGCGCCGAGAGCACGTGGGAGTGGGCGCGCGCCGACGGCCACACCTGTCCCTCCCAGCGGGCGGCGAGGTCGGCGGGCGGGCGCACGCAGCACTCGCCGGTGGGGCAGTTGGACTTGGTGCGGTTCGTGGTCTCCCGCCCGCGGAACCAGCGCGACTCCTTGTACGGCACGCCGAGGGTGACCGCGAAGTTGCGCTCGCGGCTGGGGTCGACGTGGGCCACGCACCAGTGCGTGCCGTTGGGCTTGTCGGTGTACTGGTAGTAGATCGAGTGCCGGTCCGGCGAGGCGAAGACCTGCCGGCCCGACCAGTAGCGGCACATGCGCTGGCCCTCGATGGCACCGGTGTCGTCGGTCGGGAAGATGAGGCCGTCGTTCTCGTAGGCCTTGTAGATGATCCCGGTCTCATCGTTGCGGATGAAGTGGCAGACCAGGTCGAGGTGGCGGTAGGCGAGGTTGGTGAACCGGTGGGCGGCCATCTCGTAGGAGACCGAGTAGACGTCGCGCAGGTCCTCCACCGACAGTTCGCGGGTCTTCTTGGCCTCTTGGAGGTAGGGCGCGGCGGTGGTCTCGGGGATGAGCACGGCGGCGGCGAAGTAGTTGGCCTCGACCCGCTGGCGCAGGAAGTCGGCGAAGTCGCGCGGCTGGCTGTGGCCGAGGACGAAGTGGCCCAGCGTCTGGAGCAGGATGGTGCGCGGGCTGTGCATCCCCAGCGATTCGCGCTTGAGGAAGAGCCGGCGGTTGCGGGTGTCGGTGACCGACCGGACCGAGCGGGGCAGGTCCTGCACGTAGCGCAGGGTGAACCCGTGGTGGGTGACGATCGCCAGGATCTGGCCCTGCGACAGCGCGCCGCCGCTGTAGCCGACCGCGTCCAGGGTCTCCTGGGCCGCGTTCTCGATGCCCTCGAAGTAGTTGCCGCGCTCCCGCATCTGCCGGCGCAGGTCGGCGTTGGCCCGCCGGGCCTCCTCCGGCGTGGCCGTGGGCTTGGCGCTGCGCCGCTTCAGCTCGTCGTAGAGGCCGACGATGTGCTCCAGCACGTCGTTGGGGACCCGTTTGCCCACCTTGAGCCGCGACAGGTTGAGCGACTGGTACACGGGGTCGCGCTGCGCCTCCTCGACCGCGATCTCCAGCTGCGCGCGGCGGCTGGGCGGCTGGCGGGAGAGCAGTTCCTCGACCGAGACCCCCAGGGCCTGCGCGAGCGCGGTGAGCAGCGAAAGCTTGGGCTCGCGCTTGCCGTTCTCCAGCAGGGAGAGCTGGGAGGGCGCCCGCCCGACGCGCTCCCCCAGGTCGGAGAGGGTCATGCCGCGCGTGCGGCGCAGGTGCCGCAGCCGCTGACCGAAGGTCACCAGGTCGAGCTCGCCCGGCAAAGAGGGTATTTCTTCAGTCCCGAAGTACGCCATCCGTTCATAGTACGGAAAGAATGTCGTATCTTCACGCGATCTGCTCTCGAAAAACCTGGCAACTTTGCGAAGAATCGTACTCACCGGCGGGGAACCCTCCCGGACGGCGCTCAGGCGCCGGCCGCGGGTCTCCAGCCGGGTGACCTTCCCGGCGACGAGCACGAAGGCGGTACGGACCATGAGCATCAACGGGCAGCGGCGCGACGCCGCGGAGGCCCTGCGCAGGGAGTGGGAGACCGACCCCCGCTGGGCGGACATCACGCGCACCTACACCGCCGAGGACGTCGTGCGGCTGCGCGGCTCGGTCGCCGAAGAGCACACCCTGGCCCGCCTCGGCGCCACCCGCCTGTGGGACCTCCTGCACAGCGAGGACTACGTCAACACCCTGGGCGCGCTCACCGGCAACCAGGCCGTCCAGCAGGTCCGCGCCGGGCTGAAGGCGATCTACCTGTCCGGCTGGCAGGTCGCCGCCGACGCCAACCAGGCCGGCCAGACCTACCCCGACCAGAGCCTCTACCCCGCCGACTCCGTGCCCCACGTGGTCCGCCGCATCAACAACGCCCTCTTGCGCGCCGACCAGATCACCTGGTCCGAGGGCGAGGACGACGCACCGCACTGGCTGGCGCCGATCGTCGCCGACGCCGAGGCCGGCTTCGGCGGCGTGCTCAACGCCTTCGAGCTGATGAAGTCGATGATCGCGGCGGGCGCGGCGGGCGTGCACTGGGAGGACCAGCTCGCCTCCGAGAAGAAGTGCGGCCACCTGGGCGGCAAGGTGCTGATCCCCACCGGCCAGCACATCAGGACGCTCAACGCCGCCCGGCTGGCCGCCGACATCGCGGGCGTCCCGAGCCTGGTGATCGCGCGGACCGACGCCCAGTCGGCGACCCTGATCACCAGCGACATCGACGAGCGCGACCGCTCCTTCGTCACGGGCGTGCGGACCGCCGAGGGCTTCTACCGGGTGCGCAACGGCCTGGAGGCCGGGGTCGCGCGCGGCCTGGCCTACGCCCCCTACTCCGACCTGCTCTGGATGGAGACCTCGACGCCCGACCTGGAGGTCGCGCGGCAGTTCGCCGAGCGGATCAAGGCCGAGTACCCCGACCAGATGCTCGCCTACAACTGCTCGCCGTCGTTCAACTGGCGGCGGCACCTGGACGACGCCGCCATCGCCAAGTTCCAGCGCGAGCTCGGCCACATGGGCTACAAGTTCCAGTTCATCACGCTGGCCGGGTTCCACTCCCTGAACCACTCCATGTTCCACCTGGCCAAGGGATACGCCGAAACCGGCATGAGCGCCTATGTCGAGTTGCAGGAGGCCGAGTTCGGCTCCGAGGAGCGGGGCTACACCGCGACCCGGCACCAGCGCGAGGTCGGCACCGGCTACTTCGACCGGGTGAGCACGGCGATCACCCCCGACGCCTCCACCACCGCCCTCACCGGCTCCACGGAAGAGGACCAGTTCTCAGCGGCTCACTGACCTGGTTCCTCCCTCCCCTGCGGCGGCCCGCCCCGCTTTCGTGGCTGGGGCGGAGCGGGCTGCCGCCCGCCGCCGGCCTCGCGGCCACCGTGTCACCCGCGAGGCCGGCGGCACTTCGCGTCCCGCCGCCCGGCCGCGGTCCCCCGGACCGCGTCCCGGACCGGCCGCCCCCGCGCCCCTGGCCCGCTCGCGGCTACCATGATCTGCACCATGGCCGAAAGCACCGCAGAACCGTCACCCGCCGCCCCCGGCGACGACACGCCCTCCGCCGGGGCGCCGCCCGCGCCGGCGGCACCCGCCCCGCTCACACCGCGGCTGCTGCGCGCCGAGGTCCTGATCGTGCTGGCGCTGTCGCTGGGCGCCGCGGCGGTGTCCGCGGTGATCTCCTTCGTCGGCTCGGTGACCGCGCCGCAGTCGCTGGCCGAGCAGACCGCGAGCCTGGTCGGCTCGCAGGCCGATTCCGAGCGCCCGTGGCTGGACCTGTCGCGCCAGGTGTACTCGCTGGTGTTCGCCATGGCTCCGGTCGCGCTCGTGATCCACCTGCTGCACCGCACCGGGCAGTCGGCCCGCACGATCGGCTTCGACGTGCGCCGCCCCGGAGGCGACCTGCTGAGCGGGGCGGGGCTGGCCGCGCTGATCGGCGGCGGCGGGCTGGTGGTCTACCTGGTGTCGTGGCAGCTCGGCCTCACGGTGACGGTGGCCCCCAGCGCGCTCAACGACCACTGGTGGCAGATCCCGGTGCTCGTCCTCCAAGCCGTGAAGAACGGCGTCCTGGAGGAGGTCATCGTGGTCGGCTACCTGCTGCTGCGCCTGGAGCGGCTGGGCTGGTCGCCCGTCCAGGCGGTGCTCGCCAGCTCCGTGCTGCGCGCCTTCTACCACCTCTACCAGGGCATCGGGATGTTCTTCGGCAACCTGGTGATGGGCGTGGTGTTCTGCTGGTTCTACCGGCGCTACGGCCGGGTGATGCCCCTGGTGGTCGCGCACGCGCTGATCGACATCGTGGCGTTCGCGGGGTCGGTCTACCTCATCGGGCGGGTCGACTGGCTTCCGGGCTGAGCTCGTCCTCCAGGTGGCCCGGCCGCCCCAGCCGCATCCCGGCGACCAGGTTCAGCGCGGCCAGCGCCAGGAACAGGGCGAGCGGGGCGTGCCAGCCGCCGCTGACCTCGCGCAGCAGACCGAACAGGAAGGGCCCCAGCCCACCCATCAGGTAGCCGATGCTCTGGCTGGTGGCCGACATCGCGGCGGTACCGGCCGCGGTGCGCGTGCGCACGGCGAAGAACGTCAGCGCCAGGGGGAAGGTGGCCATGCCCACGCCGATGAACGTGGTCCACAGCCAGACGCCCTCGACGGGGGCCGTCCACAGTCCCGCGACGCCGGCGGCGTAGGAGCCGAAGAACACGGCGACGAAACCGCGGTGGTCGCGGGTCCGCGCCATGAGGGCGGGCAGGGCCATCGAGAGCGGGATGGACAGAGCGGTGAGGTAGGAGAGCGCGAGGCCGGCCGCCGCCGCGCTCATTCCGCTGTCGCGCAGCATCTCGGCGTACCAGCCGAAGACGATGTAGGCGATGGTGCACTGGGTCCCGAAGAAGAGCACGCTCCACCGGCCGGTGGCGGTGCGCAGGACGCGCCCGGGTCCCAGCGGCCGGGCGGAGCCGGCCCGCTGCGGCCCGTGCCCCAGGACCAGGAGCCAGGGGACCGCGGCGACCAGGGCGAAGAGGGCGAAGACGCCCAGGGAGATCCGCCAGTCGCCGCTGACCTGCTCGATCGGGACCGTGCCTGCGGCGGCCAGCGTGCTGCCGAGCGCGAGGAAGGTCGTGTACACCGTGGTCAGGGCGCCGACCCGGTGGGGGAAGTGCTGCTTGACCAGGCCGGGCAGCAGGACGTTGCCGATGGCGCCGCCCGCCAGCGCGATCGTGCTCAGGGCGAGGAACAGCCATGCGTCGCCGGCGAGCGGCCGGGTGCCCACGCCCACCGCGATCGCCAGCAGCGCCGCGGCCATCAGCGCGTGCTCGCCGAAGCGGCGGATCAGCAGGGGGGTGAGCGCGCCGAACAGCGCGAAGCACAGGACGGGCAGGGTGGTGAGCACTCCGGCCAGCGCGCCGGACATGTGCAGCCCCGTGGTGACCTCGCCGAGCAGGGGGCCGATGCTGGTGATCGCGGTGCGCAGGTTGAGCGCGCCCAAAGCGATCCCGGCGACCAGCAGCCAGACGACGCGCCGCGGGCGGGGCGCGGCGGCGTCGTCCGTCCGGGAAGGGTCCTCCACACCCGATCTTGTGACGCTTGCCACACTGCCCTCGCATTCATAGGATGACCGGATCTACATCATGAGCGTAACGCATTCGGCGGCGTAGGCCATTCCGCAGCCGTGACTGGTCTAAGCTCCGGCTTTAACCGAACGCATCACCGCCCGGCCCGCCCCGCGGCCGACACCGTAGGAGGTAACCGCGTGCCCCTCGCCTCGACGCGTCGCACCGGCCTGGTCGACCAGGTCATCAGTCAGTTACGCGCCCAGATCGACTCCGGCGAGTGGGGTGTCGGCGACCGCATCCCCACCGAGTCGGAACTCTCCGACCAGCTGGAGGTCGGACGCAACACCGTGCGCGAGGCCGTGCGGGCGCTCGCCCACGCCGGGCTGCTGGAGATCCGGCAGGGAGCGGGCACATTCGTGCGGGCCTCCAGCGAGCTCGGCGGTGCCCTGCGCCGCCGGCTGGAGCGCTCCCGGCTCCGCGAGAACCTGGAGGTCCGGCGCGCGCTGGAGATGGAGGCCGCCCGCCTGGCCGCCCTCAGGCACACGCAGGACGACATCGCGCGCATCGACCACGCCACGGCGCTGCGCGGCGCGGCGTGGGAGCAGCGCGACATGTCGGCCTTCGTGGAGGCCGACTTCGCCCTCCACCGCGCCATCGTCAACGCGACCCACAACCCGCTCCTCGTCGACCTCTACGACGACATCGCGCAAGCGGTCTACGAGAGCATCGCGCACACGGCCTACGGCCAGCAGCCCTCGGGCGACCTGCTCGACCACAGCCGGCTGACCGACGCCATCCGCGCATCCGATCCCGACGGCGCGCTGCGCGAAGCCGCCTGCTACCTCGACGAGCTGCTCTCCCTGGCCGGAGACTGAAGCAGCAGGCTGCTGCCGGCCCGCCACATGACGTCGAGCAGCTCGGCGCGCGGCGGGTCGCCGTCGCCGCTCAGCGCCTCGGCCATGAGCTCGCGGAACGCGCCGAGGATCGCCGCCGCCGCGAAGCCGGGGCGCACGGCGGCGTCGAGCTCGCCGTCGCGCTGCCCTTTGGCGATACTCCTGGCCGCGATGTCGATCTGGCGTGCCAGGCGTTCGGCGTCCGTCTGCGCCGCGGCGGGCTCGCGCAGGCGGCGGCCGACGATCACGCGGCCCAGGGGGTCGTCGCAGAGGAAATCGATCTCCCGGCGCATGCGGTCGCGCTCGCGCCGGGCCCAGCTCCCGGGCCCGCTCAGCCGGGTGGTGAAGACCTCGGCGTCGTAGGAGTCGTAGAACTCGTCGACGACCGCGGTGACCAGGCCGTTCTTGTTGCCGAAGTAGCGGTAGAGCAGGCCGGCCGACACCTCGGCGCGGCGCGCGACCTCGGCGACCTCCAGGCTCCCGCCGCCGGACAGGATCACCGCGCGCGCCTCGGTCAGTAATCGCGCCCGCGTGGCGCGCCCCCGCGCCGACAGCCCCTCCGTCGTCGCCGAGCGCTCCGAACTCTCGCCCATCTCATCCCCGTCCCTGGGTCGGGCCTTCTTCTCGGGTCCGGGGGAAAGTCTGCCCGCAGTGGCGGCACCGCGCCGCACGGTAGCCGAATGCGGCCACGGCCGGAATACGGCGGAGGACGCGCGGCCCCGCACGGGCCGGCGACCGGTGCTCGCGGGCACCGGGCAGGCGCCCGCAACGGGACGGGGCCGGCCGCCCCGGCGGCGGTGTGCGGACGCCCCCGAACCGGGCGCCGAGCACCGGACACGCCGGACAGGCGCGCGGCGGGGCGGGCCGGGAGACGCCTCGCGGCGGGCGCCGGAGAGGACCGGGCCCGCGGAGCGGCGCCGCCCCACGGGCGCCGCACGCGCCCGGCGAGGGCCCCGAATCCCCTCCTCCGCGCGGATCCGACGGCGTTCGCGACTGTGGTAGCGTCCTCACCTCGGCGTCCCGGACCTGTCCCGCAGGGCCGTGCCTTCTGGTCCCCTTTTCATGCGAGGAGCACACGGCACGGTGCGGGTCTATCTCGCGGTGTTCGCCTGCGGGCTGCGCCGCTATTCCGGTTACCGCGCCGCCACGGCGGCCGGCATCTTCACCAACAGCGTCTTCGGCCTCATCAACGCCACGGTCCTGCTCGCGGTCTTCTCCGCGAAGCCGGAGATCAACGGCTATGACGCGGTCGACGCCGTCACCCACGTCTACATCACCCAGGCGCTCATCGGACCGGTCGCGATGATGGGCCCGCCGCTGGACCTGGCCTCGCGGATCCGCACCGGCGAGATCGCCGTGGATCTGCTGCGGCCCGCTCACCTGACCCCGTGGTGGCTGGCCCACGACCTCGGCCGGGCCGCGTTCAACACGGTGTTCCGCGGGGTGCCGACCCTGGCGCTGGGCCTGCTGGTCTTCCCCCTCGCCCTTCCGGGCGACCCCCTGCGCTGGGCCGCCGGCGCCGTGTCGCTGGTGCTGGCCGTGCTCACCGGATTCGGGCTGCGCTACCTCTTCGCGCTGGCCGGGTTCTGGCTCATGGACAGCCGCGGCCTCACCGCGGTGGCGACCGTGCTCGGCGGGTTCGGTTCGGGGATGCTGCTGCCCCTGGTGCTCTACCCCGAGCCGCTGGCGACCCTGCTGAGGGCGCTGCCGTGGTCGGCGATGGTCCAGGTTCCGGTGGAGATCCTGCTCGGCACGACCACCCTGCCCGGGGGCGGCCCCCTGGGCGGGCTGGCCTTCCAGGCCGCCTGGGCCCTCGGCCTGCTGGCACTGTCGGTGCTGCTGACCGAGCGCGCCACGCGCCGGGTGGTGGTCCAGGGTGGCTGAATCGGCGGTGTCCGGCCGGAGCGCGGCCGAAGGGCTGCGCTCCTATGTACGGCTGGCCTGGACCTGGTGCCGCGCGGTGGCGCAGTACCCGGTGTCGCTGGCCCTGCTCACGGCCGCCCAGGCCGCGGCGATGGCCGCGGAGCTGGCGGCGGTGACGTTCGCGTTCGGCCACGCCGGGCGGATGGCGGGGTTCGGCGTGAGCGAGGCGGTGCTCGTCTACGGCCTCGCGGCGCTGGCGTTCTCGCTCGCCGACTTCCTGCTGGGATCGGTGGAGCAGCTGGGCGAGCACATCCGCAAGGGCTCGTTCGACGCGATGCTCATCCGGCCGGTCTCCCCCCTCATCCAGCTCGCCACCGACGAGTTCTCCCCCCGCCGCCTGGGCAAGGTGGTGCCCAGCGCGGCGGCGCTGTGCTGGGCCCTGGCCGTCCTCGACATCGACTGGACGGCGCAGCGGGTGCTGATGCTGCCGCTGCTGATCGCGTCGGGCACGGTGATCTGCTCCTCGATCTGGGTGATCGGCGCGTGCGTGCAGTTCTTCGTCATCGACGCGCGCGAGGTCGCGAACTCGGTCACCTACGGCGGGCAGGCGCTGACCGAGTACCCGCTCGCCGTCTACGGGCGCGCCGTGGCCACCGCGGTGACGTTCACCGTCCCGCTGGCCTTCGTGAGCTGGCAGCCCGCCCTCTTCCTCCTGGGCCTGCCCGACCCCTTCGGGCTGCCCGGGTGGCTGCGCTACGCCCCGCCCGCGGTGGCCGCCCTGATGTGGGCCGCCGCCGCGGCCGTGTGGCGGAGCGGCCTGCGCCATTACCGATCCACCGGGAGCTGACCATGACCACCGCCATCGAGGCCGACGGCCTCGGCAAGGACTTCGTCCTCTCCGAGGGCCCGCTGCTGCGCCGGACCCGGCGCACCGTCAGCGCGGTCCGCGACGTCGCCTTCACCGCGCGGGAGGGCGAGATGATCGGCTACCTCGGCCCCAACGGGGCCGGCAAGTCCACGACCATGAAGATGCTGACCGGCATCCTCACGCCCTCGCGCGGCCGGATCCGGGTGACCGGGCTGGAGCCGTCGCGGCAGCGCACCCGGCTGGCCCGCCGGATCGGCGTGGTGTTCGGGCAGCGCACCACGCTCTGGTGGGACCTGCCGCTGCGCGACAGCCTGGCCCTGACCCGGCACCTGTACCGGGTCCCGGCCGCCGACCACGCCCGGCGGCTCGCCGAACTGACCGAGCTGCTGGACCTGGGGCCGTTCCTGCGCACACCGGTGCGCCAGCTGAGCCTGGGCCAGCGGATGCGCGGCGACCTGGCGGCGGCGCTGCTGCACGATCCGCGGCTGCTCGTGCTCGACGAGCCCACCATCGGGCTGGACGTGGTCAGCAAATCGGCGATCCGGGAGTTCCTGCTCCGGCTCAACGCCGAAAGGGGCACCACGATCCTGCTCACGACCCACGACCTGGGCGATCTGGAGCGGCTGTGCCGCCGGGTGATGGTGATCGACCACGGGCGGCTGGCCTTCGACGGCGGCCTGGAGGCGCTGCGCGCCACGGCTCCCTCGCCCCGCACCCTCGTGGTCGACCTGGCGGCCCCGATGCCGCCGATCGACGTCGCCGGAGCCCGGTGCGCCCGGGTCGAAGGGCCGCGCCAGTGGCTGGAGCTGAGCGCCAACCCGGCCGCCGTGATCGCCGAGGTGGCCCGCTCCCACGAGATCCAGGACCTCACCCTGCGCGAGCCCGGGATCGAGGACGTGGTGGCGCGCCTCTACGGCGGTTCCACCGCCTGAAGGGCGGCGTCGAGCACCCCGCCGGCCGAGCGGGGACACCACCGCGCCGGCTATCCGGCGCGCTCGGCGGAGCGGTCGGCGCCGACCCCCGCGCCCTGCCAGCCCGTGACCCGCGTGGGGTCGAGGTCGAGCAGGTCGAGGGTGCTCTTTCCGGAGATGAGGGCGTCGAGCAGCCGCCGGTCCCGGGAGACCGACTCCACGGCGTCGGCGACGATCCCGGTCACCCGGCCGCGCGGCAGGCACACCACGCCGTCGTCGTCGGCGACCAGCCAGTCGCCGCGCCGCACCGGGGTGGGCCCGCGGTCGCCGGCCAGGTGGACCTCGCGGCCGACCGCTCCCCCGGCGTCGTGGCCGGGTTCGCGGACGGAGACCCCGGCGCTGAAGACGGGCAGACCGGTGCGGGCGATGGCGCCGGTGTCGCGCACGCACCCGTCGACGACGATGCCGGCGATGTCGCGCATCCGGGCGGCGACCGCGAGGATCTCGTCGATGTAGCCGTATTCGGCCTCGCCCGCGACGTCGACGACCAGGGCGCCGCCGTCGGGTGCCTGGGCGACGGCGACGTGGATGGCGAGGTTGTCGCCGGGCACGCAGCGCACCGGCAGGGCGGTGGCGGCGAAGGACGCGCCGGGCCAGACCGGGAACAGGTGCGATCCCAGGGGAAGGCCGCCGCTCCTGATCAGCACCGCTGTCCCCATCGCCGTCAAGGTCTCCGCAAGCGCCACGTCAGCCTCCAATTACCAGCGCGCCTCGCGGGCCGCCGCGTCCACTGCGGCGCCGCTCGGAGGGGGATCGGCCGACGGCGGCGGGGTGGGGAGCCACGGGGGTCTCCATGCGACCCGACACCTCTCATACTCACGGGTAACTTGAGGGTGACGCAAGACATACCGCGGGAAAACACGGAAATGCTACCGGCGGTTACAGATCCCCGCCGGATTCGGCCTCCTGCCCCGCCGCCGCCACGGCGTCCAGCGCGGCCCGCGCTCCCCCGGCGTCGTGCACCCGGAACACCGCCGCGCCCTCCCACGCCGACACGGCCAGGACCGCCAGGGTGCCGGACAGGCGCTCGCCCACGGGCGCGTCCAGGGTCTCGCCGATGAAGTCCTTGTTGGAGACCGCCACCAGCACCGGCCACCCGGTGGCCGCCAGCTCGCCGATCCGGCGGGTCAGCTCCAGGGAGTGGTAGGTGTTCTTGCCGAAGTCGTGGGTCGGGTCGATGAGCACCCGGTCGGGGCGCACCCCCAGCGCCACGGCGCGCTCGGCCAGCTCGGTCACGGTCGCCAGCACGTCGGCCACCACGTCGCCGTAGGCCACCCGGTGGGGATCGGTGCGGGGGGCAAGACCCCCACTGTGCGAGCACACCAGGCCGGTGTCGAATTCGGCCGCCACCCGGGCGAGGTCGGGGTCGGCGCCCGCCCATGTGTCGTTGATGAGGTCGGCGCCCGCCTCGGCGCACTCGCGGGCCACCTCGGCGCGCCAGGTGTCCACCGAGACCACCACGCCGGGGTGGCGCGCGCGCAGCTCGGCGACGAACGGGACGGTGCGCCGGATCTCCTCGGCGGCCGGCACGTGCGCGCCGTAGCCCGCCTTGACCCCGCCGACGTCGATGATGTCGGCTCCGCCCAGCACGGCGGCGTCGGCGGCCTCCAGGGCGGCGCCGAAGGCGTAGGTGGCCCCCTGGTCGTAGAAGGAGTCGGGGGTCCGGTTGATGACCGCCATGACCCCGTGGCGCCCGCGCCCGAATCCGTGCCCGCGCAGCCGCAGCACCCCGCCCGCCGCCATCACCCACTCGCCTCCGCTGCCCCGTGCCGCCCCGCCGGCCGCCGCGCCCCCGGGGGAGGGACGCGGCGGATACCCCGGATCCGGCGCCGGTCCGGGTGCGGCTACCGGCCGGCCGCGACCGCTCCCCCGCCCCGTGAGGGGGCGGAGTCGGGCGCGACCGGGCCGCCGTCGCCGCGGTGGCGCTCCTTGGTCACCGTCAGATGCTCCCATGTCTCGACGTAGGTGACATCGGGCCCGGCCCTCAGCGCCTCCAGCGTGTCGACGAGCGAGGGCCGGTCGGGAGCGGTGGCGCTGCCGATGATGTCGTAGCGCCCGAACCCCGTGGCCAGGAACGAGACCCCCGACAGCGTACCCAGGCGCGCGGCCAGCGCGACCGCGTCCCCCCGGCACCGGATGCCGAACCCGATCTGCTCGTTGGCCCCCACCACCGAGGGTTCGATGAGCGCGGTGACGTGCACCACGCCGGCGTCGATGAGCCGCACGACCCGCGACCGGGCCGCCGCCTGCGACAGCCCGACCTGGCGGGCGAGCTCCGCGTACGAGGCGCGCCCCTCCCGCTGGAGGTGGCGCACCAGCCGCCAGTCCAGCGGGTCGATCGGAATGTCGCGCAGCGGGCGCACGCTGGTGTAGGCGTCCTTGACGATGGCCCCGGCCCGGATCACCTCGGCGCCGTTCACCCCGGGCAGGCTGCGCAGCGCGGCCAGCTCCGCGGCCAGGGCGTCGTCGTCGCGCACCCGCAGGTGGGCGACGACGGGAAAGCGCCCGGCCGTCTGCGCCGCGAACGTGACGGCGTCGCGGGCGCCCAGCCGGTCCAGGACCGGGCGCACCGGCCCGGTGACCCGCAGCGAGACGTGACCGAACACCTCCATTCCCATGACGCCGGCGTGCAGGACCCCCACGATCCTGATGGCGCCGCTGCGCACGAGCCTGCGGACCCTGGCGCGCACCGCCGTCCGCGACAGGCCCACTCCGTCGGCGAGCGCCTGGTATGTCGCTCTTCCGTCCCCCTGAAGCGCTCTCATGAGCGCAGCGTCGACCGCATCGAGCACGATGTACTGCCTTTCGTTCCCATGACGGCGCCCTTTCCCCCCGGGCACCGCCCCCTCCTGCGGCCAGATCATGGCAGTTGCGGCGTCGGTTAACTACTGATCACGAAATAAACAAGGCCGACTTTGGCTCTCGTTGCACGGAGAACCGGACACCTGATGACTCTGAGCAACAAAGAGGACACAGATCGAACATGTCCCGGATGTCACCCCGGGTTCGAACAACTCCGACAAAGCGAGACACTGTTCGTCGGCATGAACGGCGCCCAATGCGGTAGAGATTACGACAAGCAGTGCCTAGCACGCTTCCAGCAATCAACTACCTCAAATCGGGCGCCGCCGTGGGTCTGGTGGCTAGAAGGGATCCCCATGGCTGACCGGCGGGAACCACGCGGGGCGACGTATCCCGGGAACACGGGACGCGCCCTGCTGTGGACGATCGGTTCGGCGGTGGTCCCCGGGATCGCGCACCTGCGCATGCGCCGCTGGGCCGCCGGAGGGGTCATCCTGGGCGCGTTCGTGCTCCTGCTCGCCGCGGGGGTCGCGGGGGCGGTCGTCCTGGGCTCCGACATGCTGCGCAGCGCCTTCTACATGGTGCAGGGCCGCTGGCTGCTCACCGCCGCGGCGGTCGCGTTCGCCCTGACGGTGCTGTGGATGGCGGTGGTCGTCCACTCCTGGACCATCACCCGCCCGCCCGGCGCCGGCCGTCTCGCCCGCTTCTCGGCGGGCACGGTCGTGCTGGTGATGTGCCTGGCCATGGCGGTACCGGCGGCGGCGGTGATCCGGACCTCCTACACCGCCTACGACACCCTGTCGTCGGTGTTCGACTCCGCCCTCGGCGGCGAACCGCACGACGCGGCCAACCCCTGGGCCGGCCGCGACCGGGTGAACGTGCTGCTGCTGGGCGGCGACTCCGGGAGCAACCGCTACGGCATGCGCACCGATTCCATGATGGTCGCCAGCATCGACGTGGAGCACGGCGACGTCGTGCTCATCGGCCTGCCCCGCAACCTGGAGAACGCGCCGTTTCCCGAGGACACCGCCCTCGCCGAGCAGTATCCCGCCCCCACCGGCTTCACCGACCTGCTCAACGAGGTCTACCAGACCGTCGCCGACGACCCCGACCGGCTCGCCGTCGACCCGGAGGCGACCGACCCCGCGGCCGACACCCTCAAGGCGGTCATCGGCGGCATCACCGATATCGAGCTGGACTACTACGCCCTGGTGGACATGGAGGGCTTCGAGGGCCTCATCGACGCCATCGGCGGGATCGACGTGCACATCGAGGACCCCATCCCCTATGGCCAGGAGGGCGGCGTCCTGGAGGCGGGCGACCAGCACCTCAACGGCAACGAGGCCCTCTGGTACGGGCGCAGCCGGGTCAACAGCGACGACTACGCCCGCATGGGCCGCCAGGGGTGCCTGATCAAGTACGTGGCCGAACAGGCCGACCCCGCCGCGGTCCTGACCGGCTTCGAGGACTTGGCCGGCGCCACCAAGCGCACGCTGCGCACCGACATCCCGCAGACGAAGCTGCCGGCTTTCATCGAACTGGCCGACCTGGTCAGCGACGAGGGTGAGATGCGCACGCTCCAGCTCTCCCCGCCCCAGGTGGACACCGCCTACCCGGACTGGGAGGAGATCAAGGCGCTGATCGCCGAAGCCGTCCAGGAGCAGGAGGACGGGCAGGAGACCGCACCCAAGGACGGCCTCGCGGTGGAGCCCTCGCCCAGCCCGGGCGAGGAGCCGCTGCCCGGGCTCGCCGCGGGCGACGACGTCGCCGACTCCACCGAATGGCAGGAGTACACCGGTCTGACGGACCCCTCGCCCACCACGCCGGGGCGCCAGGTCGGCAGCGACGCCACCTCGCTCGACGCCCTCTGCCCCTGACCCCGGGACGGCCGGGCGGGCGCGCGTTGCGGCCGGCCGGTATCCGGATGCGGGTGCCGTCGCAGGGCCGTAAGGTGTGGTTCCCGTACGGACCCACCCGATGACCTTGCCGAGGAGCCATGTACGTGCGATCCCCCCTGAAGGCTGCGGCGCCCGCGCTCGCCCTGGTGTTCCTGCTGGCCGGATGCTCCGACGGCGGGGGCGGCGGCAACGGGGGCAGCGAGGGCGAGAGCGCCTCCCCCGAGACCTCCTCGGGCGCCACCGAGGTGGTCGCGGAGATCACCTGGCCCTACCAGAAGCGCGAGGGGGAGGCCGAGGCCGAGGTCCACGCCCTCCAGGTGCGCGGCAGGCTGATGCTGCTCACCATCACCGTCACGCCCGGCGAATTCGGCGACAACCGGACCGAGAGCCTGTACGACCTCTGGGGCACCTTCGGCGCGGTCCCGCACCTGGTCGACAACGCCAATCTCACCCGGCACAACGTGGTCCTCGACTCCGACAACACGGCGCAGGCGCCCGACGTCGTGGACACCAGCCTCACGGTCGGCGAGCCCCGAGAGCTCAGCTACACTTTCGCGGCGCCGCCCGAGGACGTCGAGGCCATGGACCTCTACATCAGCGAGCTCCCGCCCGTCACCGACGTGCCGGTGCTGCGGTGACCCGCACGGGAAGCCGGGCGCTCGCGCTGGCCGGGCTCCTCGCTCTGGCGCCCGCGACGCTCGCGGCGGGGCAGGACGAGCAGCCGCAGGGCGAGGTCACCACCAGTCAGCGCGCCGAATCCATCGTGGACCTCGATGTCGAGGGGGCGAACGCGACCCTCGACGTCGAGGGGTCCATGGAGCCGCTGGAGCGCGAGGAGGTCGAGGGGTCCACCACCACGGTGACCGTCTCCGCCGACGTCCTGTTCCAGTTCGACGAGGCGGCCCTCGGCGCCGATGCCACCGAGAACCTGGCCGACATCGCCGGACGGCTCGACGGCGTCACGGGAACCGTGCAGGTGATCGGGCACTCCGACGGCCTCGGGGACGACGACTACAACACCGCGCTCTCGGAGCGGCGCGCCGAGGCGGTGCGCGGTGCGCTGGAGGAGGCCCTCGGCGGCGGCGCCCCCGACATCGAGGCCAGTGGCCGCGGGTCGGAGGAGCCCGTGGCCGAGGAGACCGACAGCGAAGGCGGCGACCTGCCCGGCGGCCGCGCCCAGAACCGCCGGGTCGAGATCGTCTACGAGGGCGGCTAGTATCCTGCGTCTGAAATCTTCGACATATATTGCTATGCTTTCCGTGTGGCGGATCAAGAAGGCCGTGCCCCCGAGTTCGTGTTGACCGATGATGAGCGGGACCGGCTTGTCCAGTGGTCTCA
>NZ_JBHSFQ010000016.1:0-156696 GCF_042653925.1 Nocardiopsis mangrovi
GAGGTGCTGTCCAGCGACGGTATGTCCATCGAGATGCGGGACACGGACGAGGATGTCTTCCGTGCGGCGGAAGAACTGGGAATCGACCTGGGTCGGCGCGAGCCGAGCAGTGTCGAAGAGGTCTGACTTTCCGCGATCTTCAAGAGCAGGGGACGAAATAAGTGCTCGACGTCAACTTCTTTGACGAGCTGCGAATTGGCCTCGCGACCGCCGACGACATCCGCCAGTGGTCGCACGGCGAGGTCAAGAAGCCGGAAACCATCAACTACCGAACCCTGAAGCCGGAGAAGGACGGGCTCTTCTGCGAGAAGATCTTCGGCCCCACCCGCGACTGGGAGTGCTACTGCGGTAAGTACAAGCGGGTCCGCTTCAAGGGCATCATCTGCGAGCGCTGCGGCGTCGAGGTCACCCGCGCCAAGGTGCGGCGCGAGCGCATGGGCCACATCGAGCTGGCCGCGCCCGTGACCCACATCTGGTACTTCAAGGGCGTGCCCAGCCGCCTGGGGTACCTGCTGGACCTCGCCCCGAAGGATCTGGAAAAGATCATCTACTTCGCGGCGTACATGGTCACCTGGGTCGACGCCGAAGCCCGCGAGCGCGACCTCCAGTCCCTGGAGGCGCACATCTCGGTCGAGCGGCAGCACCTGGAGCAGCGCCGCGACTCCACCGTCGAGGAGCGGCACAAGAAGCTCGAAGCCGACCTCGCCGAGCTGGAGGAGCAGGGCGCCAAGGGCGACGCCCGGCGCAAGGTCCGCGAGTCCGCCGAACGCGAGATGCGGCAGATCCGCGACCGCGTGCAGCGTGAGATCGACCGCCTCGAAGAGGTCTGGACCCGGTTCAAGAACCTCAAGGTCCAGGACCTCGAGGGCGACGAAATGCTCTACCGCGAGATGCGGGACCGCTTCGGGAAGTACTTCCGCGGCGGCATGGGCGCCCAGGCCATCCAGGAGCGGCTCGCCAACTTCGACCTCGACGCCGAGGCCGAGAAGCTGCGCGAGACCATCCGCAGCGGCAAGGGCCAGAAGAAGGCCCGCGCGCTCAAGCGGCTCAAGGTCGTCTCGGCGTTCCTGAACACCCGCAACAGCCCCATGGGCATGGTCCTCGACTGCATCCCGGTCATCCCGCCGGACCTGCGCCCCATGGTGCAGCTCGACGGCGGCCGGTTCGCCACGTCGGACCTCAACGACCTGTACCGGCGGGTCATCAACCGCAACAACCGGCTCAAGCGGCTGCTCGACCTCGGCGCGCCCGAGATCATCGTGAACAACGAGAAGCGGATGCTCCAGGAGGCCGTCGACGCGCTGTTCGACAACGGCCGCCGGGGCCGGCCCGTCACGGGCCCGGGCAACCGCCCGCTCAAGTCGCTGTCCGACATGCTCAAGGGCAAGCAGGGCCGGTTCCGGCAGAACCTGCTCGGCAAGCGCGTCGACTACTCCGGCCGTTCGGTCATCGTCGTCGGCCCGCAGCTGAAGCTGCACCAGTGCGGCCTGCCCAAGCAGATGGCGCTGGAGCTGTTCAAGCCGTTCGTGATGAAGCGGCTGGTCGACCTCAACCACGCGCAGAACATCAAGAGCGCCAAGCGGATGGTCGAGCGCTCCCGCCCCGTGGTGTGGGACGTCCTCGAAGAGGTCATCACCGAGCACCCGGTGCTGCTCAACCGTGCGCCGACCCTGCACCGCCTGGGCATCCAGGCGTTCGAGCCGCAGCTGGTCGAGGGCAAGGCCATCCAGATCCACCCGCTCGTGTGCACCGCGTTCAACGCGGACTTCGACGGTGACCAGATGGCCGTGCACCTGCCGCTGTCCGCCGAGGCCCAGGCCGAGGCGCGGCTGCTGATGCTGGCCACGAACAACATCCTCAAGCCGTCCGACGGCAAGCCGGTCACCATGCCCACCCAGGACATGATCATCGGGCTCTACTACCTGACCACCCTCAAGGAGGGTGCCAAGGGCGAGGGCCGGGCGTTCCGCACGCCCGCTGAGGCGATCATGGCCTACGACCTCGGCGACCTCGACCTCCAGGCGAAGATCCGGCTCCGGGTCGAGGGCGACGCCCCGCCGCCGCGCGACTGGGTGCGCCCGGAGAACGTGGAGGCCGGGGAGTCCTACGTCCTGGAGACCACGCTCGGCCGCTACCTCTTCAACGAGACCACGCCGACCGACTACCCGTTCGTCAACTACCAGGTGGGCAAGAAGCAGGTGTCCGCCCTGGTCAACGAGCTGGCCGAGAACTACCCCAAGGTCCACGTCGCGACCACCCTGGACGCGCTCAAGGACGCCGGGTACCACTGGGCCACCCGCTCGGGGCTGACGATCGGCATCGACGACGTGCTGGCGCCGCCGCGCAAGCAGGAGATCCTCGAGGGCTACGAGCGCCAGGCCGACAAGATCCAGCGCGAGTACGACCGCGGTCTGATCACCGACGACGAGCGCCGGCAGGAGCTCACGGAGATCTGGACCAAGGCCACCAACGAGGTCGCCAAGGAGATGGAGGACAACTTCCCCGCCGAGAACCCGGTGTGGATGATGGTCCAGTCCGGAGCCCGAGGCAACCCGATGCAGGTCCGCCAGATCGCCGGTATCCGCGGCCTGGTCTCCAACACCAAGGGCGAGACCATCCCGCGGCCGATCAAGTCCTCCTACCGCGAGGGCCTGTCCGTGCTGGAGTACTTCATCTCCACGCACGGCCAGCGCAAGGGCCTGGCCGACACCGCGCTGCGCACCGCCGACTCCGGGTACCTCACCCGGCGCCTGGTGGACGTCGCGCAGGACGTCATCGTCCGCGAGATCGACTGCGGCACGGACCGGTCGCTGTGGCACGAGATCGGCGAGAAGAACGCCGCCGGCGTGGTCGTGCGCAAGCACAACGTCGAGAACACCGGCTTCGGCCGGACCATCGCCGAGGACGTCGTCGTCGACGGCCAGGTGCTGACCCCGGCGCTGACCGACACCTCCGAGCAGATGATCGACAAGCTGGTCGGCGCGGGTGTCGAGCGGGTGCGCGTGCGCAGCTCGCTCACCTGCGAGGCCAAGATCGGCGTCTGCACCACCTGCTACGGCCGCTCCATGGCCACCGGCAAGCCGGTGGACGTCGGCGAGGCCATCGGCATCATCGCGGCGCAGTCGATCGGTGAGCCGGGCACCCAGCTGACCATGCGGACCTTCCACATGGGCGGCTCGGCCGGCCAGGACATCACCCACGGCCTGCCGCGTGTCACCGAGCTGTTCGAGGCCCGCATCCCCAAGGGTGTGGCCCCGATCAGCGAGCTCGACGGCCGGATCCGGATCGACGACACCGAGAAGAGCCGCAAGATCGTGCTCATCCCGGACGACGGTTCCGAGGAGATCGCCTACCCGGTGCCCATGCGCGCGCAGCTCCTCGTGGGCGAGGGCGAGCACGTCTCCGTCGGCCAGCAGCTCATCCAGGGCGCGATCAACCCGCACGAGGTGCTCCGCATCCAGGGCCCGCGCGCGGTGCAGCAGCACCTGGTGTCGGAGGTGCAGGAGGTCTACAAGTCGCAGGGTGTCTCGATCCACGACAAGCACATCGAGATCATCGTGCGGCAGATGCTCAAGCGGGTGAACATCCTGGAGTCCGGCGACACCGAGCTGCTGCCGGGCGAGATGGTCGAGCGCCCGAAGTTCGAGGCGATCAACCGCCGCGTCGTGGCCGAAGGCGGCCAGCCGGCCGCCGGCCGCCCGGTGCTCCTGGGCATCACCAAGGCGTCGCTGGCCACCGAGTCGTGGCTGTCGGCGGCCTCCTTCCAGGAGACCACCCGGGTCCTCACCGAGAACGCGATTCACGGTAAGAGCGACCCGCTGGTCGGCCTCAAGGAGAACGTCATCATCGGTAAGCTCATCCCGGCCGGTACCGGCTTGCCGCAGTACCGCAACATCCGGGTGGAGCCGACCGAGGAGGCGAAGGCGTCGATGTACTCCGTTTCGGGCTACGAGGAGCCGAGCGAGTACACCTTCGGTCAGGGATCCGGCGAGGCCGTCCCGCTGGAGGAGTACGACTTCGGCCCGTATAACCGGTGACACAGATATCACCGGTGGGATCGGAGCGTTGACCTGACGACGGCGGTAGTTCCACCCCAAGTGGGGTGGAACTACCGCCGTTCGTCGTTGACGGTCGGCATACTCGTAGACGGATGGGGACTTGAGCGCTCACGCGCGGTCGGGAGAACGAGAACAGTGACGGACAACGGGGGAGCGCGGTTCGGGTCGTCCGGTGACGAGAACGAGCCCCGGCAGCAGCAACAGGGCTCGTGGTTCACTCCGGCCGGAGACCGCTCCCACACGGAACCGGACGGCCGGGACGGCCAGGACGGGCGGCAGGAGCAGGGCGCACCGGGCGGCGACGCCGCAGGGCGCCCCGCGGGCAGTCCCTTCGGCGGATTCCCCGCCACGGGCGGGTTCCCGGGGCTGAGCGGTGAGCGGCCGGGTATGGCCGAGCCCTACCCTGCGGCGCTGAGCGGTCTCGGGACACCCGCAACGGGGACTACCGACGCGCTTCCGCTGGGCGGCATCGGGTCGCAGACTCCCGAGCAGCAGCCCCAGGCGGGACGCCCCTACGTCCCCGCGGACACCGGGGCGCCGGGTGCGCCCGGCGGCGACCCGGGCGCTCCCGGCCGCGACCTGGGGGCGGTCCCTCCGGGGTCGCCGACGACCGAACCGTTCGCCGCGGGGCCGTCGTACCCCGACCCGCTCGCGGGCCCCGCCCGCGGAGACGGCGCGTCCGACCGCCCCGGCGCCGGGTCCGCATGGCCGGAGACCGGCCGGTCCGGGGCTCCGGAGCCGGGCGACCCCGCAGCGGGCGTGTACCGGATGCCCACGGGCGGCTGGCCGGCGTCCAGCCTCGGCGGAGGCGGCGCCGAACCGCCCGCCGGCGGCACCGGCGGCTACCCCGGTTTCGGTACCAGCGCGCGGCGCGGTGACCTTCCGGGCGGCCCCGGCGATCCCGAGCGCCCCGGCCGCGACGACCCGGCGGGCACGGGGAGCGGTACCCACGACCGGCACCCCGGTGCCGGGGCCGGCTGGTCCGACTCGCCCTCCCCCGGATACGGGCACGACCCGTTGGCCCCCCCGTCGGCGTCCCCCGGAGCCGGCGCCTCCTATGACATCTCCTCGGGCGGTTACGACGCGCCCGAGACCGCGCCTTTCCGGTCCACGGCCGACGCCGACCCCCTCGCCGCACCGAGAGCGGGAGGCCCCGCCGACCGCGCCGGCGGCGGGCGCCACGAGGCGCAGGGACCCTACGGCGACGACCTCTACCGCGGCACCCCCGCCGCGGGCTCCGGCGGCTACTCCGATCCCCTTGGACCGGGCGATCAGGGCGCGCGGGCGGGCGATTCCCACCGCGCGCACTCGGACCCCGGCACAGCGGGTTCGGGCGGTCCGGGCGGCTACTCCGATCCCCCCGGCGCCGGCGGTCCCGGGGCGTGGTTGGGCGATTCCTACCGCGGCGCGTCCGACCCCGGTCAGACCGGCTCGGGCGGCGGCCATTCGGACGTCTCCGGATCGGGTGATCCGGGGGCGTGGGGCGGTGACGCGTACCGCGGGCCGTCGGACATCGGTTCGGCCGGCCCGGGTGGTACCGGCGGTTACCCGGACACCCCCGGTTCCGGCCTCCTCGGCGCGGGCGGCCCGTCGGGCACCCCCGCGTGGGACGCGCCCACGGCGCACACCCCCTCGGGCACGGGCTACAGCGGTGAGCCCTACGGTTCCACCCAGCGCCCGGTTTCCGCCGGCTCCGACTCCCTCTCCGACCCTCTCGCCGACCCCCTCGCGCCGGGCGCGCCGCGTGCTGGGCGCGACACCCCCGCTGCGCCGGGGCAGGGCCCGGCGGACGGGGCCCGACGCGACCCCGCCACCGAGCCCTGGGCGAGCTCGCCCTCCCAAGACGGCGCCGGCGCCGGTCGCGGCGACGGGCCGTCGTCCGGCGGTCACCCGGACAGCGGCGCGGACCGCGGCTCCTACCCGGGGCCGGCCCAGGCGCGCTCCTACGACGCCCCCGGCGGCGACCCGCTGAGCGACCCCTTGGGGGCTCCGCGGGAACGGCCGCTCGGCGACCCCTCCGGCGGCCCGCTCGGCCAGTCCGTGCCGCAGTGGGGCGACGGCCCGGGTACCTCCGCCGGTCCCGCCTCCACGGGCGGTGACAGTTGGGGAGCCTCGTCGCGTTACGACGGCTCCGACCGCTATGGCGACGAGCTCTCGGCGGGCCCACGGTTCTCCCCGGGGGGATTCGAGGAGCGCGGCCCGGGCAGCGAGCCGCTGGCCGACGCGCTCGAGTCGTCCTTCCGCGGCGCGGGGACGGAACCGAAGGCCCCGGCCGACCGGTGGAGCGGATCCAGGGGCGCCGGCGACGACCCGGCCGCCGCCTACTCCGGGTCCGGCCTGGACGGCCCGGCCCCCGCGCCCGACGGCCTCCGGTCCGACGACCCCGAGTCCCCGGCCGGGCCGCGCACCCCGGCGCGTCCCGCCAGTGAGCAGACGGGCGACCTGGGCACCGGCAGCGGCAACACGTGGGCGTTCAGCCGCGACGACCCCCGGCTGCCCGCGAGTGTCCGCGAGGCGGCCATCAACGCTCAGCAGAAGCGGCGCGACGGCTCCCCCGAGCACACCACGCACGACTTCGGGGCGGCGTTCGAGGCACCGAAGCCCCCGGGTTCCGGCCGCGGGCCGGGCGAGGGCGACCCGCTCGGAGCGGACCCGCTCGGAGGGGACACGGCGTCGAAGCCGTGGGACCGCGTCGGCGACGGCCTCGGCGCGGCTCCCGGCCAGGCGGACTTCGGCCGCCCGGGATGGGACACCACGGGGGGGCCGGACTACGGCCAGGCCACCCAGGCCATCCCCGCGGTCTCCGATGAGCTGGGCCCCGACCACCGGGCCGGCCGCGACGACGCACCCTACGGGGGGTACCGTTCGGGCGCCGCAACGGGCACCGGGCAGGAGCCCGCACCGTGGGGAGCCCCCCGGGAACCGGACCACCTCGACCCGGTGCACGGGACCCAGGCCATCCCCGCGATCCCCGACGAACTGGGGGGCGGGTACCGTACCGGCGACCCCGGCGGCTACGGCTCCGGGTCCGAACCGGGCGGCTACGGCGGGGGAACCGACTTCGGCGACTCCGGGCGTTCCGCGGAGTACGGCCAGAGCCCCTACGGCAGCCCGCTCGCCGACGACGGCCGAGCCGGGTTCGCCGGCAGCGGCTACGACTCCGGCGTGCAGCCCGCGTACACCGGCGGCCCCGGGGGCGGCTACGAACCGCAGAACGGCCCGGACGCCCCCGGGCGCGGCGGTTCCGACGACCGGTTCGGCCCGGGCTACGGCCAACCGGGCCCGGAGCAGGGCTACGGCCGCCGGGACGACGGCTATGGCGGCCCGGATGACGGCTATGGCCGTCCGGACGACGGGTACGGCCGCCCCGAGGACGGGTACGGACGTCCGGCGGACGGCTACGGCCGCCCCGAGGACGGGTACGACGCTCCCGCGGACGGGTACGACGCGCCTGGCAACGGGCACGGCGGCCCGGAGCAGGGCTACGGCGGACCGGGCCATGGCGGCGACCCGGGCTACGACGGCCCTTCGGGGCCGCAGGCCCCGGCCGGCCAGCGGAACCGCCGCGGCCGCGATGCCGTCTCCGACGAGTTCCCCGGGTTCGACGGCCCTCCGGGCGGCGACTCCGGCGGCGACTACCCGGGCTACGACAACGTCGACTACTGGGGCCCCGAGAACGCTCCGGGCGCCTCGGCGACGCTGTGGCTCGGCATCGCCGGGTTCGTCCCGCTGATCGGCCTGTTCACCGCCATCGCGGCGCTCGTCGTCGGCTCCGGCGCGCGACGCGCGATCCGCCGGTCCAACGGCGAACTGGAGGGCGGCAACCTCGTCACGATCGGCACGGTCCTGGCCTGCATCAGCCTCGGACTGACCGTGGTCGGCGCGATCGGCGGCGTCGTCTCCCTGTTCCTCCTCTAACGGACACCTCCCGAGGGACACCGTGTGCCCGGTACGGCTCCGGCCGTACCGGGCACACGCGTTCTGCGGCGGCTGTAGCCCTCGGGCCGGCGGACCCGCGGGGAGCCGCGCCGGGCGGGCGGCGGGTTCCTCGTTTGTGGCCTGTGATCGTGTGGTGCGGGTGGCCGGGGGAGGTGTGGCGCGGGGGTGCGGGGGCGGGGTGATGTGGTCCGGTACTTAACCGGGGGACTCGGAGTCGCCGGGAGCGGACCGTGGGGGGCATCGGGGGAGGGGCGGCGCGACCGGGGTGGGATTCGGGCGGATACGGTCGCGACCCAACCCCGCCACCCCCGGTGACGCCCTGTCATCGCACGCCTACACTCTCCATCGTCGTCCTCGAACGTGTGTTCCCCGTCCCCGGACATGCCACTGGAGTCCGTATGCGCCTGCGCCGCCGCACCGCCCGACCCGCACCGGAACAGCCCGAAGTCAAAGCGAGCCGCTACAACCCCTGGGTCCATGAACTGGAGGCCGCGTCCTTCTGGGTGGTCGCCACCCGCCTGCCCGCGATGATCGCCCTCGCTCTAGGGCGGGCCTGGCGCGCCAGCCGTATCGACACCCTCGCCACCGTCGGGCTGAACCTGGGGGCCGGGGTGGCGAGCGCCGCCGGCCTGCTGGCGGTGTCCGGTGTCCTGGAGGAGCTGTTCGCCGCGGGCCCCACCCCCGATCGCGTGCGCGACGCGCTGCCCGCTCTCCTGGTCGTCGCCGGCGCGGCCCTGGTCCGCGGCGCCCTCAGCGCGGCCGCCGGATGGGCCCAGGCCCGGCTGGAGCCGCAGGTGGAGCGGGCGGCCGAGCTGGAGCTGTTCGACCTCACATCGCGCATGCGCCTGGAAGCCTTTGACGACTCCGACCTCGCCGACGCGATGTACCGGGCCCGCGACCGCGGTGTCGGGGAGGTCGCGCGCACGGTGACGTGCGCCATCGACATCCTCAACGGGGTGATCAGCCTGCTGGCCGTCGCCGGGGTGCTGACCGTGCTGCACCCGCTGCTGCTGGGGCTGCTCGTGCTCACGGTCGTGCCCGACGGCTGGGCCGCGGCCCGCGCCGCCCGGCTGCGCTACACCCGGATCCGGGAACTCACCACCACCCGGCGCCGCCAGTACATCATCGGCGCCCTGCTGGCCGAACGCCAGTCGGCGGCCGAGCTGCGCTCCTACAACATGCGGACCTTCCTGCTGGCGGAATACACCACCATCGCCGACCACGTCCGCGCCGTGCTGCTGGCGGTCGCCCTGCGCCAGACCCGGGTACGCGTCGCCGGCGACGCAGCGGGCGGGATCGCCGCGGTCGCCACCTACTGCGCGCTCGGGGTGCTGCTGCTGTCGGGCAGCATGCCGCTGGCGGTGGCCGGGACCGCCGTCCTGGCGATCCGCCAGGGGCAGGGCTCGCTCGCCCAGCTGCTGTACTCGGTGAACTTCTGCTACGAGTCCGCGCTGTTCTTCAACGACTTCCTGGAGTTCTGCCACCAGGCCCGCACCCGCCTGCCCGCACCGTCGTCCGGCGTGGACCCCGGTGAGCTGCGCGAGCTCACCGCCCGCGGCGTGGTCTTCGCCTACCCCGGCGACGAGGAGCGGCCCGTGCTGCGCGGGGTGGACATCGTCCTCCGCAAGGGGGAGATCGTCGCGCTGGTCGGCGAGAACGGCTCCGGCAAGAGCACCCTCGCGCGGCTCCTGGCCGGCCTCTACCTCCCGCACCAGGGCACCATCGCCTGGAACGGGACCGACACCGCGGACCTCGACCCCGAGAAGCTGCGCGACCGGATCGGGCTGATCAGCCAGGACTACACCCAGTGGCCGCTGTCCGCGCGCCGCAACATCACCATGTCGGCCGACTCCGACGACGGCCGCCTGCTGCGCGCCATGCGGCTCAGCGGCGCCGACGCCGTGGTCGGCGAGCTGGAGGACGGCCTGGACACCCTCCTGGACAAGAGGTTCGTCGGCGGCGCCGACCTGTCGGGCGGCCAGAAGCAGCGCATCGCAGCGGCCCGCGGCCTCTACCGCCGCGCCGACCTCGTGATCGCCGACGAGCCGACGGCGGCGCTGGACGCCAAGGCCGAGAAGCGGCTGTTCGACACCCTGCACGCCGCCGCGCAGGACACCACCGTCCTGCTCATCACGCACCGCCTGGCCTCGGTCCGCATGGCCGACCGGATCTACGTTCTGGACCACGGGCGGGTGATCGAGCACGGCACCCACGACGAGCTGATGGCCATCGCCGACGGCCGCTACCGCGACCTGTTCAGCCTCCAGGCCGACGCCTACACCGGCATCGCCGGCAGGGCCGAGCCCCCCGACCCCGCCCTCCCCGGCGCCGCGGCGGGCTGACCGCGGGCCCGTGCGGGTACGGCCCCGGGCCGGCCGTGCGTGTTCCCGCCGCCCCCGTGACGCGGGAGCACGCACGCGCCCCGGCCGGTCAGCCCCGGCGGCCGTAGGCGAGCCGGCGCAGGAGCACCTCGGCGGGGCCGCGGAGGGACCGGCGGTGCATCAGGTAGGCGGCGACGACCGTGGCCAGCCAGACGCCGACCGCGCATCCGGCGGCGGTGAACGCGGTGCTGCCGGAGGACGACCCGCCCAGCGCGAGGGCGTACGGCGACACCAGCACGAGCCATGCCGCGGACTGCACCAGGTAGCCGCTCAGGGAGCGCTGCCCCAGTGCGGTCAGCGCGTCGACGACCACACCCGGCCGCCCGGCCGCGTGCCGCTTCGACAGCGCCAGGGCGATCAGCCCGAACAGCGCCACATAGCCGATCCCGCCGAACTGGCCGGACGCCTCGTACAGGAGCTTGATCGTGCCGGCCGCGGCCACGTCGGCGTGCAGCCATCCGGCGCTGAACAGGCCCATCGGCAGGCCGCCGGCGACTCCGATGCCGATGCCCGCGGTGGCGGTCCACAGCAGCAGCCGCCGGTGGGCGGCGGGGTCCTCCAGGATCCGGCGGCGGGCGGCCCACGCGCCCAGCCAGACGACGAGGATGACCCCCGAGATGTAGAGCGTGTGGGTCGGCCACTCACTGAGGCGGGCCGCGACGGAGGCGGCGTAGGTGGACGCCTCCATGGACGGCCAGCCGGTGGCGATCTCGCGGATGGGCATGACGGCCGGCACGTCGGAGGAGGCGGCGACGGTCCACCAGGCCCATGCGGTGAACGCCAGGACGTAGGCGGCCTGCAGGCCCCAGATCCACAGGATGATGCGGTGCACGCGCTCCCGGCGGCCGAGGAGCAGGAGCGCGAAGACGATCCCGACGATCCCATAAGCGCCGAGGATGTCACCGGAATTGAGCAGCAGCCCGTGGGCCAGACCGAAGACGAGCAGCCACGCGCTGCGCCGCAGCAGCGCCGCGCGGCCCGCGCCGGATCCGCCGGCCGCCGCGTCCCGCCTGCGGGCGAGCTGGACCAGCCCGTAGCCGAGCAGGAAGGCGAACATCGGGTAGCCGCGTGCGTGGACGAACACGAACATGAAGACGTTGAGGACGCGCTCAAGGCCCTGTGGCGCCGGCTCGATGCCGGGTGCGGCGAGGAAGAAGGCCCCGGCGCAGTTGGCCAGCGCGATGAGCAGCAGCACGGCGCCGCGGGCGAGGTCGGGCGCGAGTGCCCGCTGCGCCCGCGGCACGGGGCCCTCGGCCCCGGTTCCGGGGCGCGGGGCGTGGATGTGGTCGTCGACGGACACGGGTCCCCCTGTCGGTTGGTGGCATTAATTTATGAGCGAAACTAAGGTAACGCAAGCGGGGGAGGCCGACGTACGGCGAGAAGGGACCCGTGGCCGGCGCGGTAGCGTGTACGCATGGCCCACGAGGATGTGCCCGCCGAGCTGGGGCGGCTGTGGCGGCTGCCGGCGGCGGCCCCGGTCGGCCGCCCCGCGGAACTCGGCGTCGACCGCATCGTCGGCGCGGGCATCGCCGTGGCCGACCGCGAGGGCCTTGCGGGGGTGTCGCTCGCGAAGGTCGCCAAGGAGCTGGGCTACACCGCGATGTCGCTCTACCGCCACGTCGGGTCGAAGGACGAGCTGTTCGTCCTCATGGGAGACGCGGCGGAGGGCGCGCCGCCCGCGTTCGGCCCCGGACCCGTCGAATGGCGCGACGGTGCGCGGCGGTGGGCCGCCGTGCTGCGGGAGCGGTTCCTGCGCCATCCCTGGCTGGCCGACCTGCCGGTCCCCGGGCCGCCGAGCGGCCCCAACGCGGTCGCCTGGCTCGACGCCGGACTGCGCGTCCTGCGCGACACCGGGCTCGGCTGGGGCGACAAGGTGGGCATCGTGTCCGTGCTCTCCGGCTACGTGCGCACCATGAGCTCGATGGCCCGGCAGATGGAGGAGGGCCGGCGGGGGACCGGCCTCGACCAGGCGCAGGTCGAGCGGGACTACGGCAGGTCGCTCCTCGGACTCGTCGACCCGGACCGCTTCCCCGACGCCGCGGCCCTCTTCGCCTCGGGCGTCTTCGAGACCGCCCCGGAGGCGCCCCCCGAGCCGGCCGACGGGCCCGGCGACCACGACTTCGCCTTCGGCCTCGAACTCATCCTCGACGGCGTTGCCGCGGCGGTCCGGGCGTCGGTCCCGCCCGTTTCCCCGGCGCCCTGAATCGCGCCGCGCACCCATGGGGCGCGTGAGGTGGATTCCGCGATTCGTGGCCGAATCCGGCCGGTGGTACGCGGAACGGGTTCAGTGGCTGCGGGCGTCAAAGGACCGATGATGTATTCGACGAAATGTCATAGGCCATCGGCTCGCTGACCTCCCCGCCTGCCCGATCAATTCGATCCCGGACCGTCCCCCACCCAGGATTGCGAATTCCATCATGCGCAGAACATTCCGGGTACCCCTGCATTCCGAACACGGTGCGACCTATGTCGAATACGGGGCCGTGATCCTTTTGGTGGCCGCGATTCTCGCGGTGGTCGCCGGCCCTGTCTCCACCCGCGTCCGCGACTTCCTCGACGGCGCGCTCGACGGGGTGACGGCGTCCGGCGAGACGGGGGAGCCGCGTCCCGACCGCACCGGCCCTCCCGCACCGGCTCCGCAGCGGCCGGAGGGCGACGAGCCCCCGGCATCAGGGGACGAGCCCGCCCCCGGGATCGACCCCGATCATCCGGATATCGACCAGGGCAGCACCTGGCCCGCCGGCCATGCGTCCACGGCGGCCAACTACGACCCCGGCGGAGGCGGGCCGCCGGAGGAGGAGGGCCCGCTCTTCGTCGACCCCGGCCCGAGCCCGCAGTTCGACGCGTTCGAGATCTCGGAGGACGACTTCGAGAGCGAGGGGCAGGGGAAGGTGTCCCCCGGCTGCTGGCCGTGGAGCGACGACTGCTGCCCCGGGCGCACCTGCACCACACTGGGCGAGGTCCGCGATGTCATCCGAGCCGTCGAATTCGCCTGCTTCACCGGTTGGGACCGGCTGGCGTCACGGTGCCTGCCGGACGCGGCGGACTACTTCGATCACTTCCTCAATGGAAACGGCGAGCCGGTGGAGCTCGACATGGACCGGTTCATGGACGACCTGCCCGAATTCGAGGAGGCGGTGGGTGATCACCAGGATGAGCTGGTGGCCACCGCCATCGCGGAGGCAGAGGACCAAGGGGCCGACGGCCCGGTGACCTTCCCCATCAGCACCGAATGGCGGAACTACGGCTATCCGCCGGACGACATCAACGGAACCGATTTCGTCTATGCCGACACGAACTGGGCGAACGCGATCGGGAGCTTTCATTACAATCTCACCGGCGAGGTGACGGTGACCCCTCCCGCGGATCCCGGCGGGGAGTGGACCTACGAGATCAGCACGGACGTGAACCTGGAGAAGATGTACGACTGGGAACGCGACGAGGACTCCAACGCACTCAACGGCCTGCCGGGTGAGCTATGGGCCTTCAGCCAGAGCGACCTGGCCGAGCTCCACCAGTGGGGAATGGCCGAGGAGTTCTGGATCGAGGGGAGCCACAATGTCACGCGAACGGGGTGAGCGCGCGGTGCGGGTGCGCGACGCGGTCCTGGTCCTGGTGGCGGCCGGCGCCATGGTCTCGGGATGCTCCGGCCCGGACGACGGTCCCGCGCCGGAGCCCTCGGTGTCCGCCTCCCCGCCCCCTACGGGGATCCCGGAACTCCAGGCGGCGTTCGAGGAGCTGAGCGGCCTGGACGTCCCGTCCGACGCCGCGGACATGGAGGCCGAGGGCGAGGTCTCCGACGACGGCCGCCGCTACGCGTACCGGCTGCGGTTCGCGACCACGCGGGGCGGTGCCGAAGTGATCTGCACCGCCGACAACCTCACGGCCCTGCGCGCCGACGGCCCGCCGAGCGCGGAGCGCCGCGAGCTGTACGGGCCGCGCGAGGACGACGACGAGATCGCGTCCGTGGTCGAATGTCGGGGGGATCACCCGACGGATCCCGTGATGCGCGGAGTCCTGGTGGTGTTCACCGAGGACGGGACGCGCAACGACGACGGCACCCCCGACGGCGGCGACGAAGCCGTCGTCTACGCCTACGCCAACCAGACCCCGGGATAGCGCGCCGCCGCGGCTCCTCAGCTTCGCGATCCCCTGATATTCGTTTGGGCACCCCTTGGGACGGCGTACACTGTGTAGTGGCCTTCGATAGATCGAGGATGCGAAGCGCGGGTACCACGGGCGGCCGCTGTCGTTTTGACCGGCTCTCGCCGGTTCGGTACTCTTCAACTTCGTGCCCGTGAGTCGACGGGTCATACGCGCGCGCTGTTAGGTCGGACCCGTACGCCGGGCGGCGAGTGAGAGCGGCGCGTAACACCTCCTCCCATGAAGTTTCGACCGCCAGGTCGGGCTCAATCGGTTCCGCCATGCTTCAGGCAGAGCGCGACACGCCCGGATACGGGGGTCGGCGGGAACCAGAGGAA
Organism: Nocardiopsis mangrovi; assembly: GCF_042653925.1. Lineage (NCBI taxonomy): Bacteria > Bacillati > Actinomycetota > Actinomycetes > Streptosporangiales > Nocardiopsidaceae > Nocardiopsis > Nocardiopsis mangrovi. The sequence continues at coordinate 14,860 of NZ_JBHSFQ010000016.1, forward strand.
TAGCAGGTCAGCAGCGACATCGGCTAACGGCTAACAGAACCGGCGTAGGTCACGAGAAAGACGGAGACGCGGTGCCCACCATCCAGCAGCTGGTCCGTAAGGGCCGACAGGACAAGGTCTCGAAGAACAAGACCCCGGCGCTGAAGGGGAGTCCGCAGCGTCGTGGTGTGTGCACGCGTGTCTACACCACTACGCCCAAGAAGCCGAACTCCGCTCTGCGCAAGGTCGCCCGTGTGAAGCTCAGCAGCGGGATCGAGGTCACGGCCTACATCCCCGGTATCGGGCACAACCTCCAGGAGCACTCCATCGTGCTCGTGCGCGGCGGCCGTGTGAAGGACCTGCCCGGTGTCCGTTACCGGATCGTCCGTGGCTCGCTCGACACCCAGGGCGTCCGCAACCGCAAGCAGGCGCGCAGCCGTTACGGCGCGAAGAAGGAGAAGTAAGCATGCCGCGCAAGGGCCCGGCGCCGAAGCGCCAGCTGATCACCGACCCGGTCTACGGATCGCCGCTGGTCACCTCTCTGATCAACAAGGTGCTGCTCGACGGCAAGCGCTCCATCGCCCAGGGGATCGTCTACGACGCCCTCGAGGGCGCCCGTGAGAAGACCGGGCAGGACCCGCTCGTCGTGCTGAAGCGCGCGCTGGACAACGTGAAGCCCGCCCTTGAGGTGCGCAGCCGCCGTGTCGGTGGCGCGACCTACCAGGTGCCGGTCGAGGTCCGTTCGTCCCGCAGCACCACCCTGGCCCTTCGCTGGCTGGTCAGCTACTCCCGCCAGCGTCGTGAGAAGACGATGACCGAGCGCCTGATGAACGAGCTGGTCGACGCCAGCAACGGTCTCGGCGCCAGCGTCAAGCGCCGCGAGGACACGCACAAGATGGCGGAGTCCAACAAGGCCTTCGCCCACTACCGCTGGTAACCCCCGCGGCTGAATCGACGAGAGACCGAGAGAAGACGAGCCAGATGGCTACCACTGCTCTTGACCTTGCCAAGGTCCGCAACATCGGGATCATGGCGCACATCGACGCGGGCAAGACGACGACGACCGAGCGGATCCTCTTTTACACCGGTGTGAACTACAAGATCGGTGAGGTTCATGAGGGCGCGGCCACCATGGACTGGATGAAGGAGGAGCAGGAGCGCGGCATCACGATCACGTCCGCCGCGACCACCACTCACTGGGACGACCACACGATCAACCTCATCGACACGCCGGGCCACGTCGACTTCACCATCGAGGTCGAGCGGAACCTGCGCGTGCTCGACGGCGCGGTCGCGGTGTTCGACGCCAAGGAAGGCGTCGAGCCGCAGTCCGAGCAGGTGTGGCGCCAGGCGGACCGCTACGGCGTTCCGCGGATCTGCTTCGTCAACAAGATGGACAAGATCGGCGCGGAGTTCCAGCGCTGCGTCGACATGATCGTCGACCGCCTGGGCGCCAACCCGTTGGCGATCCAGCTGCCGATCGGCGCCGAAGGCGAGTTCAAGGGCGTCATCGACCTCGTCCGCATGAAGGCCTACGTCTGGAGCGACGAGGCCAGCAAGGGCGAGATGTACGACACGATCGAGATCCCCGACACCCACGTCGAGGCCGCTCGTGAGGCGCACGACAAGATGATCGAGACGCTGGCCGAGGCCGACGACGAGATCATGGAGCTCTACCTGGAGGGCGTCGAGCCCACCGTCGAGCAGGTCGTGCCCGCCATCCGCCGCGTGGCGATCGCCGGCACCGCCATCCCGGTGCTGTGCGGTACCGCGTTCAAGAACAAGGGTGTCCAGCCCCTGCTCGACGCGGTCGTCGCCTACCTCCCCTCGCCCCTGGACGTCGAGGCCATCGCCGGCCACGACCCCAAGGACGAGACCGAGGCGCCCGACCTGGTCCGCCGGCCGAGCGAGGAAGAGCCGCTCTCCGCGCTGGCCTTCAAGATCATGAGCGACCCGCACCTGGGCAAGCTGACCTACCTGCGCATCTACTCCGGTGTGCTGACGGCCGGCTCGCAGGTGCTGAACAGCGTGAAGGGCCGCAAGGAGCGCATCGGCAAGATCTACCGGATGCACGCCAACAAGCGCACCGAGATCGCGCAGGTTGGCGCCGGCGACATCATCGCCGTCATGGGCCTGAAGGACACCACCACCGGCGAGACGCTGTGCGACCCCGCGCAGCCGATCGTGCTGGAGTCGATGACCTTCCCGGCCCCGGTCATCGAGGTCGCCATCGAGCCCAAGACCAAGAGCGACCAGGAGAAGCTGGGCACCGCGATCCAGCGCCTGGCCGAGGAGGACCCCTCCTTCCAGGTGTCCTCTGACCAGGAGACCGGCCAGACCGTGATCTCCGGTATGGGCGAGCTGCACCTTGAGGTGCTCGTCAACCGCATGCGCGACGAGTTCAAGGTCGAGGCGAACATCGGTAAGCCGCAGGTGGCCTACCGCGAGACCATCCGCAAGAAGGTCGAGAAGGTCGAGTACACCCACAAGAAGCAGACGGGTGGCTCCGGCCAGTTCGGCCGCGTCATCATCGACCTCGAGCCCATCGTGGCCGATGCCGATGGCGACAGCGCCGGCTACGAGTTCGTCAACAACATCAGCGGCGGCCGGATCCCGCGGGAGTACATCCCCTCCGTCGACGCCGGATGCCAGGAGGCCGCCGAGTTCGGCGTGCTCGCCGGGTACCCGCTCGTCGGCGTGAAGGTGACCCTGCAGGACGGCGCCTACCACGATGTCGACTCCTCGGAGCTCGCGTTCAAGGTCGCCGGCTCCATGGCGTTCAAGGACGCGGCTCGGCGGGCGAAGCCCGTCCTGCTGGAGCCGGTCATGGCGGTCGAGGTCACGACTCCCGAGGACTACATGGGAGACGTGATCGGCGACCTCAACAGTCGGCGCGGGCAGATCCAGTCCATGGACGAGCGCGCCGGCGCGCGGGTCGTCAAGGCCCAGGTGCCCCTGTCGGAGATGTTCGGCTACGTGGGTGACCTGCGCAGCCGCACGCAGGGTCGAGCCAACTACACGATGGTGTTCGACTCCTACGCGGAGGTCCCGTCCAACGTCGCAGAAGAGATCGTGGCGAAGGCCCGCGGCGAATAACCGCGACACGTAACCAAGTCAGCTAGCAACCCTGTACGTCTAGGAGAAATCCAGTGGCGAAGGCCAAGTTCGAGCGGACCAAGCCGCACGTCAACATCGGCACCATCGGTCACATTGACCACGGTAAGACCACTCTTACCGCGGCCATCACCAAGGTCCTGCACGACGCGTTCCCGGAGCTCAACCCCTTCACGCCGTTCGAGGACATCGACAACGCTCCTGAGGAGCGCGAGCGCGGTATCACCATCTCCGTCGCCCACGTCGAGTACCAGACCGAGGCGCGTCACTACGCGCACGTCGACTGCCCCGGGCACGCCGACTACGTGAAGAACATGATCACCGGTGCGGCGCAGATGGACGGCGCCATCCTGGTGGTGGCCGCGACCGACGGCCCGATGCCGCAGACCAAGGAGCACGTGCTCCTGGCCCGCCAGGTCGGCGTTCCCTACATCGTCGTCGCGCTGAACAAGGCCGACATGGTCGACGACGAGGAGATCTTCGAGCTGGTCGAGCTCGAGGTGCGCGAGCTCCTCAGCGAGTACGAGTTCCCGGGTGACGACCTCCCGGTCGTCAAGGTCTCGGCGCTCAAGGCGCTCGAGGGCGACGCCGAGTGGGGCAAGTCCGTCCTTGAGCTGATGAAGGCCGTCGACGAGAACATCCCGGAGCCGCAGCGCGACATCGACAAGCCCTTCCTGATGCCGATCGAGGACGTCTTCTCGATCACCGGCCGCGGCACCGTCGTGACCGGCCGCATCGAGCGCGGTGTCATCAACGTCAACGAGACCGTTGACATCGTCGGCATCAAGGAAGAGAAGCAGACCACCACGGTCACCGGTGTCGAGATGTTCCGCAAGCTGCTCGACCAGGGTCAGGCGGGCGACAACGTCGGCCTGCTCCTGCGCGGCACCAAGCGCGAGGACGTCGAGCGCGGCCAGGTCGTCATCAAGCCGGGCACCACGACCCCGCACACGGAGTTCGAGGCCCAGGTCGTCATCCTGTCCAAGGACGAGGGTGGCCGCCACACGCCTTTCTTCAACAACTACCGTCCGCAGTTCTACTTCCGCACCACCGACGTCACCGGCGTCGTCACGCTGCCGGAGGGCACGGAGATGGTCATGCCCGGTGACAACACCGAGATGACCGTCAACCTGATCCAGCCGGTCGCCATGGAGGACGGCCTGAAGTTCGCCATCCGCGAGGGCGGCCGGACCGTGGGCGCGGGCCGCGTTACCAAGATCAACAAGTAGCACGAGCGCGCGGGGACGGCGCCGGCGGCGACGCCGGAACCGTCCCCGGGTGGCGGTCGGGTCGCACACCGGCCCGACCGCCACACCATGAACGACGTCATCGGGCTCTGTAGCGGTGATGCACCTCAGGGGACAGCCCTGTAGTGGTTTCTCAGGTGAATAGGGCCTCGAAGAGACAAGGGCATCCCCCTGCGGGCACAGGGCCGGTCAACTGGCACGGCGCCTCTACGGACACTAAGCGAAGGACGAAAAGGCCACCATGGCGGGACAGAAGATCCGCATTCGGCTCAAGGCCTATGACCACGAGGTCATCGACAGCTCGGCTCGAAAGATCGTCGAGACCGTGACGCGGACCGGCGCGCAGGTCGCTGGCCCGGTGCCGTTGCCGACGGAAAAGAACGTTTACTGCGTCATCCGATCGCCGCACAAGTACAAGGACTCGCGCGAGCACTTCGAGATGCGCACGCACAAGCGGCTGATCGACATCATCGACCCGACGCCGAAGACCGTCGACTCGCTCATGCGGCTCGACCTTCCGGCCGGCGTCGACATCGAGATCAAGCTTTAAGGGACGCACAGACATGGCCACCAAGCAGATCAAGGGAGTCCTGGGCGAGAAGCTCGGCATGACCCAGGTCTTCGACGACTCGGGCAAGATCGTGCCCGTGACGGTCCTGAAGGCCGGTCCGTGCGTCGTGACGCGCGTCCGCACTCCGGAGACCGACGGCTACACCGCCGTCCAGCTCGGCTACGGGCAGATCAACCCGCGCAAGGTCAACAAGCCGCTCGGCGACTACCTGCGCAAGCACGACCTGACCCCGCGCCGCCACTACGTCGAGGTGCGCACCTCCGACGCCACCGAGTACACGCTCGGCCAGGAGGTCACCGCCGAGACGTTCGAGGCGGGCCAGAAGGTCGACGTCACCGGCAAGAGCAAGGGCAAGGGCTTCGCGGGCGTCATGAAGCGCCACGGGTTCCGCGGCCTCAGCGCCACGCACGGTACCCAGCGCAAGCACCGGTCGCCCGGTTCCATCGGCGGCTGCGCCACGCCCGGCCGCGTGTTCAAGGGCCTGCGGATGGCGGGGCGCATGGGCAACGTGCGCAAGACCATCCAGAACCTCACCGTCCACGCCGTGGACGTCGAGAAGGGCCTCATCCTGGTGAAGGGCGCGGTGCCCGGCCCCAACGGCGGGCTGGTGCTCGTCCGCACCGCCGCGAAGGGGGACAAGTAACCATGGCGACCATCGAGGTCAAGAACCCCGAGGGCGCAGCCGGGCGGAGCGTCGAGCTCCCGGCGTCGATCTTCGAGCAGAAGGTCAGCATCCCGCTGATCCACCAGGTCGTCGTCGCGCAGGAGGCCGCCGGCCGCCAGGGGACGCACTCCACCAAGACCCGCGGCGAGGTCCGCGGTGGTGGCAAGAAGCCGTACCGCCAGAAGGGCACCGGCCGCGCCCGCCAGGGTTCGACCCGCGCCCCGCAGTTCACCGGCGGCGGCACGGTGCACGGCCCCAAGCCGCGCGACTACAGCCAGCGCACGCCCAAGAAGATGAAGGCCGCCGCTCTCCGCGGTGCCCTGTCCGACCGGGCCCGCCACGGCCGTGTGCACGTCATCAGCGCGTTCGTCGCCGAGGACACCACGGCCAAGCGCACCCAGACCGCCCTCAAGGCGCTCCGCCAGGTCACCGACTCCTCCAAGGTGCTGGTCGTCCTGGAGCGCGCCGACGAGGCGAACCGCCTGGCGCTGCGCAACCTGCCCGAGGTGCACGTCCTGGACGCCGATCAGGTCAACACCTACGACGTCCTGTACGCCGACGACGTGGTCTTCACCGAGGCCGGCTACGAGGAGTTCGTGGCGCACGCCACCGGCGCCGCGCAGGCTGCGACGTCTCAGGAGGACGACCAGTGAGGATCCCCGACCCTCGGGACATCATCATCGAACCGGTGATCTCCGAGAAGAGCTACGGGCTCATGGACCAGAACAAGTACACGTTCGTGGTGCAGCCCGATGCCAACAAGACGCAGATCAAGATCGCGGTGGAGAAGATCTTCGACGTGAAGGTCACCAGCGTGAACACGATCAACCGTCAGGGCAAGCGCAAGCGGACGCGGTTCGGTTTCGGGAAGCGTCCCGACACCAAGCGCGCGATCGTGAGCCTGCGGGACGGCGACCGGATCGACATCTTCGGCGTCTGATCCGGGGCGCCCCGCGCCCGCCCGACCGCTTCACACCGAGTAACACGTAAAGGAATGCGCGAAGAAGATGGGCATTCGTAAGTACAAGCCGACGACGCCGGGCCGTCGCGGCTCCAGCGTGAGCGACTTCGTCGAGATCACACGCTCGGAGCCCGAGAAGTCCCTGGTGCGTCCGCTCCACTCCAAGGGCGGGCGGAACGGCCACGGCCGTATCACCGCTCGCCACCAGGGTGGGGGTCACAAGCGCGCTTACCGCGTGATCGACTTCCGCCGCCACGACAAGGACGGCATCCCCGCCAAGGTCGCCCACATCGAGTACGACCCGAACCGCACCGCGCGGATCGCTCTGCTCCACTACATCGACGGCGAGAAGCGCTACATCCTCGCTCCGGCCGGCCTCAAGCAGGGCGACCGCGTCGAGAACGGGCCGACCTCCGACATCAAGCCGGGCAACTGCCTCCCGCTGCGCAACATCCCCACGGGTACGTTCGTGCACGCGGTCGAGCTGAAGCCGGGCGGCGGCGCCAAGCTGGGCCGCTCCGCCGGGACGCAGATCCAGCTGCTGGCCAAGGAGGGCGCCTACGCCACGCTGCGCATGCCCTCGGGCGAGATGCGCCAGGTCGAGGTCACCTGCCGGGCCACGGTCGGCCAGGTCGGCAACGCCGAGCAGTCGAACATCAACTGGGGCAAGGCCGGCCGCATGCGGTGGAAGGGCAAGCGCCCGACCGTCCGCGGTGTCGCCATGAACCCGGTCGACCACCCGCTCGGCGGTGGCGAGGGCAAGAGCTCGGGTGGCCGTCACCCGGTCAGCCCGTGGGGTAAGCCCGAGGGGCGTACCCGCAAGCCGAACAAGGGCAGTGACCGGCTCATCGTGCGTCGGCGTAGCAAGAAGAAGCGGTAAGGAGCACGTCTGATGCCACGTAGCCTTAAGAAGGGTCCCTTCGTCGACCACCACCTCATCAAGAAGGTGGAAGGGCAGAACGAAAAGGGCACCAAGAACGTCATCAAGACGTGGTCGCGGCGGTCCATGATCATCCCCGAGATGATCGGCCACACGATCGCCGTCCACGACGGTCGCAAGCACGTCCCGGTGTTCGTGTCCGAGTCGATGGTCGGCCACAAGCTCGGCGAGTTCGCTCCCACGCGCACTTTCCGGAGCCACGTCAAGGAAGACCGCCGTAGCCGCCGTTAGCGGTTGCAGTAGGAGTAGAAGCCGATACCCCACGGTGGTGGGGTGAATTCCGTGAGCGAGGGAAAAGCGATGGGAACGAGGGCACAGGCACGGTTCGTCCGTGTTACGCCCCGAAAGGCCCGCCGGGTGGTGGACCTTATTCGCGGGTTGCCCGCTGACGAGGCACAGGCGGTGCTCCGGTTCGCGCCCCAAGCGGCGAGCGAACCGGTGGGCAAGGTGCTCGCGAGCGCCATCGCCAATGCCGAGCACAACGACAAGCTGGACCGCGAGACGCTGATCGTCGGCGGCGCGTGGGTGGACGAGGGTCCGACCCTGAAGCGCATCCGTCCGCGGGGCTTCGGCCGCGCCTTCCGTGTCACCAAGCGGACAAGCCACATCACCGTGGTCGTTGAGTCGCGCGAGAGCGCGGGCGCCTCGTCCAAGAAGACGAAGGAAAGGACCCGATAGTGGGGCAGAAGGTCAACCCGCACGGGTTCCGACTTGGCATCACCACCGATTACAAGACCCGGTGGTACGCCGACAAGATGTACAAGGACTACGTCAAGGAAGACGTGGCCATCCGCCGGATGCTGAACCGCGGCATGGAGCGGGCCGGGATCTCCAAGGTCGAGATCGAGCGCACCCGCGACCGCGTCCGCGTCGACATCCACACCGCCCGGCCGGGCATCGTCATCGGCCGCCGCGGTTCGGAGGCCGACCGCATCCGCGCCGACCTTGAGAAGCTGACCAACAAGAAGCAGGTCCAGCTCAACATCCTCGAGGTCAAGAACCCCGAGACCGACGCGCAGCTCGTCGCCCAGGGTGTCGCGGAGCAGCTGTCGAGCCGCGTCGCGTTCCGCCGGGCGATGCGCAAGGCGATGCAGAGCGCCATGAAGAGCGGTGCCAAGGGCATCCGCATCCAGTGCGGCGGCCGTCTCGGCGGCGCCGAGATGTCGCGCTCGGAGTTCTACCGCGAGGGCCGCGTGCCCCTGCACACCTTGCGTGCCGACATCGACTACGGGTTCTTCGAGGCCCGTACGACGTTCGGCCGCATCGGCGTCAAGGTCTGGATCTACAAGGGCGACGCCCCCGCGACCCGCGCCGAGCGCGAGGCGGCCCAGGCCGCTCAGCGCGCGCCGGGCGGCGGCGGCGGTGGTGGCGGCCAGCGGCGCGAGCGCCCGCAGCGCCGTCGCCGCGGCGGCCAGCAGGGCGGCCCCAACCAGCAGGCCGAAGGCAAGCCCGCGGTGTCGGCCGAGGCCGGCCAGGGTGCCGAGAAGTCCGGGAACGAGGGGAGCTGACCGATGCTCATTCCCCGCAAGGTCAAGCACCGCAAGCAGCACCACCCGTCCCTGAGCGGGCGCGCCAAGGGTGGCACCAAGGTCAACTTCGGTGAGTACGGGATCCAGGCTCTGGAGTCCGCCTACGTCACCAACCGGCAGATCGAGTCCGCTCGTATCGCCATGACCCGCCACATCAAGCGCGGCGGCAAGGTCTGGATCAACATCTTCCCGGACCGCCCCATCACCAAGAAGCCGGCCGAGACCCGCATGGGTTCGGGTAAGGGCTCCCCCGAGTGGTGGGTCGCCCCGGTCAAGCCGGGCCGCGTGATGTTCGAGCTCTCGGGTGTGCCGGAGCCCATCGCCAAGGAGGCGTTGCGGCGTGCGATGCACAAGCTCCCTATGAAGTGCAAGTTCGTGAAGCGCGAAGTGGAGGCGTGATGGCGAAGTCCCTGACCGCCCAGGAGCTGCGGACCGAGTCCCAGGAGGACCTGGTCACCAAGCTCAAGGAGGCGAAGGAGGAGCTGTTCAACCTCCGCTTCCAGGCCGCCACCGGGCAGCTCGACAACCACAACCGGCTGCGCACTGTCAAGCGCGAGATCGCGCGGATCTACACGATCATGCGGGAGCACGAGCTGGGCATCATGCCGCTGGCGTCGGCTGAGGAGACGAAGGAAGCAGCCGAATGAGCGAAGAGAAGGCTCTGACCCGCGACCAGGAGCGCAACTACCGCAAGGTGCGCGAGGGCCTGGTCGTCAGCGACAAGATGGAGAAGACCGTCGTTGTCGAGGTGGAGGACCGCGTCAAGCACGCGCTGTACGGCAAGGTCATCCGCCGCACCACGAAGTACAAGGCCCACGACGAGGCGAACTCCTGCGGAATCGGCGACCGGGTTCGCCTGATGGAGACCCGCCCGATGTCCGCGACCAAGCGCTGGCGCATCGTGGAGATCCTGGAGAAGGCTAAGTAGACCCCTGTCCGGCGGCCGGTTCGTGGAGATCGGTCGCCGGGGGGTGAGACCACCTAGCGCGCGAGCGGAGTGATTTCGCGCGCACATATCAGGAGCAGACGTGATTCAGCAGGAGTCGCGACTCAAGGTCGCCGACAACACGGGGGCCAAGGAGATCTTGACCATCCGTGTCCTCGGCGGCTCGGGTCGGCGCTACGCGGGCATCGGCGACACCATCGTGGCGACCGTGAAGGACGCCCTTCCCGGCGCGGGCGTGAAAAAGGGCGATGTCGTCAAGGCCGTGATCGTGCGCACCACCAAGGAGCGCCGCCGGCCCGACGGCTCCTACATCCGCTTCGATGAGAACGCCGCCGTGCTCATCAAGGACGGTGGGGACCCGCGGGGCACCCGCATCTTCGGCCCGGTCGGGCGCGAGCTGCGGGACAAGAAGTACATGCGCATCATCTCGCTGGCGCCGGAGGTGCTTTAGGCGATGAAGATCAAAAAGGACGACGAGGTCATCGTCATCGCCGGCAAGGACAAGGGTGCCACCGGGAAGGTCCTGCGGGCCATTCCCAAGGAGCAGCGTGTCATCGTCGAGGGCGTGAACCTCATCAAGAAGCACAAGAAGGCCAACCCGGCGGGCGGCCAGCAGGGTGAGGTCGTCACCAAGGAGGGCCCCATCCACGTGAGCAACGTCGCGCTCGTGGAGGACGGCAAGCCCGCCCGTGTCGGTTACCGCTTCGAGGAAGACGGAACCAAGGTTCGGGTCTCCCGCCGTACCGGTAAGGACATCTGATGACGGTCACCACTGACACCGCCGCCCCGGCGATGCCGCGGCTCAAGGAGAAGTACCGCACCGAGATCATCGCCGGTCTGCGCGAAGAGTTCGACATCGGCAACATCATGCAGGTCCCCGGTCTGACGAAGATCGTGGTCAACATGGGTGTCGGTGAGGCCGCGCGCGACGCGAAGCTGATCCAGGGCGCGATCGCCGACCTGTCGGCGATCACCGGGCAGAAGCCGAAGATCAACCGGGCGAAGAACTCCATCGCGCAGTTCAAGCTGCGCGAGGGCCAGCCGATCGGCGCCAGCGTCACGCTGCGCGGCGACCGGATGTGGGAGTTCCTCGACCGCCTGCTCTCGCTGGCGCTGCCCCGGATCCGCGACTTCCGCGGGCTCTCCCCGAAGCAGTTCGACGGCCGCGGCAACTACACCTTCGGCCTGACCGAGCAGGTCATGTTCCACGAGATCGACCCCGACAAGGTCGACCGCCAGCGGGGCATGGACATCACGGTCGTCACCACGGCGACCAACGACGATGAGGGGCGCAGCCTGCTCAAGCGGCTCGGTTTCCCCTTCAAGGAAGCCTAGGGGGATCGACGATGGCTAAGAAGGCGCTGATCGCCAAGGCGAACAGGAAGCCCAAGTTCGCTGTTCGCGCGTATACTCGTTGCTCGCGGTGCGGTCGTCCGCGCGCCGTCTTCCGGAAGTTCGGCCTGTGCCGTATCTGCTTCCGCGAAATGGCGCACCGGGGCGAACTGCCGGGCATCACCAAGTCGAGCTGGTAGCCGCCGGCAGGGCCGGCTGCGGGCATCCGCGGCCGGCCCCGGCTTGAGGTCGCCGCCACAGCCGTACCGGCCTGGCGCGACCGCTACATCGAAGCGGCCGGTAGGACACCGCCGCGAACCACAATGAACCGACCGGGCACGGTGCGTACAACCCGCACGGTGCCCATGACCACGCCGTAGGTCCTAGAGGAATCCGCGCCCGGCGCGCGGGACCAGGCCATGAGGGAATGGCCTGCCCTTGGGGAAACCGCGGTGAGGAAGGGCCAATCGGCCATGACGATGACCGACCCGATCGCAGACATGCTCACGCGTCTGCGTAACGCGAATTCGGCGTATCACGACACCGTGTCAATGCCGTATTCCAAGATCAAGGCGCACATCGCCGAGATCCTCCAGCAGGAGGGCTACGTCCAGGGCTGGCGTACCGAGGAGGCCCCCGTGGGCCAGAACCTCGTCGTCGACCTGAAGTACGGGCCCACGCGTGAGCGTTCCATCGCCGGCGTCCGCCGGGTCTCCAAGCCCGGTCTCCGGGTCTACGCGAAGAAGGACAACCTTCCGCGGGTCCTGGGCGGCCTCGGCGTGGCCATCATTTCGACGTCCGGCGGCCTGATGACGGACAAGCAGGCCAAGAAGCGCGGCGTGGGCGGCGAAGTCCTCGCCTACGTCTGGTAGAGGGAGAGATTTCCGCATGTCGCGTATCGGACGACTGCCGATCTCGGTCCCCAAGGGCGTCGAAGTCACGATTAACGGGCAAGACGTCAACGTCAAGGGGCCGAAGGGCGAACTGAAGCACACCGTCGCCGCTCCCGTCACCGTCTCTCAGGAAGACGGTACGGTCCAGGTGGCGCGCCCGGACGACAAGCCTGAGAACCGCTCGCTGCACGGGCTGACCCGTGCGCTGATCGCGAACCTCATCGAGGGCGTGTCCAAGGGCTACAGCAAGACGCTGGAGATCCACGGCGTCGGCTACCGCGTCCAGGCGCGCGGCTCCAACCTGGAGTTCTCCCTGGGCTACAGCCACCCCGTCGTGGTGGAGCCGCCCGAGGGCATCACCTTCCGCGTCGAGAAGCCGACCCTGCTGCACGTGGACGGCATCGACAAGCAGCTCGTGGGCCAGGTCGCCGCCAACATCCGCGGTCTGCGCAAGCCCGACCCCTACAAGGCCAAGGGCGTGCGCTACCAGGGCGAGCACATCCGCCGCAAGGCCGGAAAGGCTGGTAAGTAGCATGGGCAAGAGCTCGACGCCGGTCCGCAAGGGGACGGCATCGCGCACGGCTTCCCGTGCGCGGCGGCACCTGCGAGTCCGCAAGAAGATCTCGGGTACGGCGCAGCGTCCGCGCCTGGTCGTCACCCGCTCGTCCAAGCACATGGTCGCGCAGATCGTCGACGACACCAAGGGCCACACCCTGGTGTCCGCCTCGACGCTCGACCCCTCCGTGCGCCACGACGAGAGCAAGAAGTCCGAGAAGTCGCAGAAGGTCGGCGAGCTCCTGGCGCGGCGCGCCCAGGACGCCGGCATCACCGCCGTCGTGTTCGACCGCGGCGGCTTCCGGTACCAGGGCCGTATCGCGGCGCTCGCCCAGGGTGCGCGTGACGCCGGGCTGGAGTTCTAGCGATATGAACATCGACGGGAAGAGGAACCACTGATGGCCGCAGCTCCTCGGCGCGGCGCCGGTGGCGAGCGGCGTGACCGCCGTGACGATCGCCGCGGCGGCGCCGCAGACAAGGGTGTCTCGTACATCGAAAAGGTCGTGACCATCAACCGGGTCGCCAAGGTCGTCAAGGGTGGTCGGCGCTTCAGCTTCACCGCGCTGGTCGTCGTCGGCGACGGCAACGGCATGGTGGGCGTCGGCTACGGCAAGGCCAAGGAAGTCCCCGCGGCCATCGCCAAGGGTGTCGAGGAGGCGAAGAAGAACTTCTTCCGCGTCCCCCGCATCCAGGGCACGATCACGCACCGGGTCCAGGGCGAGGACGCCGCCGGCGTCGTCCTCCTGCGTCCCGCCGCCCCGGGTACCGGTGTCATCGCCGGCGGTCCGGTGCGCGCGGTGCTGGAGTGCGCGGGTATCCACGACGTGCTGAGCAAGTCGCTCGGCTCGTCCAACCCGCTGAACATCGTGCACGCGACCGTCGCGGCGCTCAAGGGGCTCAACCGTCCCGAGGAGATCGCGGCCCGCCGCGGCCTGCCGATCGAGGACGTCGCTCCGGCGGCCATGCTCCGGGCCCGTGCGGAAGCGAAGGCGGGTGCCTGACCATGGCGAAGCTGAAGATCACGCAGGTCCGTTCCAAGATCGGCGGGGTGCGCAAGCAGCACGAGAGCCTGCGCTCCCTCGGTCTGGGCCGGATCGGCAAGTCGGTCGTCCGTGACGACCGCCCCGAGGTCCGCGGCCAGATCAACGTGGTCGCACACCTCGTGACTGTCGAGGAGGTCAGCGAATGAGCGACTACAACCCCGACGAGCTGCTCAAGCTCCACCACCTGCGGCCCGCCCCCGGCGCCAACAAGTCCAAGGTCCGCAAGGGCCGCGGCGAGGCGTCGAAGGGCAAGACCGCGGGTCGCGGTACCAAGGGAACCAAGGCGCGCAACACCGTGCCCGTCGGCTTCGAGGGCGGCCAGATGCCGCTCATCCGCCGGGTCCCCAAGCTCAAGGGCTTCAGCAACGCCCGGTTCACGACCGTCTACCAGGTCGTCAACCTGGACAAGCTGAGCGAGCTCTACCCCGAGGGTGGCGAGGTCACCGTCGAGGGGCTCGTGGCCAAGGGCGCGGTCCGCAAGAACGAGCTCGTTAAGGTGCTGGGCACCGGTGAGATCTCGGTGGCCGTCCAGGTGAGCGTGAACGCGTTCTCCGAGTCGGCCAAGGCCAAGATCACGGCCGCCGGCGGCACCGTCACCGAGCTGTAGGCCGGTTCGACGTGACGTTCCAGGGGCGTCCGCAGGCAGAACCCATGAGATGGGTCCGCCGGCGGGCGCCCCTGCGCGTTGTGGCGGGGCGGTTCACGCCGGTTCCGGCCATTGTCGCCGTATCCGCTGTACCCCGAGGGGACGGCGCGTGCGTGCGATCGGGCGGACACCGGTTGTTATCAGCGTGATCCTGCTTACCCGCCGAATCACTGTTACAGTGCGATACTGCTTCACCGATGACTTCCGAGCACCGGGCGGACGCCCGGCGCTGACGCTCTACGACGATTCAGGATCGGCCGCGATGTCTCGAACCGGTTCCGCCGCCGAAGCCTCGCAGGAGGAGACGTGCTAGGTGCGTTCGTCCGTGCGTTCCGCACGCCCGACCTGCGTAACAAGCTGTTGTTCACGCTGTTCATCCTGACCATCTACCGGCTCGGGTCGGTCATCCCCGCCCCGGGGATCAACTCGGCGGCGATCAGGGACCAGCTGGAGGCCGTGCAGAACGCCGACACCACCGGTGTCTACGCGCTCGTCAACCTCTTCAGCGGCGGCGCGCTCCTCCAGCTCGCCGTCTTCGCCCTGGGCATCATGCCCTACATCACGGCGAGCATCATCATCAACCTGCTCACCGTGGTGATCCCGCGGCTCGAAGCGCTGAAGAAGGAGGGGCAGGCGGGCCAGTCGAAGATCACGCAGTACACGCGCTACCTGACCCTCGCCCTCGCGGTCCTGCAGTCCACGAGCATCGTCGCCATGGCCCGCACCGGCCAGCTCTTCCAGAACCAGATCCCGGTGTCGGCGTACATGCCCAACCAGGACATCCTCACCCTGGTCACCATCGTCTTCACCATGACCGCGGGCACCTGCGTCATCATGTGGTTCGGCGAGCTCATCACCGAGCGCGGCGTCGGCAACGGCATGTCGCTGATGATCTTCACGACCGTCATCGCGATGTTCCCCTCCTCCATCGCCACGATGTACCAGGAGCAGGAGACCTGGATCTTCGCGCTGATCTGCATCGCGGGCCTGGTGCTCATCGCCGGCGTGGTCTTCATGGAGCAGGCGCAGCGCCGCATCCCGGTGCAGTACGCCAAGCGCATGGTGGGCCGGCGCATGTACGGCGGCAGCTCCACCTACATCCCGCTGAAGGTCAACCAGGCCGGCATCATCCCGGTGATCTTCGCCTCCTCGCTGCTCTACCTGCCGCAACTCGGTGTCGGCCTGCTCGGGCAGGACTCCGACAACGCGGCCGTGCGGTTCCTCAACGAGTACTTCGTCAGCGGGTCGCACCCCGTGTACATGGCGACCTTCTTCGTCCTCATCATCGGGTTCGCCTTCTTCTACGTGGCCATTACCTTCAACCCCACTGAAGTGGCCGACAACATGAAGAAGTACGGTGGGTTCATCCCGGGTATCCGTCCGGGTCGTCCGACCGCCGAGTACCTCGACTACGTCCTGACCCGGCTGACGACCCCCGGCTCGCTGTACCTGGGTGTGATCGCTCTGCTTCCGATGATCGCGATGGGCGCGTCCGGCGCGTCCCAGAACTTTCCGTTCGGCGGCACGAGCATCCTGATCATGGTCGGTGTCGGGCTGGACACGGTGAAGCAGATCGAGAGTCACCTCCAGCAGAGGAACTACGAAGGTTTTCTGCGATAGTGCGTGCCGTATTGGTGGGACCGCCTGGGGCCGGAAAAGGCACCCAGGCCCAGATCCTGGCGTCAGAATTGTCCATCCCGAAGGTGTCCACTGGCGACATCTTCCGTGCCAACGTGAGCGGTGGCACCGAGCTGGGTCAGCAGGCCAAGGCGTACATGGACCGCGGTGACCTCGTCCCCGACGAGGTCACCAACGCCATGGTGCGGGACCGCCTGGCGCAGGAGGACGCCCGAGGCGGCTTCCTGCTCGACGGCTTCCCGCGCAACGTCGCGCAGGCCGAGACCCTGAACAAGATCCTCGACGACCTCGGCGCACGCCTCGACGTGGTGCTCGAACTGCGCGTCGACGAGGAAGAGGTCGTCAAGCGGCTCTCCGGCCGGCGCTCCTGCCGGAACTGCGGGCACGCCCAGCACGTCGTCTTCGACCCGCCGAAGACCGACGGCGTCTGCGACTCCTGCGGCGGCGAGCTGTTCCAGCGCGAGGACGACAAGGAGGAGACGATCCGGCACCGGCTGGACGTCTACCGCGAGCAGACCGCTCCGCTCGTGCAGTTCTACGAGAGCGAGGGCATCCTGGTGACCATCGCGGCGGTGGGCGACGTCAAGGACGTCACCGCGCGGGCGCAGGCGGCGCTGGGACGCGCCTCCTGATGTTCCGCAGAGCCGACCCCGAGATCCAGCTGAAGACCTCGGAAGAGATCGGGAAGATGCGGGCGGCGGGGGAGATCGTCGCCCGCACCCTCGACGAGCTGCGCGCGGCGGTGCGCCCGGGGATCAGCACCCTGGACCTCGACGCCATCGCCGAAAGCGGCATCCGCGCGGCCGGCGCCGTGCCGTCCTTCAAGGGCTACCACGGCTTCACCGGTTCCATCTGCGCCTCCGTCAACGAGGAGGTCGTGCACGGCATCCCGCGCGCCGACCGGGTGCTGGCAGATGGCGACATCATCTCCATCGACTGCGGCGCCATCCTCGACGGCTGGCACGGCGACTCCGCGATCACGGTCGCCGTCGGCGCCCTGGCCGAGGACGACCGCCGCCTCATGGAGGTGTGCGAGGAGTCCATGTGGCAGGGCATCGCGCAGCTGCGCCCCGGCAAGCGCCTCGGCGACATCGGGCACGCGATCGACGGCTACATCCGCTCCCAGGGCCGCTACGGCAACGTCCAGGAGTACGGCGGCCACGGCATCGGCACCGAGATGCACATGGAGCCGCACGTCCTCAACCACGGCAAGCGCGGCCGCGGGCTCGAACTCGTCGAGGGGATGTGTCTGGCGATCGAGCCCATGGCCAACCTGGGGACCCGCCACGTGCTCCAGCTCGACGACGGCTGGACGGTCGTCACCCGCGACGCCGAGCGCTCGGCGCACTTCGAGCACACCGTCGCCGTCACCGCCGAGGGCCCGCGGGTGCTCACCGCCCGCGCCGAGAACCGCGAGAAGATCGCCGCCCTGGGCCTGCCCGACCCCGGGTAGCGGGTCCGCCCGCTGGGCCTGTGGGGCGCCCCCGGCACGCCGCCCGCATCCGGCGCACCGCTCCTCCGCACCGCCTGCGGGGCCGGGCCTCCGGGCCCGGCCGGGGCCGCGCAGCGCTCCCGGAGACCGCTTCGGGAACACGGCTACGATGGGGCGTGCGGCCGTCCGGCCCGACACGTCTTCGGTGAGGAAGGTGGGCGATGTCCGAGCAATCGCCTGAGATCAGGGCCTCGGACTCCGACCGCGACCGTGTGGCCAAGCTGCTCCAGGAGCACTTCGCCCAGGGCAGGCTCGACAGTGAGGAGTTCAGTGGGCGGCTGGAGAGCGCGTACCGGGCGCGGACCCACGGCGACCTGCGCCCGCTCACCGAGGACCTGCCCGAGCGCGACCTCGCCGACCTGCCCGCCGAACCCGTCCGCCCGGCCGCGCGCGGCGACCAGCCCGCGCTGCTGCGCGACCCCGCTCTGCTCATCCCGTGGGGGCTGTGGGCGGGGGTCAACACCCTCTGCTTCACCATCTGGCTGATCCTCTACCTCGCAGAGGGAGCCACCTACCCGTGGTTCCTGTGGGTGCTCGGCCCGTGGGGGATCGTCATGGTCTTCATCACCCTGGCGGCGGTGGCCACCGACCGCGGGGCCGACGCCGCCGAGTGAGCCCGGTCCGCCCGGCCGCACCGGGCGCGACCGCGCCGCGTCGGAAGTGGTGGCGCGGTGCGGGTAAGATGGCCGTGCCCACACTCGGGCTGTTGGGTCAGGCTGCCTTTACTCGCGTGCGTTCGGAGTCCGGCGTATGCTGTTGCAGTTGACCTGATTTCTCAGTGTCTGTGTTTGAAATTCAGCTCAAAGGTACGGGGCCGCCTTCGGTCGGCCCCTGACTCGTTGTTACCCCGCGCAGGCGGGGGTGATCCCGAAGCGTGGAGGATATGGCAAAGAAAGACGGCGCCATCGAGATCGAGGGCTCCGTTATCGAGTCCCTACCCAACGCCATGTTCCGAGTGGAGCTCGACAACGGGCACAAAGTCCTCGCCCACATCAGCGGGAAGATGCGGATGCACTACATCCGGATCCTCCCCGACGACCGTGTCGTCGTGGAGCTCAGCCCGTACGACCTCACGCGCGGGCGCATCGTTTACCGCTACAAGTAGACCGTCACGCGAGGCCGGCCCTGTCGGCGGCCACGGTGACGGCTGAGTCCGGAGCCACCATGAAGGTCAAGCCGAGCGTCAAGAAGATCTGCGCGAAGTGCCGAGTGATCCGCCGTAACCGCCGGATCATGGTCATCTGCTCGGACCCGCGCCACAAGCAGCGTCAGGGCTGACCGACGCCGCGACCGCAGGACCGCCGCACGGCCCCAGCGCCGTCGGCGGGAGATAGAGACCCGTTCCGATCCGCTCCCATGGGGAGCGGACCACCCCCGGTCGGAGGCCGGGGCCTCGTCGATTGGGCGACGAGAGGGCAGTGGAACGGGTGAGACCTCCGCACGAGCACGAAGGAGTTCGCCCACATGGCACGCCTTGCCGGCGTCGACCTCCCCCGCGACAAGCGGGTGGAGATCGCTCTCACCTACGTTTTCGGGATCGGGCGCACCCGCGCCATCGAGACCCTGAAGAACACGGGCGTCAGCCCCGACACCCGTGTCCACCAGCTCTCCGAGGACGAGCTGGTCAGCCTGCGCGACTGGATCGACGCCAACTACAAGGTCGAGGGTGACCTCCGCCGTGAGGTCCAGGCCGACATCCGCCGCAAGATGGAGATCGGGTGCTACCAGGGCATCCGGCACCGTCGCGGCCTCCCGGTCCACGGTCAGCGGACACAGACCAACGCCCGCACCCGCAAGGGCAAGAAGAAGACCGTGGCCGGCAAGAAGAAGGCCGGCAAGAAGTAGTCCGTCCGGACGCAACGCCAGTGTCCGGGACGCCAACGGACCGATGATCTTGGGAGTTTTGAGGTATGCCGCCTAAGGGCCGTCAGGGCGCCGCACGCAAGGTGCGCCGCAAGGAAAAGAAGAACATCGTCCACGGGCATGCTCACATCAAGAGCACGTTCAACAACACGATCGTGAGCATCACCGACCCCACCGGTGCGGTGATCTCGTGGGCGAGCTCCGGGCAGGTCGGCTTCAAGGGTTCGCGCAAGTCCACCCCGTTCGCGGCGCAGATGGCCGCCGAGGCCGCGGCCCGCCGCGCGCAGGAGCACGGGGTGCGCAAGGTGGACGTCTTCGTCAAGGGCCCCGGCTCCGGCCGTGAGACCGCCATCCGGTCGCTCCAGGCCACCGGCCTGGAGGTCGGCTCCATCCAGGACGTCACCCCGGTCCCGCACAACGGCTGCCGCCCGCCGAAGCGCCGCCGGGTCTGACCGGGCCCATGCCGCGCCGCCACGCGGGTCCGCCGCACCATGTGTCGGCAGGCCCGCGCGGCCGGGTAGAGAACCGGGTAGCACGATGATGAGGCCCCGCGACCGCGGGGCCGTCCAGTGGCCGTCAAATAGCGGGCGGCCGTGGGAAAGGAATCACGGACCATGTTGATCGCTCAGCGTCCAACGCTCAACGAGGAATCGATCTCGGAGTTCCGCTCGAAGTTCGTCGTCGAGCCCCTGGAGCCCGGCTTCGGGTACACGATCGGCAACTCGCTGCGGCGCACCCTGCTGTCGTCCATCCCCGGTGCCGCTGTCACCAGCATCCGCATCGAGGGCGTCGAGCACGAGTTCACCACCGTGCCCGGCGTCAAAGAGGACGTCACCGAGGTCATCCTGAACCTCAAGGGCCTGGTCGTCAGCTCCGAGCACGATGAGCCGGTGCTCATGTACCTGCGCAAGCAGGGCCCGGGCGTCGTCACCGCCGCGGACATCGCGCCGCCGGCGGGGGTCGAGGTGCACAACCCCGACCTGCACATCGCCACGCTCAACAGCAAGGGCAAGCTGGAGATGGAGCTGACGGTCGAGCGCGGCCGCGGCTACGTCTCGGCGACCCAGAACAAGCAGCCGGGTCAGGAGATCGGGCGCATCCCGATCGACTCGATCTACTCGCCGGTTCTGCGGGTCACCTACAAGGTCGAGGCCACCCGTGTCGAGCAGCGCACGGACTTCGACCGGCTGATCGTGGACATCGAGACCAAGCCGAGCATCCGCCCCCGCGACGCCGTCGCGAGCGCCGGTAAGACGCTGGTCGAGCTGTTCGGCCTGGCGCGCGAGCTGAACGTCGACGCCGAGGGCATCGACATGGGCCCCTCGCCCACGGACGCCGCTCTGGCGGCCGACCTCGCGCTGCCGATCGAGGACCTGAACCTCACGGTCCGGTCCTACAACTGCCTCAAGCGCGAGGGCATCCACAGCGTCGGCGAACTGGTCGCACGCTCGGAGCAGGACCTCCTCGACATCCGCAACTTCGGCGCGAAGTCGATCGAAGAGGTCAAGCAGAAGCTCATCGACATGGGGCTGTCGCTGAAGGACTCCCCGCCCGGATTCGACCCGAGCAGCGCGGCCGACTCCTACGGTTCCGACGACGAGGACGAGTCCTTCGTCGAGACCGAGCAGTACTAGAAGACCTTCGTCGCCCAAGGTCCCCGGCGTACGGGAAAACACGCCGGGGACCGGCACCCCTAGGAGAACGACACCATGCCCACGCCAACGAAGGGGCCTCGCCTGGGTTCCGGCCCGGCTCATGAGCGGCACATTCTGGCGAACCTGGCGACCTCGCTGTTCCAGCACGGCCGCATCAAGACCACGGAGGCCAAGGCCAAGCGCCTGCGCCCCTACGCGGAGAAGCTCATCAGCCTGGGCAAGCGCGGCGACCTGCACGCCCGCCGCCAGGTGATGACCAAGATCGCGGACAAGTCGGTCGTGCACGAGCTGTTCACCGAGATCGGCCCCCGCTACGAGAACCGCCCGGGCGGCTACACCCGGATCACCAAGATCGGTCCGCGCAAGGGCGACAACGCGCCCATGGCCGTGATCGAGCTGGTCGAGGCCGGCCCGGCCACCGCGGCCGCGCCGCGTGCGGCCGCCGCCCCCGCCGAGCAGGCCCCGGCCGCGGACACGGCGGAGGAGACCGCCGCCGCTCCGGTCGCCGGGGCGGCCGACACCGAGAAGGCCGAGGACGACACCCCGGCCGCGGAGACCAGTGAGGACAAGGGCGAGGACAAGTAGCCTTCGCGTCGTGGTCATCCGGTGCCCGATCCCCGCACGGGGGTCGGGCACTCTGTCGTAGAGGGGCGAAGGACATGAGTGGGGCCGGAGCGGTCCGGGTGCGGCTGGACATCGGCTACGACGGCACGGAGTTCTCCGGCTGGGCGGAGCAGCCGGGGCGGCGCACCGTCCAGGGGGAGCTGCAGGAGGCGCTGGCGCGCGTCCTGCGGGTGGAGGCGGCGCGGCTCACCGTCGCCGGGCGCACCGACGCGGGCGTGCACGCCCGCTGCCAGGTGGCGCACGTCGACCTCCCGGCCGGCGTGTGGGAGGCGGAGGGGGACCGGCTGCTGCGCCGGCTGGCCGGGGTGCTGCCCGCCGATGTCCGGGTGCGGGAGGTGGCCCGCGCCCCCGAGGGCTTCGACGCGCGGTTCTCCCCGATGTTCCGCAGGTACGTCTACCGGGTCAGCGACGCGCCCGGCGGCGTGGACCCGCTGCGCCGGCGCGACGTCCTGTGGCACAAGCGCCCGCT
Organism: Nocardiopsis mangrovi; assembly: GCF_042653925.1. NCBI lineage: Bacteria > Bacillati > Actinomycetota > Actinomycetes > Streptosporangiales > Nocardiopsidaceae > Nocardiopsis > Nocardiopsis mangrovi. Next base: position 37,021 of record NZ_JBHSFQ010000016.1, read on the forward strand.
GGACGTCGACCGGATGAACGCCGCGGCGGCCGAGCTGATCGGGGAGCACGACTTCGCCGCGTTCTGCCGCAGGCGTGAGGGTGCGACGACCATCAGGGAGCTGCTGCGCCTGTCGTGGGAGCGCGAGGGCGACCACCTCTACGCGGGCACCGTCCAGGCGGACGCGTTCTGCCACAACATGGTGCGCGCCCTGGTGGGTGCGCTGCTGGCGGTGGGCGACGGCCGCCGCGGGCCCGACTGGCCGCGGCGGGTCCTGACCGCCGGGGTGCGCGACTCCGCGGTCCACGTGGTGCCCCCGCACGGCCTCACCCTGGAGGAGATCCGCTATCCGGCCGAGACCGGCCTCGCGGCCCGCGCGACCGCCACCCGGCGCGTGCGCACCCTTCCGGGGGTCTGAGGGGGCCGCCGCGGAATCGAGTGGAGCCCCGGCGGATCCGGCGCCGGGATGACCGGAGGCGGGGCCGTGTACAGCTGCCGTCGCCCCTCAGCGGGGGCGGCGGCGTTCGGGCACCGGGATGCGGGACCGCGCCGGGCGGAGGGGACGGATCGGATCCCCGCGCCGTTGGGGACGGCAGGGCCCCGATCGGCCCGGACCGGCGCCTCGCCGCCCCGCCGCCGAGCGGGATGAACCGGGGGGCGCCGGAGCGCGGCCGGGGCCGGCCCGGGTGCGGTGTCCCGGGCCGGCCCGCCGGGTCAGCCGGACTGTTCGGCCAGCGGCTCCATCGGGACCTCGACGAAGTCGTCGCTGAGCTCCGACAGTTCATCGGACTGGCCGGCGGCGGCACGGCCGTCGCTGTTGGCGGCCAGGGAGTACAGCAGGTAGGGGCCCCACTGCCCCCCGGAGCCGTGCCCCGCGGCGAAGGCCATGCGCTCGGCGCCGGTGCCCTCCTGGCCGGCGAGGCCGGCGAACCACTCACCCTCGCCGGGGTCCTGCGCCTCCAGCGCGGCGCCGGCGTCCTCGGGGGTGCCCATGGCCGCGATGCCGACGGTGACCGCCCGTGTGGCGTCCTCGTTGACGTAGGTCGCGCGGACGATCTGCCGGCAGTCGTTGTCGGCGAGCACCTGGCCGTATTCGCCGTGGGCGACGGTGTCGCAGTCGGTGGTGTCGTCGGTGATGGCGAGCGTGTAGGGCTGCCCCGCGACCTCGACGTCACCGGGGAAGAGGTCCCCCGATTCGAGGGACGCGGGAGAGGCCGGAGCGTCGCCCCCGGCGATCCCGGCGCCGCCGGAACCGCCGCTGGTGGCCACCCAGAACGCCCCGCCGCCGCCTGCCACGAGTAGCACCACGAAGCCGACGCCCATCAGGACCTTCGCGGTGGTGCTCAGCCCGCCGCCGGATCCGCGATCGGAGCCCCGGCCGGGACCGGGCGGGGGCGTGTAGTCGTCCATGCCCGACAGGTTGATCTCGGCCGTGGCGTCACCGCCGCGCGGCGACTCGTCGCGGAACATCTGCCGGCCGCCGTACTCGGCGGTCACCGGCGGGATGGCCTGGGTGGCGCCGTCGTCGACGACCGCGTTCATGTTCTGGGTGGCCGCCCCCGCATCGGGCGGGAACACGGGCGCTTCCTCGACGGAGTCGGGCACGGGCGTGCCGGGCTGCACGATGCGGCCCTGAAGGGGCTGCTGCGGGTCGGCGGGGACGGTGCCCCAGGGGCCGCCCATGGGCTGCCGGCCGCCGGTGGGACCGCCCATGCCGCCCATGGGAGGGTGCCCGCCTGTGGGCCCGCCGGGGTAGGTCGGCGCGCCGGTGGGGCCGCCCATCGGCCGCTGTCCGCCCGTGCCCGCCCCCGGGTAGGCCGGCGCACCCTGCGGCGGCTGCTGGGGGCCGGTCGCCGGGGCCGCGCCCAGGGGGAGCGGGGCGGCGGGCAGGCCCGGCCGGGCCGGAGCCGGCGCGGGGCCCTGCCCGCCGGGGAACCCGCCCTGCTGGACGGGGCCCGGCGCCTGGGCGCCGTAGGGGCCGCCGGGGTAGCCCGGCTGCGCGTTCTGGTGGCCCGGGTCCCCATAGGCCGGGGGCTGGGGCGCGCCGGGGCGGCCGGGGGCGGTGAAGGGCTGCTGCCCGCCCGTTGGGGAGGGCGGGGCCATGGGGCCCTGGCCGGCGGCCGGGTCCATGGCGGGCCGGTGCCCGCCGGACGACGCGCCCACCTGGTACTGGTCGGCATCGGGCGCGCCGGTGGGCTGCCCGTGCAACGGGTACTGGCCGCCGGTCGGGGGGACGTGCGGCTGCGGCGGCTCCTGCCCGGGCGCCGGCCACTGGCCCGCGGCGGGGTAGGCCGGCGCCCCGGGGGCCGCCGACATCGGGTACTGGCCGCCCATGTGCTGCCCCTGTCCCTGGGCGTCGTACTGCGGCCCGTGGGGCCCCTGCGGCCCCCGGGGCTGCTGCGCGGCGGCGGACGGGCCCATGGGATGCCGGCCGCCGGTGGGCGAGGGCATCGGCGGCTGTCCGCCGGCGGGCCCCGCCATGGGGTACTGGCCGCCCGTTGGCGGCCGCCCCGGCGGGTAGGCCGCCGCGGGCGGTGCGCCGTGGGGCTCGCCGGGGTGCCCCGGCGGGACGGGGCCGTGCGCCGCCGGCCCCTGCGGGGGGTACTGCGGGCCCGAGGCGGCCTGCGGCGCCCCGTGCGCCTGGGGCCCGCCCGGAGCGGTGTAGGGCCCCGGCGCGCCGGGGGCGTCGGCCCCGTACGGCGCGGCCGGTGCCGGGTCGGGGGGCGGGGCGATGGGGAAGGGGTGCGTGGAGTCGTCGGCGGGACCCTGGCTCATGGCGTCACCTTGGCGCTGCGGTCGGCCATCGGGGCCAGGGCGGCCGTCATTGGGATCATCTGCAGACTCCTTGCATGGAACCCCCGGTCGCGGCCGGAGGGCGAACACATCCTGGGACAGGCGCGTGTGATAGCTTCAACACGCTCGGTTAGGGAAATCCAAGGTATCCGGGCCTACCGCCCGGTCGGCGGCGAGTGATGTCTACGGGGCTCGGGTGCGACCACTGGGCGTTACACCGTCCATTGCCTCGGTTCGGGGGCGGCTGCGGGCCGGGGCGGACATCCGGTCCGCCGGTGCGGGATCCTCCGTTCACGGGGGAAGGACGCCGGGCGGGTGCGGGGCGATGACCCGAAGCGTTCGTTGGCGGGACCCGTCCATGTGGCTCCAGGTGAGGCCGTAGGCGTCGATCGGCGGGCGACCGGGCCGGAGCTGCCGGCCGCGGCGCGCCTCCCACCCCGGGTATCGGCTGTGCGGGCCGACGATAGCCGCTCGACGCGGGACGGCCCGTGGTGGTGGGCGTCGGCCCCGGTCTCCGGTGGCGGTCCCTCGCCGTTCGGGAGGCGCCGACACGGGCGTGCCGCGTGCGGCCGGAGTGCCCACCGGGGTCGGGGCGGTGCGCGCGGCGCGCCGGGGAGAGGCCGCGGCGTGTGCGCGCTATGCTCGCATCCGACTTTAGCGCCCCCTTCGACACGGGTGGGCGAGTATGACGGTAATCTCCCAAGTCCTGATATCCGGTTCGTATCGCGCACCGGCGGCCGTGCCCCTGCCGGGATCCCGCCCGACCCGCCCCCGCTCCGAGGGCGGGCGGCGCCGTGATCCGGCCAAACCACTCATCGGGCAGGGCATAATGAGAGTGGAGTAATCACGGATCGCGGTGTCGCCAGGGTTGGGTCCAAGATCGAGCAGAGTACGATCGTGGGCCGTTTTGACCTGTGGTGCCTCCGATCGGTATGATACTCCGTCGTTGTGCGTTGAGTTGCCGTGGGTTCCCGCGCTTTCCGCTGGGCGCCGATCACGCATCATTGTCTGCGCACTCAATCGTCGGTACGTCCCTCATACGACGGACCGCCGGCCCGGAAATTACGAGTTCTCCATCTCCGTCCGCGGGGATGGACCCCGCCGACTGAGACGAAGGCATACGATCGTGCGCACATACAGCCCCAAGCCCAACGATGTCCAGCGTCAGTGGCACGTCATCGACGCCAGCGATCTCGTGCTCGGACGGCTGGCCAGCCACGTCGCCACGCTGCTCCGGGGCAAGCACAAGACCTACTACGCGCCCCACATCGACACCGGCGACTTCGTGATCATCGTGAACGCCGACAAGGTGGCGCTGACCGGCCGCAAGCTGGAGCAGAAGCGGGCCTACCGGCACTCGGGCTACCCCGGCGGTCTGCGTTCCGTCGCCTACAGCGAGCTGATGGCGAAGCAGCCCGAGCGCGCCGTCGAGAAGGCCGTCAAGGGCATGCTGCCCAAGGGTTCCCTCGGCCGCCAGATGGCCAAGAAGCTCAAGGTGTACGCCGGCGCGGAGCACCCGCACCAGGCTCAGAAGCCGGTGCCGTTCGAAATCAAGAAGATCGATCAGCCCGCTTAGGCGTTCGCGAGAGTCAAGGAATTACGAGGAGAACCGTGGTCGAGCCCACCGGCATCGAAGACGCCGCAGCACAGGACTTCGAGGAGAACTCCGAGGAGTTCCCCGCGGAGTACACCACCGAGACGCCTGAGGCGTCCGTCGAGGGATACGTCCCCACCGCGTCCGGCCCCGGCGCCGGAACCGGCCGCCGCAAGCAGGCCATCGCCCGCGTCCGCATCACCCCCGGCTCCGGGGAGTGGAAGGTCAACGGCAAGCCGCTGGAGGAGTACTTCCCCGACAAGGTGCACCAGCAGCTCATCAAGGAGCCCCTGGTCACCCTCGGCTTCGAGGAGGCCTACGACGTCTTCGCGCGGCTGAACGGCGGCGGCCCCAGCGGTCAGGCCGGTGCGCTGCGCCACGGCATCGCGCGTGCGCTCGCCGGGCTCGACCCCGAGAACAACCGCCCGCCGCTGAAGAAGGCCGGCTACCTCACCCGCGACTCCCGCGAGGTCGAGCGCAAGAAGGCCGGTCTGAAGAAGGCCCGCAAGGCTCCGCAGTACTCCAAGCGGTAACAACCCCGCCGGGAGCCGCGCGGACCACGGTCCGCGCGGCAGGCTAGGCCCGCCGGTCCCCCCGCTCAGGGGGTGGCCTGTGCGGGCCACAGCTGTTTCCGGGTGGGTGGTGCGGGGCCGGGGCGTCCGGTCGCGGCCCCGCGGACCGCACGCGGCTTCCCAACTCGATGCTGTCCGCTTAGCTGTCTGCTTATACGAAGGGGCGAATGGTCCGTGGCTCGGCTGTTTGGTACCGACGGAGTCCGGGGGGTCGCCGGGCGCGACCTCACCGCCACCCTGGCGCTCGATCTCGCCGCGGCGGCGGCACGGGTGCTCACCCCCGAGGCGCGTGACGAGGGGGCGCGGCCGAAGGCGGTCGTCGGCAGGGATCCCCGCGCCTCCGGGGAGTTCCTGGAGGCGGCCGTGGTCGCCGGCCTGGCGGGCGCCGGCGTCGACGTCGTCCGGCTCGGGGTGCTGCCCACGCCGGCGGTGGCCTACCTGACAGCGGAGCTGGACGCCGACTTCGGGGTCATGCTGTCGGCCAGCCACAACCCCGCCCCCGACAACGGCATCAAGATCTTCGGCCGGGGCGGGCAGAAGCTCGCCGACTCCGCCGAGGACGAGATCGAGGAGGCCGTCGGCGTCGCCCACGAGGACGCGGTGGGTGCCGCCGTCGGCCGCGTCACCGATGCCGACGACGGCGCCGAGCGCTACATCGCCCACGTGGTGGCCTCGCTCGGCCAGTCGCTGAACGGCCTGCGCGTGGTGGTCGACTGCGCGAACGGCGCGGCGTCCTCGGTCGCCCCCGAGGCGCTGCGCCGCGCGGGGGCCGAGGTCATCACCATCGGCGACGCGCCAGACGGCCTCAACATCAACGAGGGCTGCGGCTCCACCCACCTGGAGGAGCTCCAGGAGGCGGTCCGCCGGCACGGCGCCGACGCGGGGATCGCCCACGACGGCGACGCCGACCGCTGCCTGGCGGTGGCGGCCGACGGTTCGGTCGTCGACGGCGACCAGATCCTCGCGATCCTGGCGCTGGAGCTACAGGAGTCGGGCCGCCTCGCCAAGGACACGCTGGTCGTCACGGTGATGTCCAACCTGGGGCTGAAGCTGGCCATGCGCGAGGCCGGGATCACCGTCGTCGAGACCCCGGTGGGGGACCGGTACGTCCTGGAGGCCATGCGCGAGGGGTCGTTCTCGCTGGGCGGCGAGCAGTCGGGGCACGTGGTGCTGCTCGACCACGCCACGACCGGCGACGGCCTGCTGACCGGGCTGCACCTGCTGGGCGCCATGAGCCGGCGCGGCCTGGCGCTGGGCGAGCTGGCCAAGGTCATGACCCGGCTGCCGCAGGTCCTCATCAACGTCCGCGGCGTCGACCGGACCCGCGCCGCGACCTCGCGGGAGCTGGCCGCGGCGGTCCGCGAGGCGGAGGCGGAGCTGGGCGAGTCCGGCCGCGTCCTCATCCGCCCCAGCGGCACCGAGCCGATGGTCCGCGTCATGGTGGAGGCCGCCGCCGAACCCCACGCCCACGAGCTCGCCGAGCGCCTCGCCGGGGTCGTCCGCACGACGCTGGGCTGATCGTCCGGCCGTACACCGGCCGGTGCGTGTGGGGCGCCCCCTGCCCGGGGGCGCCCCACACGCGTTCGGGCGCCCGGTCAGCCGGTGCCGGCGGTGTGCAGCAGTTCGTGGTTGTCGCGGATCCGCTGCCAGGACGCGGGCTGTTCCGGGGCGGAGCGGGTGGTGACCGCCGACGCGGCGGCGGTGTCCAGGGCGGGGCGGCCCGGGGTGTAGAGCCAGGCGTCGTAGAGGTCGCCGAGGTCCCGGCCGGAGATCTTCTCCGACAGGGCGGTGAACTCCGCCACCGAGGCGTTGCCGTGGGCGTGCTCCTCCTGCCAGGTGGTGAGGAGTTCGGTGAAGGCGTCGTCGCCGATCTCCTGGCGGAGGGCGTGCACGGCAAGGGCGCCGCGGTCGTAGACGGCGGGGTGGAAGACGTTCTCCGGGCCGGGGTCGCCCGGGGCGACCTTCCAGAACCCGTCGTCCTCGGGGTACAGGTGGTAGGTGTAGTCGGCCAGTTCCTGGGCGGTGCCCTCGCCCTCTTCCTCCGACCACATCCACTCGGCGTAGGTGGCGAAGCCCTCGTTGATCCAGATGTCCTGCCAGCCGGCCACCGAGACGTGGTCGCCCCACCACTGGTGGGCGAGCTCGTGGGCCACCACATAGGTGTTGGAGCCGCGTGCGAAGAACGCGTGGCTGTAGACCGGCCGGGTCTGGGTCTCCAGGGCGAAGCCGAGGTCGGCCGCCGGGCCGGCGACCACGCCGCCCACGGCGTTGTAGGGGTAGGGGCCGAAGCTCTCCTCCTGGAACCCGATGATCTCCTCGCCCCGCTCGATGCTGGCCTTCGCCGGGCCGGCCAGTGACCCGAGGCCGTCGCTGTAGGCGTTGTAGACGGGCAGCCCGGAGGCGGTCTCGTCCTCGTGGGTCTCGTAGCCGCCGATGGCCAGGGTGGCGAGGTAGGTGGCCGACGGCTCGTCCTGGCGCCACGTGGAGGTGGTCCGGCCGGCGCGGGTGGTCTCGCCGGTCAGGACGCCGTTGCTCACCGCGCTGGTTCCTTCGGGGACGGTGATCGCGACGTCGAAGGTCGCCTTGTCGCGCGGGTGGTCGTTGGCGGGGAACCACCACCACGACGCCTCGGGCTGGCCGAGCGCGATGGCGCCGTCGGGGGTGCGGTTCCACCCGGTGAGTGAGCCGTCGCCCCACTGCACGGTCGAGGGCACGTCTGCGTACTTCACGACGACGGTCAGCCGCCCGCCCTCGGCGATCGGCCGGGCCGGGGTGATGACGATCTTGTGCTCGCCGCTCCGCTCGGCGTCCGCCGCCTTGCCGTTGACCCGGACGGAGTCGACGTCCAGCAGGAAGTCCAGGCTGAAGGAGTCGAGGTCCTCGGTGGCCTCGGCCACGAGCGTGGCGGTGCCCGTCAGCCGGTCGGTGCGCGGGGTGTAGCCGAGCCGCAGGTCGTAGTGGGCGACGTCGTAGCCCGTGTTGCCGTAGGTGGGGAAGTACGGGTCGCCGATGCCGTCGCCGGGGGCCGCGGCCGCCGCGGTCCCGGGGGAGGTGGCCAGCAGGAGCGCCGCCAGAACGGTGATGCCGCCGTGTCGGAGCCGACGTCGTGGCATGTGGTCGTCCTTCCGTGTGCGATGGGGCGCCGTGGGCGCCGGTGGGGGCGGTGCGTTCGCCGTGCCCGCCCGCGACCCGGCGGCGGGCCGCACCATCCCTGTGCCGCGTGCGCCGCGCCGTGCCGGGCGCTGACCATGCGATACCTCGGCGCTCCCGGAGTCAAGCCCCGTGCGAAGCCGTGCGCCCCCCTGCGCGCGGCCGGAAGCGGACACGCGCGGGGGAGGCCCGCGGAGGCGTGCCCGGACGCGCGCACGGGGACGCACGGAAGGGGCGGGCCCGTGTCCACGGGCCCGCCCCCTCCGGCGGTCTGCGCTCCTGCGCCGGCCGCCTACTCCACGGTCACGCTCTTGGCGAGGTTGCGGGGCTGGTCGACGTCGTTGCCCTTGGCCAGGGCGAGCTCGCAGGCGAACACCTGCATCGGGATCGTGGCCACCAGCGGCTGGAGCAGCGTGGGGACGGCGGGGATCTCGATCAGCTCGTCGGCGAACGGCCGCACCGTGTCGTCGCCCTCCTCGGCGATCACGATGGTGCGGGCGCCGCGGGCGCGGATCTCCTGGATGTTGGAGACGATCTTGTCGTGCAGGACGCCGCGGCCCTCGCGCGACGGAACCACGACCACCACCGGCAGGCCGTCCTCGATCAGCGCGATCGGGCCGTGCTTCAGCTCGCCGGCGGCGAACGCCTCGGCGTGCATGTAGGCCAGCTCCTTGAGCTTCAGCGCGCCTTCGAGGGCGACCGGGTAGCCCACGTGGCGGCCCAGGAACAGCACCGTGCCGGAGTCGGCCAGCGAGTGCGCCAGCTCCCGGACCGGGCCGACGGTCCCGAGGACCCGCTCGACCTGGGCCGGCATGTTCGCCAACTGCTCGATGACCGCGTTGATCTCGTCGCCGAACTTGAGGCCGCGCACCTGCGCCAGGTACAGGCCCACCAGGTAGCAGGCCACCAGCTGGGTGAGGAAGGTCTTGGTGGCGGCCACGCCGACCTCGGGCCCGGCGTGGGTGTAGAGCACGCCGTCGGACTCGCGCGGGATCGTGGAGCCGTTGACGTTGCAGATGGCCAGCACGCGGGCGCGCTGCTCGCGGGCGTAGCGCACCGCCATCAGGGTGTCCATGCTCTCGCCCGACTGGGAGATCGCGATGACCATGGTCTGCCGGTCCAGGATGGGGTCGCGGTAGCGGAACTCGCTGGCGACCTCGACCTCGCAGGGGATGCGGCACCAGTGCTCGATGGCGTACTTGGCGATCAGCCCCGCGTGGTAGGACGTGCCGCACGCGATGATCACGATCTTCTCGATCTCGCGCAGCTCCGACGGTGCCAGCCGCATCTCGTCGAGGGTCAGCGTGCCGTCGACCCCGACCCGGCCCAGGAGGGTGTCGGCGACCGCCTGCGGCTGCTCGACGATCTCCTTGAGCATGAAGTAGTCGTAGCCGCTCTTCTCGGCGGCGGAGGCGTCCCAGTCGACGTGGAACTCGCGCACGTCGGCGGGGTTGCCGTCGTAGTCGGTCACGGTCACGGAGTCGCGGCGCAGCTCGACGACCTGGTCCTGGCCCAGCTCGATGGCGTCGCGGGTGTGGGCGATGAAGGCGGCGACGTCGCTGGCGAGGAAGTTCTCGCCCTGGCCCCGCCCGACGACGAGCGGGGAGTTGCGGCGCGCGGCGACCACGAGCTCGGGGTCGTCGACCGACATCGCGACGAGGGTGAACGCGCCCTCCAGGCGGCGGCAGACCGCGCGCATGGCGGCGGTGAGGTCGGCGTCGCCCTGCGCTTTGAGCTCCTGCGAGAGGAGGTGGGCGGCGACCTCGGTGTCGGTCTCGGAGGTGAACTTGCAGCCGCGCTCCTCCAGCTCCAGGCGGAGGGGGGCGAAGTTCTCGATGATCCCGTTGTGGATCACGGCGACGCGGTTGTCGCCGTCGGTGTGCGGGTGGGCATTGACGTCGTTGGGCGCGCCGTGCGTCGCCCAGCGCGTGTGCCCGATGCCGATCCCGTCGGCCGAGCGGGGGGCCTGCTCCAGGGCGGCCCGGAGGTTGGCGAGCTTGCCCGCGCGCTTCTCGGTCTCCAGCCGGCCGCCGGACAGGACGGCGATCCCCGCGGAGTCGTATCCGCGATACTCCAACCTTGCGAGACCGTCCACGACGACCTCAAGCGCCGGTTGCGGCCCGACGTAGCCAACGATTCCGCACATGGCCGCCAGCGTAGCCAATGATCGGCCGTTCTCCGACCTTCCACCGAACCAGACCATTCGTCGTTTTCCCAGGTAACGGTATAGACCACTGGGTGGTGGGCGGGTAGACCGCGCACGTCAGGAGGGCATCGGCGGCCTCCGGTGCGGCCCGCCCCGAGGCGCGGACGGGCCCGAAAAAAAATCTCCCGGCGTGTCTGATTCCTCCCGGGGGATCCGCTCCCGTGTACGCGCCCGGCGGCGCCCGCGGAGCGTTCCCGGCTCCGGGGCGGTGCGGGGGGCGCCCGATGCGCTCGTCTAGTGTGGACAAACGTGGCCAATCAAGCGACGAAGAATGGCGTCTCATCGCCGTATGTGGAGCTGGACCGGCAGGCATGGGCGGCGCTGCGCGATTCCACCCCGCTCTCCCTGACCGAAGCCGAGCTGGAGGACCTGCGCGGGACGACCGATCCCACGTCGCTCGATGACGTCCGCGACATCTACCTTCCGTTGTCGCGGCTGCTGAACCTGTACGTCAAGGCGACCCGGCAGCGGCACGCGGCGGTGCGGGGGTTCCTCGGCGAGGACGACCGGCCCGCCCCGTTCATCATCGGCGTCGCCGGCAGCGTCGCGGTCGGCAAGTCCACCACCGCCCGGCTGCTGCGGACGCTGCTCGCCCAGTGGCCCGACCACCCCAACGTGGAGCTGGTCAGCACCGACAACTTCCTCTACCCCAACGCGGTCCTGAAGGACCGCGAGATCATGAACCGCAAGGGCTTCCCGGAGAGCTACGACCGGCGGGCGCTGGTGCGGTTCGTCTCCGAGGCCAAGGCCGGCGCGCCGCGCATGGACATCCCCGTCTACTCGCACCTGGCGTACGACATCGTGCCCGGCGCCGTGCAGACCGTGCACCGCCCCGACATCCTCGTCCTGGAGGGCATCAACGTGCTCCAGCCCCCGCTGCCCGGGCGGCTGGCGGTGGCCGACTTCTTCGACTTCTCCATCTACGTCGACGCGAGGGTGGAGCACATCCGGTCCTGGTACCTGGACCGGTTCCTGGAGCTGCGGCGGACCGCGTTCTCCGACCCCCGCTCCTACTTCCACGCGATCGCCACCACGGTGGAGGAGGAGCGCGCCAAGGAGTTCGCGCTGAACACGTGGCGCACCGTCAACGAGGTCAACCTCGTGGAGAACATCCTGCCGACCCGCGGGCGGGCCACGCTCGTCCTCTACAAGGGCGAGGACCACCGGATCCGCCGGGTGCGGCTGCGCAAGACCTGACGCCCTGCCCGGCGGGCGCCGGGGCGGGGCACCGGGACCGCGGTCAGCGCGCCGGCGTGCGGGCGGGCGCCAGGCGGCGGCGCTCGACGTGCCCGGCGGGGGTCAGGCAGGCGGCGAAGGGGCCGCTGCCGGAGCACACCCGGTCCAGGAACGGGTCGAGGTGGTCGCTGTGCCACCGGCCCGGGCCCGAGGCGCCCACGGCGGCGGTGTCGGTGAGCTCGTCGTAGGCCAGCCGGAGTGCGTGCAGCCGGCCGACGGCCTCGTGGTGCTCCCACCACACCGGGCACCAGCCGGCGGTCTCGCCGACGTAGACGGGCACCAGGAAGTCGTTCACCCAGCTGACCAGCGAGGCGAGCTCGCCCCGGTAGGCGTCGCGGGACATGTTGAAGATGAACGGCGTGGAGTCGTCGGGGTCGGGCCGGGGCGGCGTGGCCGCGGCCAGCTCGGTCAGCTGTGTCTGCAGCCTGATGACGTCTGCGCCCAGCTTGTGCATGGCGTTCTGGAGGTGCGCGACACGCTTCGACAGCCCGTCGTCGGTCGCGATGCGGTCGTCCGTGGAGGTCATGCGGCGAGTCCCGTACTGCTGTCCGTGCCCGAAATGGCGTTCAGGCTAGTAAACCAGTGCCCGGGGGTCCGCCCGGGCGACGATGGGAAGGCTGCTTCGACCGTACGCCACCCCAGACACCGCCGGGGGCCACCCGCCTCCGGTTCGCGCCCGGACCTGCGGGTAGGTTCCGGGCTGCTGCGTGCGGCGATGGAAGAATCGACGGAAACACCATGACGGGATGACATCCATGGTTACTCTGGGCGACGAAAACGATCCGACCACCGGAGGTAGTGACATGGGCGCGCTCTCCGCGACCGCACCGAAGGCATCGGAGACGGAGGCACCAGAGGCCGAGGGGCACGGTGCTCCCGAGATGCCGCGAACTCAGGCCACTTCGTGGCCGGTGCCCCCGCCCGATGGCTACACCGCCGACGACCTCGACCGGCTTCCGGATCTCCCCCCGCATACCGAGTTGATCGACGGGAGCCTCGTCTTCGTGAGTCCGCAAAAGCTGTTCCACATGCTGGTCCTGCGTCTGCTGGAGCGGTCCCTCGAACCCGCCTGCCCGAAAGGTCTCCGTGTGCGCCGCGAGATGACCGTGCTTCTCGGTCCGCAGCAGCGGCCGGAGCCCGACATCATGGTAGTCCGGGCCGATGCCGAGACGGGCAGTGACCAGACGTCCTACCCCGCCGATTCCGTCCTATTGGCCGTCGAGGTGGTCTCGCCCGACTCTCGGGCGCGCGATCGCGAGCGGAAACCGCAGCTCTACGCGAAGGCCGGCATCAAGCACTTCTGGCGGATCGAGGACGAGCAGGGAGGCGTGGTCGTCTACGTCTACGAACTGGACCCCGCCACCGGCGCCTACGTCGCCACCGGCGTCCACCGCAAGGAACTGAAACTCGGTGTGCCGTTCGACATCGAGATCGACCTGACGGAGATCGACGGGATGTAGTGCCGGTGTTCCGGGCCGTCCACGGGGCGGCCTTTTCCGTTGTGCACCGTGGTCGTTTCCGGCGGGCCGTATTCCGCCTGTCAGTCGCGTGGGGCATGCTCTCAGGAAGGGCGGGCGGAGGCCGCACCGACCGCCACGATGCCTGAGGAGGCCCCGGTGCGCCAGGCACACACGGTCGATACGGTCCGGGCCGCCGAGAACCGGCTGATGGCGCGGCTGCCCGACGGCGCCCTGATGCGGCGCGCCGCCGGCGCGCTCGCCACCGTCTGCTCCCGGATGCTCCCCCGTGTCTACGGGGCCCGTGTGGTCCTCCTGGTCGGCAGCGGCGACAACGGCGGCGACGCCCTCTACGCGGGAACGAACCTCGCCCGCCGCGGCGCGTCGGTGCGCGCGGTCCTCGCGGGATCGCGGGTGCACGAGGCCGGGCTGGCCGCCCTGCGGGGGGCGGGCGGGCGGGCGCTGTCCGTCCGGGGTGAGGAGGAGCAGGCGCGCGCCGACGCCGAGGCCGAGATCGCCGCCGCGGACCTGATCGTCGACGGCCTGCTGGGCATCGGCGGACGCGGCGGCCTGCGCGCGCCCCATTCCGCCCTCGCCGCGTGCGCCGAGGGCGCGTCCGCACCCGTGGTGGCCGTCGACCTGCCCAGCGGCATCGACGCCGACACCGGGGCCGTCGAGGGCGCCGCGGTGCGCGCCGACGTCACCGTCACCTTCGGTACCCACAAGCCCGGCCTGTTCGTCGACCCCGGGGCCGAACGCGCGGGCGTCGTGGAGTTCGCCGACATCGGGCTGGGCCCGGAGCTGCCCTTCGCGCGGCTGGAGGTCCCGCAGGCCGCCGACATCGCCGCCCTGCTGCCGTCCCCCGGCCGCGAGGCCGACAAGTACCGCCGCGGCGTCCTCGGCGTGGCGGCGGGCTCCCAGCGCTACCGCGGGGCGGCGGTCCTCACGGTCGGCGGGGCGCTGCGCGGGGGCGTCGGCATGGTCCGTTACGCGGGCCACGCGGACGCCGTCACCGAGGTGCTGCACCACTGGCCCGAAACGGTGGCGTCGGAGCTCGACCCGGTCGATCCGCTCGCCGCCCTTCCGGGGCGGGTGGCCGCGTGGGTGATCGGCCCGGGCCGCGGGCTGCACCCCATGTCCGTCCTGGAGCTGGAGGCGGTGCTCGACACCGCGCTTCCGGTCCTCGTCGACGCGGACGCGCTCACGCTGGTCGCCCGCAGCCCCGACCTGGTGCGCGCGCGGACCGCCCCGACCCTGCTCACCCCGCACGCCGGTGAGATGTCCCGGCTGCTGCGCGGCACCGACCGGGCCGCCATCGAGGCCGGCCGGCTGGAGCACGCCACCCGCGCCGCGGAAGAGTACGGCTGCACCGTGCTGCTCAAGGGGTCCACGACCGTGGTCGCCGAGCCGGGCCGGCCCGCTGTGGCCAACCCGACGGGCACCTCCCTGCTGGCGACCGCGGGGAGCGGCGATGTGCTGGCGGGGCTCACCGGCGCGCTGCTCTCCGGCGGGCTCGCCCCCCGCGAGGCGGCGGTGTGCGGCGCCTACCTGCACGGGCTGGCGGCCCGGCTGGCCCATGACGGCGCCCCGATCTCGGCGTCCGACCTCGTCCCCGCCATCCCCGAGGCGATCGGCACGGTGCTCGCCGCCGGGTGACGCTCCCGGAGGGGACGCCCGGCCCCACCCCGGCCGCCGCGGGGCGTGCCGCACGCCTCCGGACCGGGCCGGTGCCGGTCAGGCGCGGAGCGTGCGGGCGCGGCGCAGGGCGATGCCGACGATGTCGGCGATGAAGTAGTCGCCGGGGTCGCGGTGGTCGTGCAGCAGGTGCAGGTCGGCGTCCTCGACCCACAGGAACTCGGTGTGCTTGCCCGGCTCCAGCCGCGGGGCCGCCAAGTCGCCCTCGACGCGCACGAGGTAGTCCACCTCGTGGCGTTCGACGCCGTCGTCCGGGGTCCACACCAGCCGGTAGATCTCGGCGAGCACGCCGGTCAGCCGCCAGCCGGTCTCCTCGGCGATCTCCCGGGTGAGGGCGTCCAGCACGGTCTCGCCCGGCTCGACGTGCCCGCCGACGATGTCCCAGCAGTGGGGGAACACCTTGCGGCCGGGGGAGCGGCGCTGGGCGAAGGCCCGCCCGCTGTCGTCCACGATCACGGCGGCCGCCACCCAGCGGTTCCCGTCGTCGGTCGCGGGGAACACGATGTCCTCCGCCACCAGCACGTCCGTGCCCATCGGCCGCCTCCTTACTCCCCTACGGCGGCCGCCACCGGCGTGGCGGCCCGACCCGGCCGGCGCGGGCTCCGCGCGCCGGCCGGAGCCGTCCGCGTGCCCGTCCGACCGGCTCGGGCGCGCTTGTCCCGCCGGTCCGACCGACGCTACACCCCACCCGTCCCCGAGGAGCGCCGAGGGAGCCGGAGGGTGAGCAGCCTCGCGCGCGGGGCCAGCCGCGCCGCCAGCTCGAACACGCCCTCGGTGCGGCTGTGGTCGGCGTCCAGCACGGAGAACAGGTTCGCGCCGAGGTAGTAGGTGATCGCGCCGTAGGCGACCTCCCGGGCCGGGAGCAGCCGGGCCAGCGGCGACCCGCCCAGGACGCGCTCCCAGTTCTCCTCGATGAGGGCGATCCAGGGTTCGGCGCGCGCGTTGATCTCCGCGCGCAGGTCGGGGTTGGCGACCGCGGCGGCCACCAGTTCGCAGAACTCGGCGAGGTAGCCGCCCTCCAGGTCGGTGCGGTAGATCTCCACCGCCACCTCCACCAGTTCCTCCAGCGATGTGGCGCGGGCGGCGGCGGCGCCGTGCAGGGCCATGCGCTTCTCCGAGGAGCGGTCCAGCGCCGCGAGCAGCACCTGGTCGACGCCGCCGAAGTGGTAGAAGACCAGCGCCGAGTTCACCCCCGCCTCCTTGGCGATGGCCCGCGCCGAGGCCGCGGCGTAGCCGTCCTCGCGCAGGACCTTCCCGGCCGCCGTGATGAGGCGGTCGCGCGTCTCCTCGCTGGTCCGCTTGGTGTGCGGGGTGCTCTTGGCCACGGTGTGTCCCCCATGCGATGTCCGAGGCGCGGACGGCCGCCGCCGCGCCATCGCTTCATCATATGGTTTAATCAAGCGATTAAATCGCCTGCCGAACAAGGCGGCGGACGGGATGGAGGGAGCGACCGTGGACCAGGATCTTCCCCCGGATGGAGAACGGCCCGGCGGAGCCGGAGAGACCGGCGGAACCGGTGGCGCGGGATCCGGCGCCATCGGCTCCGGGCCGCCCTGCGAACCCGACCGCACCGCGGGCGCCCGCGCCCGCCTGCTCCTCGCCGGGGCGCTGACGGCGCTCTTCGGCGCGCTGCTGGCCTACCGGGTGCTCAAGGCCGGGAACCTGGAGCAGACGGCGCTGTTCTACGTCGGCATCCCGGCGGTCATCGCGCTCACCGTGGTGTTCACCGCGCGCCCGCGCTCGACGGCCGGGATCGCCATCGCCGTGACCACGATCGGGCTCCTGCTGGCGGGCCCGCTGCTCGACGAGGGGTTCGTCTGCCTGCTGATGGCCGCACCGCTCTTCTACCTGGTCGCGATGCTCGTCGGGTGGATGGCGGGGGAGGCGCGGCGTGGCGGCCGCCGGTCGCGGTGGCACGCCGCGGCCCTCGGCCCCGTCCTGCTGCTGCTGTGCGCCGAGGGCGTCGCCGGGGTCGCCTACCTCCCGCCGGCCGGTGAGGGGCGGGCCGCGGTGGTGGTGCCCGCCCCGCCCTCCGCGGTCACGTCCGCGCTGGCCGCGGAGCCCGACTACGCCCCGCCGCGGGCGCTCCTCTTCCGCGCCGTCCCCTTCCCCCGCCCCACCGCCGCCGAAGGGACCGGACTCGATGTCGGCGACCGGCGGCACATCGCGTTCACCCCGCGCCGCTCGCTCGGCCTGAACGCCGAGCCGACCCCGCGGGGCATGCTGCTGGAGATCACCGAGAGCCGGGTCGACGCCGATGGCGGCCGCGTCGTCTTCACCGTCGTGGACGACACCACGCTGGCGCGCTGGCTGGATCTGCGCGCGGCCGAGGCGACCTGGCGCGCGTCGGACGACGGCACCCGGATGGCCTGGACGCTGCACTACCACCGGACGTTCGAGCCGTCCTGGTACTGGTCGCCGGTCCAGCGCCACGCGATGGACCGGGCGGCGGGCTACCTGGCCGACACCTTCGCCGCCGGAGCGGCCGCCCCCGGGGAGGTGCCCGCGCCGTGAAGACCGCCCCCCGAAGCGCCCCCCGCCCCGAGCCCGCCCCCGCGACCGCGGACACGCGCGCGGCCGAGGCCCGCCGCCGCGGCTCCCCGGGGAGCGGCGGACGGCCGGGTACCCGGCGCAGGACCGATGGCCCCGCGGCGCCCACGCCGCGAGGAGCGGCCCCACCCACTCGACTCACCGCGGCGCCCGGGCCGTGGCGACGGCGCCGTTCGTCCGTTGATGCGGATGCGGAGCCGCGCGGACTCCGCCGCCCACGACGTCCGGGGCGGGAGGTCGAACCCGGACTGCGCCGGCCCGCGGCCGTACTCCCCCGGCCGGGCGCGGCCGGGGCGCGGGCGGTGCCCCGGGCGGTGACCCCGCCCTCCATATCGGTGAGCCGAGCGGCGACGCCATGGGGGATCGCCGGGCGCGCGGGGCCGTGGACGGCCTCCTCGCGGAGGCGGGACGGGAACCCGCGGCAGCCGTCGGCGGTGCGGCCGAGCGGGAGCGGCGGGTCGCACCGGATGCCTCGTGGCGGGACGGCGGCGGCCGGCCTCCGCTGCCCCGGGGGCCCGGAGACACCGGCCGGAGCAGAGCGCGGCCCGGCACGGGGCCTCCGATGACCGGCCCGGGGCCGGTCGCGATCGCGAGCGCGGCGGTCGCGGCCGCCGCGCCGCCGGGCGTCGTGCGGCCGGGCGGCCTGCCCGAGCTGTGGCACGATCCCGCACTCATCCGCGCGGTCGCCCTCTTCGGTCCGCTCGTGGCGGTCCTCGCCCTGGTGGCGGCGGCGCGCCCCACCGCGCGCGAGACCGCCGCCGCTGTCGTCGCGACGGCGTGGAACGCCGTGGTCCTCCTGCCGCTCAACCTGGTCGCCATCGACGCGGGCTGGTGGACGTTCCACGCCGAGGGCGCGGTCGCCCGCGGCGGACTGCCCGTCGACCTGTGGCTGGGCTGGTCGCTGCTGTGGGGGGCGCTGCCCGCGCTGCTCCAGCGCGACCTCCCGGCGCCGCTGGTCGTCGGGGTGCTCACGTGGCTCGACCTCATCCTCATGCCGCTGGCCGCCCCTATTGTCCGGCTGCATGAGGCGTGGATGCTCGGCGAGGCCGTCGGAATCGCCGTCGGGCTCGTCCCCGCCGTCGTACTCGCGAAGTGGACCCTGCGCGACCGGCGGCTCGGGCCGCGGGTCGCCGTGCAGGCCGTCCTGGCGGGGGCGCTCCTCCTGGCCCTGCCGCTCTACCTGGCCGGAATGCGGCCGGCGCCGGTGCCTCCGGTGCTCATGGGGATCGGCGTCCAGGTCGCGGCCGTGCTGCTGCTGCCCGGACTCGCCGCGGCCCGCGAGTTCGCGGTGGCCGGGCGCGGAACCCCGCTGCCCTTCGAACCACCCGTCCGCGTGGTCGACACCGGCCCCTACGCCTTCGTACGCAACCCGATGCAGCTCTGCGTCGTCCTCGGCTATCTGTCCTTCGCCCTCCTCGCCTGGGACGCGCGCCCGCTGATCGGCGCAGTGGTGGCCTTCGCGTGCGCGGCGGGCCCGGCGGCGGCCCATGAGGACGAACGCCTGCGCCGTTCCTTCGGCCCCGCCTGGGACCGCTACCGGGCGGGCGTGCGGCCGTGGCTGCCGCGCCCGCGCCCCTGGCCGGGCCGTACCCCGGCGGTGCTGTACGTGGCACGGGGGTGCGCCGTCTGCGCGCCGGTGGAGGGCTGGCTGGTGAGGCGGCGGCCGACCGCCTTGAGGGTCGCGGCGGCCGAAGCCCATCCCCGGCCGCTGCGGCGGCTCACCTACGAATCGGCCGACGGACTGCGCGCCACCGGCATCGCGGCGTTCGGTCGCGCGCTGGAGCACCTGCACCTGGGGTGGGCCCTGCTGGGCTGGGTGATCGGCCTCCCGGGGGTGGCCCGGTGCCTGGGCCTCTGCGCCGACGCCTTCGGCGCGGGCCCCCGCACCACATCACGAGCCGCCCCCGACGCCTGATCCGCCCGCTGATCTCCACCGCCCGGTGACGGGCGCGGTGCGGAGAAGCCGGCCGTCCTCGGAGCCGGGGCGCACGTCCACCGCGGCGCACCCGGTGCGCCCGTCCCCGACCGGGTGCGCGCGGAACGCGCCGCGCCGGCGGGACGGTCCGCACCGCGTCGGCGGCTGTCGGCACTGCGGCGGAGCCGCGCCCCCGCGCGGGGTATCGGGGCCCGGCATCGACGGCACGGCGGCTCCAGCGGCCCGTCGGTCCTGGCCCGATGGGCCGCTGGGGCCCGGTTCCCCCGCTGCCGTGGGTCGCGCGGTGGAGGTGCGCACGCGGGGCGGCCGTCGCCGCATCGGCGCCAGGGCGGGGGCGGCCGGTGCGGTTGCCCGGCATCCGAGGCACGGCCGGTGCGGGGCGGGCGCCGGGCCTGGTCGGGCGGGTGGGGGAGCCGTGCCGCGGCCCGGGGCGGGCGCGCATTGGGCGGTGCGGGGGATCGGACGGGCGGACGGCTGTGAGGGGTGAGGTCCGAGAGGCTTGGTGGCGGGCCGGATGCTCGCGATAACGTAGGCGATCCGCCGGTGGTATGCGCTCCGGCGCGAACGGCGCACCCCAAGCGGGCTGATACCGAACCTCCCCCCGGATCCGGGCACGCGTAAGGGACCTTATGGACGAACAGGCCATGATCACCCGAGACCTCGTGTTGCGCGTCTGCGCGAACGCAACCGAGTTCGACCAGGGGTGGACCCAGGCGGACCGCAAGATCGTCGTTCCCTTCACCGCCCCCCGCGACACCGCGCTCATCGCCCGGATCGTGGCGGCGGGCCGGGCGGTGGGGGCCGACCGGCTCCTGCTCTGCCGCACCCGCGCGGAGTACGCCTATGAACCCGTGACCGAGGTCTACCCCGACGTCGCCGGCGTCGTCCAGGTCATCCGCGGGTGGGGGGACGAGCCCACCGACCTGCTGGTCGCGGTCGAGGACTTCTCGGCCGCCGTCCTGGTCACCTCGACCGATCTGACCGTCGCCGCCGGTCCGGTCGACTTCCTGCGCCCGCTCATCGGCGCCGACACCGCCGAGGCGCGCACCCGCTTCGGCGAGGAGGCGCGCGACCAGCGCGACCCCGAACTCCTGAGCGCGGCACAGCGCTACGGCTGCCTGGAGCAGGGCGCCCGGCACGCGCGCTCCCCGCGCGGCCCCGGCGCCGACATCGCCGAGCGCCTGACGGTGCGCGTCCGCTCCTTCCGGGAGAAGCGCCCCGGCGCGGTCACCGCCTTCCGCGCCGCCCGCGGCGTGTGGGGCTGGGCGATGCTGGCGGCCCTCCTGCTCGCCCCCCTCATGGTCCCGGGGCTGTCGCCGCTGCTGCCCGTGGTGGCCGGTGTACTCTGGCTCGTCACGCAGATGGCCTGGCTGTCGCGATCGCGCACCGTCGGCTTCGCCACCCTCGTCCGGGTGCTGCTGCTCGGCGCGCTCATGCTCTGGCCGATCGCGCTCGCCGAACGCGCCCTGGCCGCACTCGTGGGGGCGTCCCCCGACGACTGGGTCGGCGCCACCTACATCGCGGTGCCGGTCGAGGAGATCGGCAAGCTCGTCCCGCTGCTGTTCGTGCGGCTGCTGGCGCGCCGCCGCTTCCGCCGCTTCGCCGCCGTCGACTACCTGCTGCTCGCCGCCGCCTCCGGAGCGGGGTTCCAGCTCGCCGAGGAGTCGCTGCGCGCCGTATCCGCCGCCTCCGCGGGCGCCGTCCTTCCCTCCGAGTTCGGGCTGTTCACCCTCTTCCCCGGCGCGACCCAGATCGCGGACACCGGGGTGTACTTCTCGGGGCACGGCGTGACCACCGCCCTGATCGGGGCGGCCTTCGGCCTGGCCGCGGTCGGGTGGCGCGCCTACGGGGCGTGGCTGTGGCTGCTGCCGGTCGCGGCCGTCTGGGTGGCGGGCGTGGAGCACATGGTCTTCAACGCGGCCGCGGGCGGTACGGAGCCCACCGCGGTCACCGGGGCGGTCCACGCGCTGATCGGCGGCGGCGCCGCGACCCGCTGGATCCTGCTCGTGCTGCTCGTCGCCGCCGTGCTGATGGACTACCGGATCGCCCGTCCGGCGGCGGACGGAGCTCCGCCACTGCCGGGCGAGCCGCCGCTCGCCGGCGCGCGCCGGTGGGCCTACGGCCGCGCCATCCGCCACGGGGTGCGGGTCCCCGGCGACATCGCCCCGCTGTTCCGCCGCATGGCGCTCGCCTGGGTGCGGCTGCCCATCGGCCTGACCCAGACGCTGTCGGCGATGCTGCACGAGTTCGCCGTGCTGCTGGTCGCCGCCCGCAGCGGGTTCCCGGCGCTCGCCGGATCCTGGCGCTACCTGCGGGAACGCCGTGGTTACGCCATGGGGGCGGCGCGGGCGGGCGAGAAGCCGTGGCGCCGCTTCCCGGCGCGGGACGATCTGAGCAGAACCGGCCGCGACCTGGAGTCCGCGCTCGGCATCAGCACCGCGGCGGCGGCCGCCGTGGCGATCGCCGCCGGATGGCTGACGGTGGTGCACCCCTGGTCGGTGCACGGCGCCGTCGACGGCACCGCATACGCGGCGGCGGTCCTGGGCGATGTCACCCGGTGGTACGGCGAGGTGCCGGCGTCGGACCGGGCATGGGTGTGGGTGGCGCTGGTCGCCGTCGTCAGCCTGCTGGGGTCGGGATGGACCCCGCCCGAACGCTTCCCCAGCATGGGGGACTTCCTGCGGGAGCCGGCCCGGGGGGCCGGCCGGTTCCTGGGCGCGTTCGCGCCCGGCCAGGTGGGCTACGCGGTCGCCGGAGCGCTGGGAGCGGTCCTCCCGCGCGGCACCGTGCGCCTGCTGCGGCCGCGCGCCTGAGCCCTCGGTCCCGCCCGCACCGCTGCGCCGATCCGGACGGGGAACCGGGACGAAGGGCCGCGCCCCGAACCGCGATCCTATGACGCGATTTTAGGGTTGTCGGTGAGGAAACCCCCATGTCCTGGGGTGTTGGCGACACAACCGCCAAAAAGCACTTCAATGTGACACTTGAAGGGTCGTATCTTCCGACCCGAAGGGGGCATTGGCGTGGACGCCGATGACATGAAGCGCCACATCTGCGAGGCGTTCGAGGGAGTGAGCGTCGCCGAGAGTTCCGGCGACATGTTCTTCAGCTACGACCCCGACGGCGATGTCGTCGCATCGGAGAGCTGGACCCCGTTCATCACGATCGTGACCGGCGACACCTACGACAGCGTCTCCGACCTGAGCCGGCCGGGCGCCTACCGGCTGAACATCGGGCTGACGAAGGCCACCTACACCGCCCGGTTCGGTGCCCCGCCGCAGGAGCGCGATGAGCACGGAGTCCTGGCGACCGGGTTCGACCACGCCGCGCGCGACGAGGTGATCCCGCATCCCGTCTACGCCTCGCAGTACTGGGTGTGCGTGGTCGAGCCCCGCAGGACCACGCTCGACGACGTCCGGCCGCTGCTCGACGAGGCGTACCAGCGGGCGGTCCGCGCCCACGCCGCCCGGCGCACGCGGCGGGCATCGGCCTGACGGCCCGCGCCGGCCCGGCCGGCCCGGCCGCGTGGGCGCCCCGAGCCCCGTGGTGCGTCCGTGCGCCCGGCCGACGACGACCGGTGGCCGGCCCGCACGTATCGGGACGGAGACGGCCGCCGGCATCCCCGGGAGGGCGGCGGCATGATCGGCCGAACGGCGCTCATACGGACGCCGCCCCCGGGCTCCGGCGAGCGCCTAGGTGGAACGGGTGGTGCGGAGAGCGGGGGAGGCCGACCGCGGTGAAAGGGGGCGCGGCCGCGCGCCGTGCGCCGCCCGGTGACGGTGCGCCGCGCTGCGGTCGGCCTGAGGCCGGTGGGGAGCGCGGGCGGGGGTATTCGGAGGCGGGGGATAGGCAGGTGGTGGAGCGCGGGACCGCCGCGAACAGCGGCCCCGCGCGTGCGACCCGTTCGCGGACGGGTCGCGGTCCGGCGCATTGCGGGTACGCCGGGCCGCGGCCGATGGCCGCGTCTACTCTTCGCCGCCCCAGCCCTCGTAGCCGTGGCCGTGCTCCTCGCCGTGCCCGCCGTGGCCGTGCTCGCCGTGGTGGCCGTGGCCGTGCTCGTCGGCCTCGCCCTCGCCGTGCTCTTCGCCCTCGTGACCGTTCCCGTTGCCGTACCCGTGCCCGTCGGGACCCTCGTGCTCGTGCGGGCCCTCGTTCGTCACCCGGTCCTCGGGCTTGGTGTCCTCGCCCTTGACCTCGTCCTCGTCCTTGGCTTCGCCCTCCACGGCTTCGCCGTGGCCGTGCTCGTCGCCGTGGGCGTTCTCGTCCCCGTGCGACTCCCCGTGCCCGTGGCCGTGCCCGTGCTCGTGGTCGTACCCGTGGTCGTGCCCGTGGCCGTGGCCCTCTTCGGGCTTGTGGTCCTTGCCCTTGGGCTCGTCCTCGTCCTCGGTCTTGCCGGGCTTGTCGTCCTCGTCCTTGGCTTCGTCCTCGACGGCTTCGCCGTGGCCGTGCTCGTCGCCGTGGGCGTTCTCGTCCCCGTGCGACTCCCCGTGCTCGTGGCCGTGGTCGTGCCCGTGGTCGTGGCCGTGGTCTTCCTCGGGCTTGTGGTCCTTGCCCTTGGGCTCGTCCTCGTCCTCGGTCTTGCCGGGCTTGTCGTCCTCGTCCTTGGCTTCGTCCTCGACGGCTTCGCCGTGGGTGCTCTCGCCCTCGTGCGATTCCCCGTGCTCGTGCCCGTGGCCGTGGCCCTCTTCGGGCTTGTGGTCCTTGCCCTTGGGCTCGTCCTCGTCGTCGGCCTTGCCGGGCTTGTCGCCCTCGCCCTCGTCCTTGAAGCCCTCGCCCTCGGCCTCTTCTTCCTCCTCCTCTTCCTCTTCCTCAGCCTCGACGACCGCGTTGATCCAGTCCAAGCCGAGCCACTCCAGGACGGCGAACCCGATCTCCCGGTTCTCGCGCTCGTCGCCGTTCCCCTCGTGCTCGCCGTGGTGGCCGTGCTCGTTCTCATGCTCGTGGTGCGGGCGCTCATCCGCGATGGCGGGAGCCGACCCGAGCAGGCCGAGAGCGGTGCCGGCAGCGGCAGCCAGAACGGCCGTGCCGACGTTGTGCTTCAATGACACGTCAATCCCTTCCTCTGTGTGATCGCAATGTGACTCTACGTGGTCACTTTAGGCATGCGTTCGGCCGTTCCTCCAGCTCATCGGCTTGTTCGCGGTCAACGTCGGCAACGTTCGGCGGACCGGATCCGGGGGTTCCGGTCCTTCGGATTCCGCCACGCCGGTCCCGTCGCCGTTTCGGGCGCGGACGGCCGCGCGCCCCCCGCCCGTCAGGGGACGTCACGGGCGATTCCCGACGTCCCCCGCCATCATGGGGTGATCACCCACTCGGTCACCCGGGTACGGACCCGCTGCTCGTGGGGTGGGCGGGGAGTGCTGGCACTACTCCCGCGCGTTGTGGTGCCGTCATGGCGGCACCGCGCGCCCGCTCCTAGATTGGTGGGTACGGACGGCGGAAGAGGGCGCATGATGACGGGCACGCTGGCGACCACGGCCTCGGCCGGGTTCTCGGCCGCCCGCGCCGCGGTCCGTGCCCCCCGCACCCGGACCGACCGGCTGGTCGGCCTGCTCCACCTGCTGACCACGCTGGCGCTGTCGCTCCTCTACCTGGCGCCCGCCGGGATCCTGGTCTTCGTGATGCCGTGGGTCTCGGTGTGGCTCGCCGGCGGGGTATCGGGCGTCTTCGCCCCGGACCAGAGCGGCGATCCGTGGCTGCTGGCCGCCGGGCTCCTCCTGCTGCCCACCTCGGCGACACTGCTCGCCCGGCTGTCCTGCCGGATCCAGCGCAGCCGGCTGGAGAGCGTGTTCGGCATCGTCGAGACCCGTGTCCCCGACCCCGTCCCGCCCGAATCCGCGCCGGTCCGCGCGCTGACCTTCCTCTACGGGCGCGAGGCGTGGGCGGCCGTCCTGTACAGCACCGTCGCCGGGGTGCAGGGTGTCCTGGCGGGCGCGGTCACCGTGGTCCTGGTCGTCTACGGCGCCGCGGCCGCCGCCGGGTCGGTGCTCGGCATCGGCTACTCCTTCGCCGTGGGGTCGCTCGGGGACCTCTCCGACCCCCTTGTGCTCGCCCCTCTCGTGCTCACCCTCGTCGGCCCGCTCGGCGTGGTCGCCGGGATCCGCCTGGAGCCGCTGTTCGTCCGGCTGGAGGTCGAGGTGTCCCGGCGGATGCTGCTCGACGCGCCCGAAGAGCGCATCCGCCGCCGCCTGGCCCAAGTGCAGGACAGCCGGCTGCGGATGGTCGACGCCGCCGAGGCGGAGCGCCGCCGCATCGAGCGCGACCTGCACGACGGCGCGCAGCAGCGGCTGCTCGCCGTGACCATGACGCTGACCCGGGCGCGCGCCCGATTCGATCGCGACCCCGAGCAGGCCCGCGAGCTGCTGGACCAGGCGCGCACGGAGGCCAAGGCGGTCATGGCCGAGCTCCGTGAGGTCTCCCGCGGACTGCACCCCCGGGTGCTGACCGACCACGGCCTGGAGGCCGCGCTCCCCGTCGCCGCCGGGCGCTGCCCGCTGCCGGTGCGGGTGCACGTGGAACTGGACGAGCGGCCCTCGGCGCGCGCCGAAGGCGTGGCCTACTACGTGGCGTGTGAGGCGCTGACCAACGTCGCCAAGCACGCCGCCGCCGCGTCGGTCGAGGTCCGCGCCGAGCGCGTCGCCCGCCGCCGCGGCGACCTGCTGCGGCTCAGCGTGCGCGACGACGGCGTCGGCGGCGCGGATCCCGACGCCGGGACCGGGCTGTACGGGCTCTGGGACCGGGTCAACGCCGTGGACGGCGCGCTCGACGTGCACAGCCCCGCGGGCGAGGGGACCCTCCTCACCGCCGACATCCCCTGGAGGGCGTGAGACATGCGGATCATCATCGCCGAGGACTCGGTCCTGCTGCGCAGCGGCATGGCCCGGCTCCTCGCCGACGCGGGTGTGGAGATCCTCGCGCAGGCCGGCGACGCCGATGAGCTGATGGCGGCGGTGGACCGGCACCCCGATGCGGACCTGTGCCTGATCGACATCCGGATGCCCCCCGGCTACTCCGAGGAGGGCATCCAGGCGGCCATCGAGATCCGCCGGACCCATCCCGACATGGCCGTGCTGATGCTGTCCCAGCACGTGGTCGGCCGCTACGCGGCCGAGCTCCTCGGCGGCGGTTCGGCCAAGGTCGGCTACCTGCTCAAGGACCGGGTGGCCGACATCGACGAGTTCCTGGCGACCCTGCGGCGCGTCGCCGCCGGAGGCGCCGCCATCGACCCCGAGGTGGTGTCCCAACTGCTCACCCGTACGCGTGACAGCGCCCTGGACCGGCTCAGCCCCCGCGAGGGCGAGGTCCTGGGCGTCATGGCCGAAGGGCTCAACAACGCCGGCATCGCGGCCCGGCTGTTCATCACCGAGCGCGCCGTCGAAAAGCACATCCGCGCGATCTTCACCAAGCTCGACCTCGGCCAGGCCGACCACGACCACCGCCGGGTCCTGGCGGTCCTCGAATACCTGCGCACCACCGACCGGCACGCCGGCGGTCCCGTTCGCCGAACACAGGGCGCGGCACGCAGCCGCCCCGGAGAGGCTCTCGCATGACGTTCACCGGCAGGGGGCTGTACGCCTCCTCTAGCAAGGTTCCGCGCCCGCGCAGGGGGCGGCGGCTGGGCTGGCTGGCCATCGGGCTGGTGGTGGCGGTCGTCGTGCTCATCATCGGCGCGACCAAGGCCATCTCGTCCGTGCCGCTGTCCAAGGAGCCGCGCAGCGACGCGTTCGCCGGCGTCCGGCTGCTCTCCCTGGAGAACCAGACGTTCGGCGACGTCAC
Source organism: Nocardiopsis mangrovi (assembly GCF_042653925.1). Taxonomy (NCBI): domain Bacteria; kingdom Bacillati; phylum Actinomycetota; class Actinomycetes; order Streptosporangiales; family Nocardiopsidaceae; genus Nocardiopsis; species Nocardiopsis mangrovi. The sequence continues at coordinate 63,962 of NZ_JBHSFQ010000016.1, forward strand.
GGTGGTCGGCACCGACGGCGATGAGCTGACGGTCGACCGCACGCTCGACGGATCGCCGCTGGCCGATCCCGACGACGAGATCGAGCAGGAGTCCGGCGCGCTGGAGGTCGAGGGGCAGTGCCAGGGGCCGCCGTTCGGCGGCGACTGCCGGATCGACTACGAGATCGGCGTGCCCGCCGGCACCGACCTGGAGATCGAGACCGTCGCCGGCGACGTGGAGATCAGCGGCGTCGAGGGCGACATCTCCGTGGAGACGTTCGCGGGGGCCATCAGGCTCGACGGCGTCGACGGCAGCGTGGACGTGGAGACCCGGACCGGCAGCATCAGCGCCGAGGGGTCGGGCGATTCGATCGCCGCGCAGAGCACCGCGGGCTCGATCGACCTCGCGGGCTTCGACGCCCGCACGATGGAGGTCGAGACCACGGCGGGGCGGGTCGACATCGAGGGCGCGTTCGACACCGCCGAGGTCGAGTCGACGGTCGGATCGGTCGACGTCCGCGCCACCGAGCGCTTCGACCTGCTGGAGGTCGAGTCGACCGCCGGTTCCGTGGACCTGCGCGTGCCAGACGGCGCCTACCAGGTCAGCGGCGAGTCCGTCGCGGGGTCGCGCACCGTCGAGGTGCCGACGGACGCCGGAGCGTCCGCCGTCATCGACGCCTCGACCACCGCCGGGTCGCTGGCCGTGCGCCACGGCGACTAGGTCCCGGACGGAGCAGCGGAGCCGGGGCGGCCCGCGTGTCCTGCGGGCCGCCTCCTGCGCTCCCCGCGGGGGTCCCGCATTCCCTATGGGCGGCCGCGTCCTCGCTACGGGCGGCCGCGCGCTTTCCACGGGCGGCCCCGCGCCGCCGCCCCGCCCGGCCCCCTCCGCCGGCGCCGCCGCTGTGCCGCTCCTCCGCCGGTTCCGGGGGGCGCCGCGGAGTGCATATGCCCGCGCGGCATGCCCTACAGTTCGCCTAGGTCGTCTTTCGGGCGGTTGCGGCCCCTTCCGCCGAGCGCCCGACGGGACGCCCCCCAATGCGGCCGCCCGGGCCCGGCCGGAGCGCCGGCCCGGCCCGCGTGTGCCGAGCGGAACGGAGAACGGGGCTCATGGAGGGAACTTCCCTGGCGGAGGTGTGGCAGGACGTCTTCCAGGTCCAGTCGGCGCCGCCGCCGTGGCTCGTCATCGCGATGGGCGTGGTCGCGCTGGCCGTCGTGCTGGTGCGCGGTCCCTGGCGCATCGCGCGCAACGTGGTGACGATCGCCCATGAGGGCGGGCACGCGCTGGTGGCGGTGCTCAGCGGACGCACGCTGACGGGGATCCGGCTGCACTCGGACACATCGGGGGTCACGGTCTCCCGGGGGCGCCCGGACGGGATCGGGATGATCCTCACGGTCGCGGTGGGCTACATCACGCCGTCGCTGGTGGGGCTGTTCGGCATCCTGCTGCTGCTCGACAACCGGATCACCGCGCTGCTGTGGCTGAGCATCGTCATCCTGGCGGCGATGCTGCTGCTGATCCGCAACGTCTACGGCGTGGTGTCGGTGGTCGGCACCGGCGCGGTGGTGTTCCTGGTCTCGTGGTTCACGCCGGCCGATGTGCAGGCGGGGTTCGCCTACCTGTTCATCTGGTTCCTGCTCTTCGCCGGGGTGCGCCCGGTGTTCGAGCTCCAGGCCCAGCGCCGCCGGCAGCCGTCGCCGCAGTCCGACGCCGACCAGCTCGACCGGCTCACCGGCGTGCCGGGGACGGTGTGGGTGTTCTTCTTCGGCCTGGTGAACGTGGCCGTGGTGGCGCTCGGCGTGTGGCTGCTGCTGTTCTGAACCGCCGGGCGCGGGGACCGGGATCCGAGGGGATTCCGGGGAGACGGGGCGGGGAGAGCAGGGGAGGGGGCGGTCCGGCACCGGGTACCGGTGCGGCGCTCACGCGCCGTTGGGGCTCCCCATGGGGGCGGCCAGGGCGGCGTCGACGGTGCCGAACACCGGAACGCGGGTGTCGATCGCGGTGACGCGCAGCACCTGGGCCACGCGGTCGATGGGCGCGGCGACGGACACGGTGCTGTGGTTCTGCTTGGCCATGCGGTGGCCCTGGATGAGGACGCGCAGGCCGCTGGAGTCGATGAAGGACAGGCGGGCGCAGTCGAGGACGACGCGGCCGTCGGGCCGCTTGTCGATGGCGGCGCTGAGGGCCTTGTGGAACAGCTGCTCGGTGGCCATGTCGATCTCCCCGTCGATCACGAGGACGAGGGCGTCGTCGTGGGGGCGGGGGGTGATCTTCAGCGCGGGCATGTTCGCTCCGGAGTGGGGCGCGGGTACCGCCGCTCGTGCGGGGGGCGCGGCGCTGTGGCGCGCGCCCGCGGTCCGGGGACGGGCGCCTAACCGGCCGGACAGCACGTGGGCGGGCGCGCCGCTATCGCGAGAGCTCTGGTTCATTGCTTGCTACCCCCATGCCGACAGCGGGAACCTGTCAGACACATGCGTGAATCGTCGTCGTATGCCGTAGGCACCGGCATCGGCTCGGGTGGCCGGGTCGTGTGGATGGCTCGGGCCGTTTCGGCCTGCTGGGCGGCCTGTAGGGAACAGGTCGCGCTCCCCCTCATTCCTAAGGTGCTTAGAACAAGCATCCGCCCCGGACCCTACCACACCGCCGTGTTCATTTCGTGACTTGGGGGGCGTGGCGCGGTGCGGGCGGGCGGCGTGCGGGGCGGCCGAAACCCCCGCCGGGACTGGGGTCCGGGGTGCCGCGGTGCTACGCTCAACCGAACCAAGCAACTGCTTGTTTCTCGATCGGGAGGCGACCATGACCATCGAGTTCGGCAAGGCCACGGCCCGTATCGGCGCCTACGTCACCGGCATCGACCTCCGCGCCGACCTCTCCGGCGAGGAGGTCGCCACCGTCCACCGCGGCCTCCTGGACCACGGGGTGCTGTTCTTCCGCGATCAGCACATCAGTGACGAAGAGCATCTCCGCTTCGCCCTCAGGTTCGGCGAACTCAGCGTTCCCCCGATGAAGTCGGCCAAGGCCACCGGCGACCCGGTCACCGACTCCGTCCACGTGCTGAACCAGACCAGCCCCAAAGGGGAGGGCGGCGACAACTGGCACGCCGACAACACCTTCATGCCGAGGCCGCCGATGGGCTCACTGCTGCGTGCGGTCAAGCTCCCCGCGGTCGGTGGCGACACCCTGTGGTCCAGTGCCTGCCACGCCTTCGACGACCTCTCCCCGGCGGTCCGCGACCTCGCCGAGAGACTCGTCGCCGTCCACGACATCACCCCGGGCGTGGTCAAGGCGATCGCCAAGGGTCACCCGCTCGACCTGGAACACCTCCAGAAGGCGTTCCCGCCCCGCGAGCACCCGGTGGTGCGGGTCCACCCCGAGACCGGGCGCAAGCTCCTCTACGTCCACCGCAGCTCCGTGGTCCGCCTCAAGGGCCTCAGCCCGTGGGAGAACGAGGCGCTGCTGCCGCTCCTGTGCGACCAGATCCGCCACCCCGAGTTCCAGGTGCGGCTGACCTGGGCCCCCGGCACGCTCGCCTTCTGGGACAACCGCGCCGTGCAGCACTACGCGGTGCCCGACTACACCGAGCGGCGCGAGATGCACCGCGTCACCGTCGACTTCCCGGTGGGGTTCGCCGACTGACGGCGGGCGCCCCGGCATCGGCGGGCGGCGCCGGCGCGGCCGCCGGCGACCCCGGCCCGTCCTGCTGGAGCGCCCACGCGCACGCCGACAGCGCCAGCGGCACCGCCACCGTGAGCGCCAGCGCCGGGATCGCGATCCCGGAATCGTTCACCGCGAACCCGGCCAGGGCGGAGACCAGCGAGCCGGTGAGGCCGGCGCGCAGTGTCGGCGCGTACTCGTAGGCGCGCTGGAGCGCGCCGACCTTCCAGTCGGTGGGCTTGTTGAGCACCACGAACAGGAACAGCAGCGCGCACGCCGACAGCAGGGTCAGCTGCCAGTTGCCGAGGGAGCCCAGCATCGCCTCCAGCTTGCGGTCGAGCACCGTCCACGCCGCGCCGTCGGCGATCTGGTCGGCGAACAGGCCGAAGTGGCTGCGCTCGCTGGGCGGCCGGAGGTAGTCCAGGTAGGAGAGGGCGCCGATGATCAGCACCGCCAGCACCGCGACCCCGGCCATCCACCCCGCCGTCACGCGCCGACCGGCGATCATCAGCACGGTAACCGTCAGGCCCGGGACCAGCGCGAGCACTCCGCCGAAGTCGGTGCCCAGCCCGGGCCAGCCCACGACGAACAGGGTGGCCGCCCCGACCACGGGCGGCACCGCCAGCGCCCACGCCCGCAGCCCGCGGCGCAGCAGCGCGTGCGCCACCCCGGCGACGGCCATCAGCATCCCCGTGGCGAACGTCGCGGAGGCGATGTTGCCCAGCCCGTAGAAGCGGCCCCCGACGATCGCCGTGTAGCCGGTGGGCGAGTTCATCTGGAGGTTGGCACCGGTGCACGTGTCGATGAACAGCACCGCGGTGGTCACCCCCGCGACCACCGTCATCGGGCCCAGGATGTCGCGCCGCCACGGGCCCGCGACGGCCACGGCCACCACCAGCACGTCGGTCAGCAGTACGCAGGCCGGCAGCGCGATCTGCGGCACCGGGGAGGACCACCAGGGGATGAGGTTGGCCAGGTAGCTGGAGACCGGGAACGCCGCTCCCCCCAGGGCCACGGTCCGCGTCATCGTCAGTACCGCCGCGCGCTTGGCGCGGTCGCGCGCGCCATAGCGGTGCAGCGCGTAGGCCGCGGCGGCGTAGATCAGCAGCTGGATGGCGACGAGCAGGCTGAAGAACCCCGCCATCAGCGACTGGACGACCTGCGCCGCCGTGGTGAAGTCGGCCAGGCGGTCCACCGCCGCGCGCGTGTCGGGCGGGCCGGGCTCCTCCAGCCAGGCGCGGCCCACCATGCCCGGCTGTGTGGGCAGCGCCATGGCGTGCAGCAGGGTCGTGGTGGTGTCGGTCAGCGTCACCAGGCCCTCGCGGCGGGTGGACTCCGAGGTCAGGAAGCCGCCGTCGTAGTCGGTGCCGCCGGGGCCGGGGCCGTGCATCAGCGCCGCTGTCAGCTTGGACGCGCCCGCGTCCACCGAGACCCCCGCCACCAGCACCGGCGATCCCTCGGGCAGCACGTCCAGGAGGCGGCCGGCCTGCGCGTCGATCGCGGAGAGGGCGGCCAGCCGGTCGTCGTCCTGGACGGGATCGGGTTCGGGCTCGGCGGCGGGATCGGGCGGGGGCGCGCCGTCGACGTCGTCGCCGGACGGCCGGTCGTCGGGGACCGCGGGCTCGGCATCGGGGTCTTCGGGCGGGTCGAGGTAGAGGTCGGCCAGGTCGTCGAGGTCGACCACGGCGAGCCAGGAGCCGTCGAGGTCGGCGCGTTCCAGCTCCTCCACCCCGGGCAGGTAGCGGTCGACGCGGCCCTCGGCGTCGGCCGCGGCCAGCGCGGCGCCGGGCCCGACGGCGAGGGTGGAGCCGCCGGCGTCGCGCACCGCCTGGCCGAGCAGCCCCACGCGCGCGGCATAAGACGACGCGGCGTTGTCGGCCACGTGGTCGCCGTAGTCGCCGACGACCGCGCCGCTGTCGCCGTCGGGCTCGGGGGGCACCGGGAGTTCGCAGATCGAGTGGCGCTGGCGCTCGCTGGAGGCGCGTTCGCCGGCCGACACCGTCAGCCACCCGTCCACCGGGCAGGTCCGGGAGGTGACGGTGCGGATCGACATGTCGCCGATCGCGCTGTGCTCGGCGAGGCCCCACAGGTTGGGGGTGATCCGCGGGCCCATCTCCTCCCACAGGAGCCCCGGGACGCCGACCAGAACCACCGGGCCGTCGGGTCGCTGCGGAGCGGGCGCACCGGGGGACGCGGGCGAAGCGGCGGCGGAGGCCGCGGGAGAGGCGGCGGCAGGGGCGGCGGTGAGCGCCAGCGCCGCGGCGACCGCGGCGCCCCCGGCAAGGGCCCGGCGCGCAAGGGCACATAACGGCAGCCCCCGCAGAGCCACGGCCCCTCCCCCCTCGCCCCGCGCACGCGCACGAGACCGCCCTCACATTAGCGGCCGACCCCCCGCCATCGTGGGAGGTGAGCCCACGCGCGCCCAGTGGTTCCGCGGCCGGGAGCAGTGGGATCGTGAGTCGGGAATCCGATGGAGAATACAAGGAAATGAGATGTGCGTTATATGCGAATCTCCGGACATTCTTCTCTGTTCTCTTCCATTGCTCCTTGGGGGATCTGGTTTCATGACGGCCGACGATTCCGGCGCATGAGGCTACGAGGCCGCGGGGTCCGCTAGGCTGATTTCTCCGGTCGATCATGGCCTGATCCCACCGTTTCCCAGGGCACGGTGTCCCCGTCCGGGGAGCGGGAGGGTTTACGGATCCGACCCTTGAACCCGGGAGGACCCACGTGGACCGTTCACGGGATGTCGACCCGTCCGCCCGGTTCGGACGGCGTCTTGGCAGGACCGCCCCCGGACTCGACGTGTTCGGTCGCGTCCGGGCCGCACAGGGCGCGGTCATGGATCGCGGCGCCTACCATGCCGATGCCGCCGCTTTGCGCGCGAGTGACCAGGTCACCGGAGATATCTGGAAGCTCGAACGGTCCCAGGTCTTCTTCGAGGCCGGTGATTCGGCGTGGGAGGCGTTCGCCTCCGGCGACTGGGAGCGTGTGCTCGATATATTCGACGGCGAGCGTGCCGCCATTCGGGACGATGTGGCCAGGTACGCCCGATTCGGACTCCGGCTGCGCCGGCTGCGCATCGTGGAACTTCCGCCGACGCCCTACCTGCAATGGGAGATGCACAGCCACCGGATATTCGTCGAGAGCGGCTTCGAGATCCGCGTACTCGGCGCCGAGCGGGTACGCCATTTGGAAGGCGAGCAGCCACTGCCCGAGCTCATGGTGTACGGCGGCCGGACGCTCTACCACGTGCGCTACGACGAACGCTGGGCTCCGATCGGCGCGAAGCGCATCGACGACCCCGCCTTGGCGGAGTCCGCCGCACACGCGATCACCGCGCTCTACGACCAAGCCGAACCGCTCATGGACTTCTTCCAACGGGAGATCGCCGGACGGACCCAGGTGGCCGGCCGCGGCTGATGCCTCCCGGTCGGCGGATCAGGGCGGCGTGCGCGTGCCGCCCACGGTCGCGGTGCTTCTGCGCAACGCTGTACTGCGCCAACGCTCGTCGGGCTGCGCCGGTCCCCGAGTCTCATCCTCGGGGACCGGGGCGGTCGGGTTCGGGGTCGGGGTGTTCGTCGCCGGGGTGGCGGCGGGGGTGGTCGGTGCTGTTCTGCGGGGGAGGGGCCGGCCGGCCGCTCTCGGGGCGGGGGAGAGGGCCGGCCGGCGGGGGAGGGGTCAGTAGCAGAGCTCGCGGAGGTAGCGGTAGCCGACCTCGGCGGTGTTCTCGGGGGTGTCGTCGGGGGTGTCGTTCTCGACGATGTACTCGCGGACCTTGTGGGCGCGGAAGATGCGGGCGAAGTCGATGATGCCCGTGCCCAGGTCGGCGGTGTCGCCGTCGGCCTCCGCGCGGTCCTTCACGTGGAACTGGAGCGTCTTCTGCCGGGCCGCGCGGATGACGTCGAGCGTGAAGCGCTCGGGGTCGTCGGCGCCGTCGCCGCTCTCGATCCCGCCCGTCACCGCCCAGTAGATGTCGATCTCGAAGTGCACCAGCCGCGGGTCCAGCTCCTCGGTCAGCACGTCCCAGGGGGTGCGGCCGTTGCCCAGGTCGGTCGTGAACTCGTGCGCGTGGTTGTGGTAGCCGTAGCGCAGGCCCACCGAGCGGGCCGCGGCGGCCTCGACGTTCATCTGCTCGGCCCAGCGCTTCCAGTCGTCCTCCTCCGCCGAGACGAGGTAGGGGACGACCATCGACCACTGGCCGAGGGTGAGGGCGTTGTCGAGCTTGGTCTCCAGCGCCTCCTCGCTGTCACTGATGCCCTCGTGGCTGGAGCCGGGCTCGATGCCGAGCCCGTCGAAGAACGTCCGCAGCTCCGCCGCCGTGCGCCCGTAGTAGCCGGCCACCTCCACGCGGGGGTAGCCGATGTCGGCGATGTGGGCGAGCGTCTGGTCGAAGCCGGGCTCACCGCCCAGCGAGTCGCGCATCGTGTAGAGCTGGATGCTGATCTTGTCGGCCGGGACGCGCCGGCCCCATCCGCGGCCGTGGCCGCTGTCGGCGACGGCGGGCGCGGCACCGCCGAGGCCGGTGGCGGCGAGCCCGGTGGCGGCCAGCACGGCGGCCGAGCCGCGCAGGAAGGACCGTCGGTCGCCGCCGTTCCCGGCTCGGGATCGTGCCAGCGCCGCGTGTCCGTCATACCCGTAGCACATGCAGTGCTCCTGTCTGTGACTGGTGGTGGGGGCGGGTCGTGGAGAGGTCGGAGAGGGGGCCGGCCGCGGCGGGCCGGTCCGGCCCGCCGCGAACGGGCCGGACCGGGCACCCGCGCGGCGCGGACCGCGGTGCCGGGTGCCGGGGTCAGGGCATCACGGGGGTGAGCACGGCCTCGTCGGTGCCGGTCAGCGGGGGCAGGCCCTCGCCGCCGGGGTCGGTGTAGGAGGCGACGAACACCCCGCGGAGGTTGTCGTGCTCCGGGTCGTGGCCCTCGGGGTCGGACGTCTGGATCGTTCCGGTGCAGCCGCTGGAGGTCGTCTGCGGGTGGCCGTGGTCGTCGTGGCCGAGGATGTAGGTGACGGTGACCATGTCGCAGTTCACTTCCTGGTCGTCGGTCACCTCGACCTCGAAGGGCACGGCGTCGCCGAAGGAGAACGTGTCGCCCTCCGCGGGCCGCACCAGCGTCACCTGCGGCGCCTCGTTGCCGACCACCACGCGCACGGACGCGGACGCCGACCGGCCGCGCGGGTCGGTCACCTTGAGCGCCACGTTGTAGAGGCCGTTCTCGGTGAACGTGTGCGAGGGGTTGCGCTCGCGGGAGTCGACCCGGCCGTCGTCGTCGAAGTGCCACTCATAGCGGAGCCGGTCCCCGTCGGGGTCCTCGGTGCCCTCGCTGGAGAAGTCCACCTCCAGCGGGGCCTGCCCGTCGGTGGCGCTCGCCGCCGCCTGCGGCACGGGCGAGCGGTTGCCGTCGCTGCCGATGTAGTCGATCCGCGACAGCTGCGCGTCGGGGTTCTCCGCGAAGAAGCCGTCGCCGTACTCCAGGACGTACAGCGCGCCGTTGGACCCGAACTCCAGGTCCATCGGGTTGTCGAAGACGAACGACGGCAGTACCGGCTCGATGCCGGCGACGCCCCCGTCGTCGCCGAGGGGGAAGCCCTTCACATAGTCGCGGGTGAACTCGTGGAACAGCGGCATGCCGTCGTAGTACTCGGGCCAGCCCACGGCGGTGCGGCCCTTGGTGTTGCGCCGGTCGAAGTCGTAGGCGGGCCCGGCCATCGGGCCGATGCCGCCCGTGCCGAGTTCGGGGAACAGCTCGGACTCCCCCTCGCCGTACCAGACCTGCGGCTGGGCCACCGGCGGCAGCTCGGTCAGGCCGGTGTTGTTCGGGGACTCGTTGACGGGCGCGGCGCAGTCGAACGCCTCGCCGGACTCCCCGGTCGCGAAGTCGTAGTCCACGTAGGGCATGTCCGGGGTCACGCAGTAGGGCCAGCCGAAGTTGGCGGGCTCGCGCACCGCGGCCCATTGCCCGTGGCCGGCCGGGCCGCGGGCGGGATCCGCCTCAGGGGCGTCGGGCGAGTAGTCGGCGACGAACAGGTCGCCGGTGGTGCGGTCCAGCTCGATCCGGAACGGGTTGCGCAGCCCCATCACGTAGATCTCCGGGCGCGTGTCCTCCGTGCCCTCGGGGAACAGGTTCCCGGAGGGGATCGAGTAGGACCCGTTGCGCCCCACGTCGATGCGGAGCACCTTGCCCCGCAGGTCGTTGGTGTTGGCCGAGGTGCGTTGCGCGTCGAAGGCCGGGTTGGAGTCCGGCCGCTCGTCGATGGGGGTGTAGCCGCCCGAGGAGAACGGGTTGGTGTCGTCCCCGGTGGACAGGTAGAGCAGGCCGTCGTCGTCGAAGACGATGTCGCCGCCCACGTGGCAGCAGATGCCGCGGTCCTGCGGCACGTCCAGGATCTGCTGCTCGCTGGACATGTCGATCTTGCCGTCGTCGAAGCGGAACCGGGACAGCCGCACCACCCCCTCGAACGGGGCGAAGTCCTCGGGTGAGCCGGTGGTCGGCGCGTCGCCCTCGTTGATGTCGGGCGTGGAGGGGTCGTCCTCGGGGGTGTCCATGGGCGGCGCGTAGTACAGGTAGACCCAGTCGGACCTGCCGCCCCGCTGACCGAAGTCCGGGTCGAGCGCGATGCTCTGCAGCCCCTCCTCGTCGTGCTGGTACACGTCGAGTTCGGCGGCCAGGGTGTTCAGGCCGGTCTCGGGGTCGTGCATCCACACCTGGCCGCCGCGGGTGGTGTGCAGCACCCGGTCGTCGGGCAGCACCGCGAGGTCGATGGGCTCGCCGGGGGTGTCGTTGAGGGTGACCTTCTGGAACAGGTCCTCGGGCGGGGGGCCGTCGGCGGGGTCCGCCAGCGCGGGGGTGGGTGACGCGAGCAGGATGAGGGCGGACATCGCAGCCCCCGCCACGAGGCCGGCGCGTCTGTTCATGGTGTTCCCTTCAGCGTTCGGCGCGAGCCGATGGGCGATCATTCGGATCCGAAGGCGGAGTCGAAGGACGATTCGGGCGGATCGAAGGCGTTGGCGCGAACGAACCGGACGGCCTCAGCGGCGCCGGTGAGGCGGTCCATCCCGGCGTCCTCCCACTCCACGGAGATGGGGCCCTGGTAGTCGATGCTGTTGAGGGTGCGGAAGCAGTCCTCCCACGGGACGTCGCCGTGGCCGGTGGAGACGAAGTCCCATCCGCGGCGGGGGTCGCCCCAGGGCAGGTGCGAGCCGAGCCGCCCGTTGCGCCCGTTGCCGGTGCGGCGGCGCGTGTCCTTGCAGTCCACGTGGTAGATCCGGTCGCGGAAGTCCCACAGGAACGCGGCCGGGTCGATGTCCTGCCACACCATGTGGCTGGGGTCCCAGTTCAGCCCGAACGCGGGGCGGTGCCCGATCGCCTCAAGGGTGCGCTCGGTGGTCCAGTGGTCGTAGGCGATCTCCGAGGGGTGCACCTCGTGGGCGAAGCGCACACCGACCTCGTCGAACACGTCGAGGATCGGGTTCCAGCGCGCGGCGAAGTCGGCGTAGCCGTCCTCGATGACCGAGGCGGGGACCGGCGGGAACATCGCCACGTACTTCCAGATCGAGGAGCCGGTGAACCCGACGACGGTCGACACCCCCAGGCGGGCGGCGGCGCGGGCGGTCAGTTTCATCTCCTCGGCGGCGCGGGTGCGCACGCCCTCGGGTTCGCCGTCGCCCCAGATGCGGGACGGCAGCATGTCCTGGTGGCGCAGGTCGATGGGGTCGTCGCAGACGGCCTGGCCGGTGAGGTGGTTGGAGATCGCCCACACCTTGAGGCCGTGCCGCTGGAGCGTCGCGAGTTTCTCCTTGACGTAGTCGTCGTCGGCGGCGGCCCGGCGAACGTCCAGGTGGTCGCCCCAGCAGGCGATCTCCAGGCCGTCGTAGCCCCAGGACGCCGCCAGCCGGCACACTTCCTCGAACGGCAGGTCGGCCCACTGTCCGGTGAAGAGGGTGATCGGTCGGGCCATGGTCGTGCTACCTCCAGAGATGGGTGGGAGTCGGTGGTCGGGGGGTCGGCCGGTCTCGGGGTCAGGGGGGCGGGGCCCGGCCGCGGGGCCGGGCGGGTCAGGCCGGCCTCGCCGGTGCCGGCACACCGACGAGACCGAGCATCAGGTCGCGGACATCAGTGGCGGCCATGCGGTCGCGCGCCTCGGCGCGGTCGGTGCACAGGACCACCGGCCCGTCGTCGGGGTCGTCGGGCAGCCGGCCGTGGGTGCCGCGCACCCACTCGGCCTCCATCGGGACCACGTTCATCGCGTAGCGGAGCCCGAGCTTCTTCTTGGCCAGGCCGAGGGCGGCACGCGCCTTGGCGGTCGGGTCGGCGGGGTCGAGGAACAGCTCGGCCGGGTCGTAGCCGGGCTTGCGGTGGATCTCCACCCCGCGGGCGAAGTCGGGCGCCCGGGCGTCGTCGCGCCAGTAGTAGTAGGTGAACCACGCGCCGGGGGCGGCGACGGCCACCAGCTCCCCGGAGCGGGCGTGGTCCAGGCCGTGGTCGGCCTGGCCGGCGCGGTCGAGCACCAGGTCCACGCCGGGCAGGCCGGCGAGCAGCCGGGCGACGTGCGCGACGTCGGCCGGGTCGGCGACGTAGACGTGCGCGGCCTGGTGGTCGGCGACCGCGAACGCGCGCGACGCCCACGGGTCCAGGTACTCCATGCCGTGCTGGGTGTAGACCTCCAGCAGGCCGGCCTCGCGCAGGACCCGGTTGACGTGCACGGGCTGGTGCGCACGGGCGATCCCGTACTCGCTGAGCACCAGGACCTCGGCGCCCAGGGCGCGCGCGTCGTCCAGGAGGGGGGCGAGCGCCGCGTCGGCGTCGCGCACGGCGGCGTGGGCCTGCGCGGAGTCGGGGCCGTGCCGCTGGAGGTCGTAGTCGAGGTGGGGGACGTAGCAGAGGGTCAGGTCCGCCTGGGGCAGCAGCCGCCGGGTGGCGGCCACGATCCAGGAGGTGGAGGCCAGCGACGCGGTCGGCCCCCAGTACTGGAACAGGGGGAACGGGCCGAGCGCCGCGGTCAGCTCGTCGTGCAGCGCGGGCGGGCGGGTGTAGCAGTCGGGGGACTTGCGGCCGTCGGCGTGGTAGACCGGGCGCGGGGTGACGGTCCAGTCGGTGGAGGCGCCCATGGCGTACCACCAGCACACGTTCGCGGTGGTGAACCCGGGCCGGTGCCGGCGGGCGGTCTCCCACACCTTCTCCCCGCCGACGAGGCGGTTGTGCTGCCGCCACAGCATGACCTCGCCGAGGTCGCGGAAGTACCAGCCGTTGCCGACGATGCCGTGGTCGCGCGGCAGCGCCCCGGTGAGGAACGTCGACTGGACAGGGCACGTGACCGCCGGGAGCACGGTGTCCAGCGGAGCCTGCCAGCCCTCCTGGGCCAGGGCGCGCAGCCGGGGGGCGTGGGCGAGCAGGCGGGGCGTCAGCCCGACGACGTCGATCACGAGCAGCCGTCGTGTCATGCGGACCTCCTTGTGAGCGGCCCCCGGCCCCCGCCGGGGGCGGCCGGGAAGGGCGGGGGCGCGTCCGTTGCCGCGAACACGCGGTGGCGGCGCGGCCGGCGCCGAAGGGGGGCCGCCGGTCCGGCGGGACCGGGCGGTCGCGGGGCGGGCAGGTGCGCGGCGAGCGGAGGGAAGCCCGGACGCGGCGGCATGGCGGAGCCCGCGGGCGCGCCCGGGGCCGGGAGCGCGGCCGGGGACGGGTCCGGCCGCGGGCAGGGGCGGAGGCAGGCCGGAACGGCCCGCCCGTGGTCGAGGGGCGGTGGTCCGGCGTGGGCCGTCGGACGCAGGGGAGCGCGGCGCGGCCGGTGCCGGCCGCGGGCGGCGGGGGCGGTCGCGGTCACAGGGCCTCCAGTCCGAGCGCGGTCAGCCGGTCGCGGGTCCACGCGATCTCCCCGGCGATCCCGGCGATCAGGCCCGCGGCGCCTTCCGGGCGCTGTGCGGGCGGGAGGACCGACCACGTGTAGGTCTCCACCTCGACGTGGTCGGTCAGCGCGGCGGGGCCGCCGAACACACGGCCGAGCGTGGCGGCGAGGTGGTCGCCCGTTCCCCGCAGCGGTTCGGCCGGCGGCGCGTGCACGGGGACGTGGAAGTGCACCCGCCACGGCCCCTCGCCGGGCAACGGCGCCTCCCCGCCCAGAGCGCCGGGCAGGTCGTCGCGCGCCGAGGTCGTGCCGCCGGCGTGCTCGCGGACCTGGTGCAGGAAGCGGTCCTCGGCGAACGCCGCGAGGGCCGCGCGGGTGGCGGGCTCGTCGGGGCGGGCCGCCTCGACCGCCGCCGACGCCTGGAGCTTGACCACGGGCAGCCCGGCGGCGCCCAGCCGGTCCAGGGCGGCCCCCGGGTCCTCGAAGGCGACGGCCAGATGGCAGGTGTCCAGGCAGACGCCCAGCCGGTCGCCGGGCAGGCCGGCCAGCAGGGAGGCCGCCTGGGCGGAGGTCTCCACCACGCAGCCGGGCTCGGCCTCAAGGCCCACCCGGATCGTCCGCCCCTCCGACTCCGCGACCGCGCCCAGGCCCTCGGCGAGCCGGTCGAGGTGCTCGCGCGCCGCGCGGTGCCGGTCCGGCGACCACGGGGTGCGCCACGCCAGGGGGACGGTGGAGATGCTGCCGCGTGCGGCGTCGTCGGGCATGATGCGGGCAAGTACGCGGGCGCAGTCCAGCGTGTAGTCCAGCCGCGCGCGCTCGGTCCAGTCGGGGTGGTAGACGTCGTGCTTCACCGTCGGCGCGTGGAACCCGGCGTAGGGGAACGCGTTGAGCGTGACGACCTCGCAACCGGCCGCGTCGAGCGCGGCGCGCACCCGCTCCGCCCCGCGCGGGTCGCCGGCCAGGCCGGCGGCGGCGCGGGCGGGCAGCCACAGGCCCAGGCCGAGCCGGCCGGCGCCCAGCGCGGCGCGGACGCCCCCGCCGTACGTGCGGATCTGCTCGATCAGGCCGTCGACGTCCTCGGCGGGGTGGACGTTGGTGCAGTAGGCGAGGTGGACCACGGTCCCATCGGGGTGGCGCAGGCGCATCGGATCACCCCTCCCCCGGGTCGGGGCGGGCGCCGCGCAGGATCGAATTGCCCGCGAACGTGGCGGAGCGGTCGGGGGCGGCGTCCCCGTCGCCGTCGCCGGCGAGCAGCAGCCGCCCGCTGCGGCCGAAGAACTCCACCGGGTTGCGCCACAGCACCCGGTCCACGTCGTCCTCGCCGAACCCCGCGGCGAGCATCTCCCGGCCGGTGTGGGCGGTGCTCAGCGGGTCGCTGTGCCCCCAGTCGGCCGCGGAGTTGACCACCACGCGCTCCAGGCCGCGCTCGGCGAGGATGCGCACCATGCGGCCGGGGTCCATCTTGGTGTCGGGGTAGATGGAGAAGCCGAGGGTGCAGCCGGCGTCGTCGACCATGGCGACGGTGGTCTCGTTGAGGTGGTCGACCAGGACCATCTCCGGGGGCAGGCCGGAGGCCGCGACCAGCTCCAGCGTGCGCCGGGTGCCCGCGGCCTTGTCGCGGTGCGGAGTGTGCACGAGGACCGGCAGCCCGTGGTCGGCGGCCAGGTCGAGCTGGTACCGGAACGCCTTCTCCTCCTCGGCGGTCTGGGAGTCGAAGCCCACTTCGCCGACCGCGACCACCCCGTCCTTGGCCAGGTAGCGGGGCAGGACCTCCAGGACTCCCGCGCAGCGGGGGTCGTTGGCCTCCTTGGGGTTGAGCGCGATCGCGCAGTGGTGGCGGATCCCGAACCGGGCGGCGCGGAACCGTTCCCAGCCGACGAGCGCGTCGAAGTAGTCCACGAAGGACGCCACCCCGGTCCGCGGCTGCCCCAGCCAGAAAGCGGGCTCGACGATCGCGCGCACCCCCGCGGCGTGCATCCGCTGGTAGTCGTCGGTGGTGCGGGACTGCATGTGGATGTGCGGGTCGAAGATGCGCATCACGCCTCCTTCTGGGGGTCGCCTGGAGCGTCGCGTTCGGCGGTGGTCAGAGGGCTGGGGACGGTGGGGCGCCGCGCGGCCGTACCGCCGCCGCCGGGAGCCCCGGCGGCGGATCCGGCCGCGGCGGTTCGCGCGGTGCCGGGCGGACCGTCCTCGACGGGCGGGGCACCGGCCCGGACCAGGCGTTCGACGGCGGCCCGCGGGCCCGGGTGGGCCGCCAGGAGCGGCGCCGCGTCAGCGGGCACGGTGCGACCGGCGGCGGCCCGTTCGGCGGCGAAGTCGGCGACCATGCGCGCGAGTTCGGCGTCGGTGTCGGCGCGCTCGCGCACCCCCCACACGCAGGCGAGTGGAACCTCGGTGAACAGGCATTTCAGGATCGCCTGCCGCCACGCGGCGGCGTCCAGCCGCGCCGCCGCCGGGGTACCGACGGCGGCGGCGATCAGCCGCGGGTCGTTGCTGCGCAGCGCGTCGTCGAGGAGCGGGACCGCGCGCACCCCGTCTCCGAGGTGGGGCAGCGCGCGCAGCACCGCCCGCTTCTCCTCGGCGTCGCCGAAGCGGTAGAGGGCGTCGACCTCGTCGGCGAGCCGGCCGGGCGGTACGGAGTCGCGCAGCGCCACGAGCAGTTCCGTGCGCACGAGGTCGTCGAGCGTGGGCCCGGCGATACCGTCGGGGTCGGCGCTGGGCCCCGGCCCCCGGGCGACCCGGCGGGCCGCGGCGGGAAACACCACGGCGATCCGCTGCGGAGCGGCGCCGACCTCCCGCACCAGCTCATCGAGGCGTTCCCGGGCCTCCCCGTCCAACGGCGCCCGCGCGTTCCCATCCGGCGTCATCGTGCTCCCCCCTTCAGCGACACGTCTCGTTCCCGGCCGTCCGTGCGAGCGGCGGTCCGCGGACCGCCGGGACGGACGTCCACGGTGGTGCGGCCCAGCGGGCCCGGCGGCCACGGCCCGGCCGCGTGCCCCGGCGGCCCGGCCGTGCATCCCCGTGGTGCGCCCAGGCGTTCCCGCGGGGCCGCCCCACGCGGCGCGACCACCACGGGGAGCGCGGCGGGACACGCCGCCGCAGGAGCGGGCGTGCGGTCGTGCGGACCGGCGGAGCCGCCGTCCGTCCCACCGCGCCCCGCGTCCGCGGCGGCTCGGCGCCGAGGCCGGGTGTGCGCCGATTCCCCTGGGCGTTCCGGACGGCCTGCGGAGACGGACCGGCCGGGCCCGCCCTCCCGCCGCACCGGACCGCCCCGTGGGCGCGGCGCACAATCACCCGGGGGAACCGGCGCGCCGCCGGGCACCCCGCCTACCGGGCTCCGCCGTGTCGGGTGACGCGGGAGCGCGCGCCCGCCGAGCGGCCCGCCGTCGGGTTCCCGGCGCCGGTGGCGGCCGGGCCGTTCCGCCCGGCCGGGCGGATGGACGGCGGCGGGACCCGGAGCGTCGTCGCGCGGTATGGAGACGTTCACGGCGCCTCCGATCCGGTGGCGCGGAGGGCGCCGCGGTCGGCCTCGGCCCGGTGCAGGGCGGTGCGGAGGGCGTCCAGCGACCTGGCCGCGACCGCCGGAGCGGCGTGTCCGTGCCGGGGGAGTTCCACCGATGCCAGCCCGGTGTAGCCGGTGTCGAGCAGGGCGCCCAGCACCCCGGGCAGGTCGATCTCCCCGTCGCCGAACTCCAGGTGCTCGTGGACTCCGGGCCGCATGTCGTCGAGCTGGACGTTGGCGATCAGCGCCCCCGCGCGGCGGACCGCCTCCGGGGCGGGCAGCGGCTCATTGCAGACGCAGTGCCCGATGTCGACCGTCACCCGGAGCCGGTCCGGGTCGCCCAGGCGGCGGCGCAGCTCCGCGACATCGGCGAGGGTCGCGGCGAACATCCCGGGCTCGGGTTCGAACGCGCAGACCACGCCGGCGCGTTCGGCTTCATCGAGGACGTCGGCGACCCCGGAGGTGAGCCGGTCCCATCCCGTCGCCGCGGAGACGCCGGGGGGCAGGACGCCCGACCAGAAGGAGACGGCCTCGGCGCCGAGTTCGGCCCCGATCCGCACGGCCCGCCGCAGCAGCTCCACCCGGAGGTCGCGGCCGTCGTCGGAGACCAGGGTCGGCTCGTGCTTGCGCCACGGGTCCAGCAGGTACCGGGCGCCGGTCTCGATCACCGCGGCCAGGCCCAACTCCCCGAGGCGCGCCCCGATCGCCGCCGTACGCGGCGCCGCGTCGGGGGCGAAGGGGTCCAGGTGCGGGTGGTCCAGGGTCAGGGCGACACCCTCATAGCCGAGGTCGGCGATGATCGCGAGCGCGTCGTCGAGCCGGTGGTCGCCGAATCCGTTGCTGCCGTATCCGAAGCGCAGGCTCATGCGGGCCCCCTTCGGCCGCGGGGACCGGACGGCGCCGGCGGCCGGAAGCACGGCGTGGCGCTGTGGCGGGGGGCGTCGCCTCGCGGCTCGCCGGTCGACGGCCTCACGTCGGCGACACCACCTTCGACGCGGCGGTGACGACCGGGGTCATGGCGAGGAGGGCGGCGGCGGGGGGCAGGGATCCCGTTCGGGCGATCAGGGCCGCCTGGAGGGGGATCATGCCGTGGATGCCCGCCCCGGTGGCCGATCGCACCGAGGCGGCCCGGAGGTCGCGGGCCGCGCGGGCCTGGGCCCGGCCGACCGCGAAGACGAAGCGGGCGGCGAGGAGCGCGGCGGCCCCGGCGGCGACCGCGTCCCCGCGGTGGCCGGTACCGCAGAGGGCGGAGGCGGGCGTCCGCACCGGCTCCCGGTGCGCGCCCGGACCGGCCGTCCGCCGGGGGGCGGGGGCCGGAACAGGTACGGACCCGCCGGGGCCGCGCGCGCTTGCGGTCCGCCGGGCCGATGCCCCGGTCGCCCACCGGACCGGCGGCCGTCCCGGGCGCCCGGCCGCTCCCGGTCCCGGTGCGGGGTGCCCGGCCGCGCCCACTGCGGTCGTGCGCCCCGCGGGCGCCGCCGCCAGCAGTGCCGCGGCGGCCGTCCCGGCCAGGGCGGCGCCCGCGGTGGCGCGGGAACCGCCGTGCACCTCGCCCCGGCTCAGCGTCGTCACCCCCAGGGTGTGGACGGCGAGCGCGGCGGCCGGGAGCGCCGCCGCGCGCGGCCGCGGTCCCGCGCCCAAGAGCACGTCGAGCGCGCGCGTGGCCGCCATCCCCGGCGGGCCCAGCGGCGTCGCCTTGAGGAACAGGTCGTAGCTCCACACCGCCGCCGCCAGTGCGGTGGCCGTCCCGGCGGACCGCCGGCCGCCCACCGCCCCGGCCACGGCCACGCCCGCGGTGGTCAGCCCCACCGCCAGGGCCAGCGCCTCACCCGGGCGCACCCGGCCCGAGGGGATGGGCCGCTCGGGGCGCTCGACGGCATCGAGCTCGCGGTCGGCGTAATCGTTGAGCGCCATCCCCGCCCAGTACAGGCAGGCGGAGGCGAGGGGCAGCGCGTAGGTGCGCCGGCCGAGCGGCCACCCCGCGGCGGCGGCACCCGCGAGGGTGTCGCCGGGCACGGTGAGGGCGGCGGGGAGCCGCACGAGCTCGGCGAGGTCGCGCCACCGCGGCGCCCCCGCCGCCCGCCGGGTGCGGCGCCCCCGCGGCCCGGTACTCAGCGGGGACGGGGAGGCCGTGTCCCGTCGGCGGCGCCGGTCCCCGGTCGCGTCCCGGCCCTGCCCGGAGGGCTCGGCCCGGGCGGCCCCGTGCGCGGGTTCGCCCGCCGGAGCGTCTCCCGCGGCGTGCCGCGGCCGGCCCCGTTCCGTGTCCCGCTGGGCGCGCGTCACGGCGCCACCCCCGTGCCGTCCGCCGCCGAGCCCAAGCGGGCGCACCACGCGACCAGGGCGTCCCACTGCGCGGCGAGCCGGTGCTCGTCGCTGTCCGCCGGGTCCTTGAAGAAGAACCCGAGCGCCGGCAGCGGGCCCGTCTCGCCGGCCTCGTGGGCCCGTGCGACCAGCCGCGCCAGGTCCAGCACCAGCGGGGCGGCGAGCGCGGAGTCGATGCCCGCCCAGGTGAACTGGAGCGTCATCCGGGTGCCGAGGAACCCCTCGAAGGAGATGTGGTCCCAGGCCGTCTTCGCGTCGCCCATGTCCGGCACGTAGTCGATGTGCAGAGGGCCGTCGACGGCGTGGCCGAGGATCTGCGCCAGGCCGTGGGCCTTGGACGCGGTCTTGCTGTCGGCGTTCGCGGGGTCGGCCAGGGTCTCCCCGTCGCCGCCGCCGAGCAGGTTGACCGACGACCAGGAGCGCACCCGCAGGGCGCGCGTCGCGAACATCGGGGCCAGGGCGCTCTTCAGCAGCGTCTCGCCGGTCTTGCCGTCGGATCCGGCCCAGGGCAGGCGCCGCGCGGCGGCGGCCGCGGCGATCGCGGCCGGGCGCGGCCCCGGGCTGGGGGTGAAACCAACGAACGGGCACCCGGCGCGGAAGGCCGCATAGGCGTAGAGGCAGCTCGCCGGGAGCACGGGGACGGGGCCGTCCAGCGCCGCCTCCAGTGCCTCCGGCGACGCCGTCGCGGCGGCGGCCTCAGCGCTCAGGGGCGGTTCGGTGCTGGAGACGTCGATGACCACGACCTGCTCCAGCCCGTTGGCGGACCGGAATTCCCGCAGGTCGGCCTCGATCCGGTCGGTCGAGGACCGTTGCGGCCCCTGGCCGGCGAGGACACCGTGCCGGATCCGCGTGTCGACGGCCGCGAGGCCGTCCACGACGGCGGCGGGCAGATGGGCGGGGACCACACCGGCCTGGGCCAGGGCCTCGGCGCGTTTGGGCAGCGTGGCGGTGGTGACGTCGTGCCCGCCGAAGACCAGCTCGGGGATGTCGGGCGCCCCGGCCGCATCGGGCCCGGGCAGGTCGGCGACGCATCCGATGCGCTCCGCCGCACGCGCACCGATGGCGAGGGCGCCGATGACCGTCGTCGTGGCGACGGACCCCCGCGCGCCGATGAACCAAACACCGATACGGCCGTTCATGCCGATTCTCCTTGCCTTGCGGTGCAGCCCTGATCGATCGCGCCGGCCCCCGGACGGGCCGCCCGGACCCGGTCCCCCCGAGCCCGCGCCCCGTCCCCGGACCAGGCGACCCGGCGGCCCGCCTCCTGCGGGGCGGACGGGCCGGCTACCGGCGCAACGGCGCCGGACGGCGCCGTGTGCGGCGCGCGCCCCGACACGTGCGGCGGCTCGTCGCGCGGTCGCCGGAAGCCCGGCCCGCCGCTGCGGCGGCGCTCCGGCGAGATCGGCGGAGTCCTCTCGCCGTCTCGCGCCCGCGCGCGATCCGCCGGACCCCACGCGTCCGTGGCGGTGCGCGGCGCGGCACCCGCGGGGCCGGGCCCGCGGCCCCTGGCGAGGACGGCGGTGTGCCGCTGCCGGTGCGCGGCGCGGCGCCGCCGCGCGGAAGCCGGGGCGGCGCGGGCGCGGGGTGGCACGCCGGTGCCGCCCGCGCCGGTGGAAGCGGCGGTATGCGCGGGGTCGTTCGGGCCGGCTCGCGGTGTGGGGGGCGGTGCCGGATGCGGGGGAGCCGCGCTCGCAGCGGTGTGCGGCAGGGCGGTGGTCGTGTTCTCGCTGTTCGTGTGTGCGATGCCGGCCGCGACACGTGGCGGCGTGGGGGGCGCGGTCGGCCGTGCGGCGCCCTGGGTGCGGGTGCGGCCTCGGGGGGCGTCCGCTGCGGCAC
Source organism: Nocardiopsis mangrovi (assembly GCF_042653925.1). Classification (NCBI taxonomy): domain Bacteria; kingdom Bacillati; phylum Actinomycetota; class Actinomycetes; order Streptosporangiales; family Nocardiopsidaceae; genus Nocardiopsis; species Nocardiopsis mangrovi. Next base: position 85,093 of record NZ_JBHSFQ010000016.1, read on the forward strand.
GCGAGGACGTGGTGCGGGCCTCCGCCGGCTCCGGGGATGGGCGGGCGCGGCCGTGTCCGGGTGCGGTGCCGCCGGGTCTGGGCGGGTGGGCAGTGGGGGTCATGAGGTCGGCTCCTCCCGTGCGTCGGTGCCCTCGGGGGCGGAGTCGGGGATGAGCGCCTCGCTGCCCGGCTGGGCGGGCAGGAAGATGTGCACGTGCCCGTGGCCCGCCTCGACGGCGACGACGTCGAGCTGGGTCGCGGCCACCGACCACGCGCGCACCGCCTGGGTGCGCAGGTCGGCGGCGAGCTCCAGCAGCCGGTCGCGCTGGTCCCCGTCGGCCGCCTCCGCGCTCTGGTAGACCTCCACCGAGGACGCCAGCAGCTCGACCGCGCTGCGCAGACCGCCTCGGGCGACGTTGTGGCCGGTGTCGCCGGACGGCGAGGTCGCGAAGCCGGCGGCAACGTCGTCGACGGTCGAGCGCCAGTCCGCCACCTCGTCGCCCCCGGGACCGTCCGAGGGAGGCGCCCCCTCGGCGGGCAGGGCCGTGTCGAGTCCTTCGAGCACCGGGACCAGGTCGTCGTGGGCCGTGCGGGTCTGGTCGATCAACTCGCCGATCTGCGTCACGTTCTGCGCGTCCTCCGACGCCTCCAGTTCGGCGACGCGTTCGGGGTCGGGGCCCGGTGGCGGTTCGCGGGTCAGCACGATCGCCGCGACGACGCCGCCGGCGACGACCAGGCACCCCAGCACGGCGGTCGCCGCGCGCCACGCACCCGGCCCCCGGCCCGGCGGCGCGGCCTTGCCGGTCCCGCCGCCCCCGCCGGAGCCGCTCGCCTTGGCGGACCTGCCCGCTTTGGCGGACGCCTTCGCCTTGGCGGGCCCGTTCACTTTGTCGGATCCGCCTCCTCCGCCGCCGCGCGAGCCTGGTGAGCCGGTCGCGCCGGAGCCTGATCCGGTCTGCCCGGGGCGCCGGCCGGGTGTGCGCGTCTTCTCCGGTCCGCCGGCCGCTCCACCGGCCTCTCCACCGGTCGGTCCGGTCGGACCGGTCGGCGTTGTGCCGGTCTCCGTTGATCGAGCTCCCATCTCGCCACCCCTCTCCGTGCGGCCGGGCCGCACCACGGCGCCGCCTTCCGGCGGATCGACCTGCCTGTCCTGCCACCGGTCACCGCTCCCGGCGGGGCATCGCCCGCCGTACCGGTCACCGGTCACCGGGCCGCCGTCCCCCTCTCATTCGCTCCGGAGACCTCCGGCCCTGGCGCCCATCGATTTGCGTTCGTTCGGTCACGCTCTGTCGTTGCGATCGTGTTGACCAGCTGCTACTCGTCGTGGGCGGCTTGTCGTCGGGTCGGGTCGGGTCGGGTCGGTCGGTCCCTCCCGCCCGCCCCGAAGGGCGGGCGGGAGGGTGAGGGGAGCCCGCCGCCGCGGGCTCCCGGTCTGTTACAGGTCGGACCTCAGGGCTTCGGACACGGCCAGGAGCATCGACCGGGCGGCGTCGTCACCGACGCCCTCCGCCGCCGTGTCGAACCGGTCCAGGGCCCGGCGGGCCTGGGATTCCCGTCCGTGCTCGGCGAAGCGCTCGGCGGTCTCCAGGTGGAGGTGGAGCCGTGCCGCCTGGCCGCGGCTCAGCACCCGTTCCTCGCGGTAGTCGTCGATGATCTCGCCGGCCTCCTCGTAGGTCACCGTGATCTCGAAGGCCGCCGCGGCCTCCGCGGTGTTGCCCGCGGTGTCGGCGGCCTGGGCGGTCAGCGTGTGCTCACCGGGTTCCAGGCCCTCAAGCGACGCGGGGGACTCGATCTCCTCTCCGTCGAGCGCGAGCGTCACCGACGCGACGCCCGATGTCCGGTCCTGTGCCGACGCCTCGACGTCGAGTGCGTCGCGCACGCTGTAGGCGCCGCCGTCGTCCACACCGGTGACGGCGACCTCGGGTGCGGACGTGTCGACCCGCAGCTCCAGCGAGCCCGTCTCGGAGGTGCCCGCGTCGTTGGCGGCGCGGTACTCCAGGGTGTGCTCGCCGTCCTGGTCGACGGTGACCGGCGCGTCGTAGCCCGTCCACGCGCCGTCTCCGAGGCGGTACTCGATCGCGGCCTCGGGGTCGTCGGCCTCCAGCGCCACGGTGACCGGCGAGGTGTACCAGCCCTCCGCGCCGTCCGGCTCGCCCGGGTCGGCCGTCGCCGTGACGGTCGGGACCTCCCCTTCGGGCCCGCTGTCGAGCCGGAAGCCGGAGAACTCGGCGCGGGCCGTCTCCTCCGTGGAGTGGGCGGTCACCGCCATGCCGATGTCCAATCGCTCCGGCGCCGCGACCGTCGCCTCCTCGACCGCCGTGAACTCCTCGCCGTCGGTCGAGTAGGACCCGGTGAAGGTGTCGCCGTCGCGCTCCAGCCGCAGCCACAGCGGACGCTCGGCGTCGGCCGCGCCGAACTGCGACGACTCCAGCCGGCCGTCGCCGTCGGCGTCCCACAGCATCTCCGGCCCGTCGCCGCCGGTCGTGGTCACGGCCACGTATCCCGGCGACTCCCCGGGCAGGGTCATGTCCTCGCGGACGATGATCCCCGCCTTGGCGCGCGGGTGTGCCGCGTCGAGCGCGTCCACCCGCACCGTCGCGGTGAACGACCCGCCCGCCGCGCCGGGCTGGAAGACGGCCCCGTACTCGTCGGTGGCCTGCCACATGTCGGCGCCGTCGGACTCGATGGTGAAGGCGTCGTCGCCGTACTGCGCGAACTCCGCCTCGCCGGTCGCGTGGGTCGTCCAGGGCGGGCGCACGTCGTCGCCGCCGACGACGATGGCCGCCCGCCGCGAGTCCCGGGTGGCCCCGGTGTCGCTCGTGGCGCGCGCCCGGATCTCGTGGCGGCCGTCGGGGGCGTCCCAGGACAGCTCGTAGGGCGCCTCCGTGACCTCGCCGATCACCGTCGATCCGGAGAGGAACTCGACCTTCTCGATCTCGTTCAGTTCATCGGTGGCCTCGGCGGCCAGTTCGACCGTGGCCCCGCTCTCGTAGGCGGCTCCGTTCTCCGGCGAGGTCAGGGTGACCCGGGGCCGGCTGTCGACCGCGACGCCGCGGCCGCCGAACTCGATGAAATTGAGGGTGAACAGGTCGGCGCCGGACCCGGTGAACACCAGGTACAGGTCGACGGTCCGCCCGGGGTCGGTGACGTCCACCGTCACGTCGTCCCAGGTCTGCCACCCGCCGGTGGGCTCCACATCGGCGGTGCCCAGCAGTTCGCCGTCGGGGGCGTCCGCGCGGACCTCGATCGACCCGCCCGCGCCGCCGGAGGCGACCCGGAAGGTGAGGTCGTCGATCCCGCTGAGGCTCATCGGCGCGTAGGCGACGTGGTCGCCGTCGTCGATGCCCGCCAGGTGCAGCCCGCCGCCCTCGATGTCGGTGGTCGGCGCGGTGCTCACGCCCTCGGCCGCGCTGTAGTGCTCGGCCTGCTTGACCTTGGGCTGGAGCATGGCCTCGGCGCGGCCGGTCAGCGGTGCGACCGCGCCGTCCGCCCCGCCGCTGTCCGCGTACTCGGCTGCGATCACGTAGTAGAGGTTCGCCTCGGCGCCGTGCCCGTCGTCGGCGAGCGTGGGCACCGTGGCCTCGCAGCCCGAGAACTGGTCGACCAGGTGGGCGTGCTCGTCGTGCCCGAGGGACGCGGTGATGGTGACGTCCGCGCAGTCGATGCCGCCGTCGGCGGTCGACCCCTCCTCGGCGTCGGTCACGGTGACCTCGGCCTCCACCTCGTCGCCGAATTCGAACAGCCCGCCGTCGGGCGGCAGCGAGATCTCCACTTCGGGCCGGGTGTTGCCGACCGACACCCCGACGTTGGCGGTCGAGGTGAGCCCCGCGGAGTCGGTGGCGGTGAGCTGGGCGGTGTAGTTTCCGGCCTCGGTGTAGGTGTGCACCGGGTCGGCTTCGGTCGACGTGGAGCCGTCGCCGAAGTCCCAGCTCAGCTCGATGTTCTCGCCGGGGTCGGGGTGGTGGCTGCCGTCGGAGGAGAACCGCACCTCCAACGGCGCGCCGCCGCTGTCGGGGTCGGCGGAGGCGACCGCGACCGGGTACTTCACCCCGCCCGTGTAGTCGATGCGGTAGAGCCCGGAGTCGCCGCCGGTGCCGAAGCCCGCCCCCCATTCGAGCAGGTAGAGGGCGCCGTCCGGACCGAACTCCATGTCCATCGGCTGGTCGAACTCCATGTCGGGCACGAACGCCGTGACGTCGAGGACATCCCCCTCGTCGTCGAGGCCGACCTCCTTGATGTAGTTGCGGCCCCACTCGTAGAAGAGGTTCTTGCCGTCGAGGTAGGCGGGGAACTTGCGGGTCGACTCCAGGTCCGCGTCATAGCGGTACACGGGGCCGGCCGCCGGCGCCGCCGGCCCGGTGCCCAGCTCCGGCCAGTCCTCGGAGGGCCCGTAGCCGTAGTGGAAGCCCGGGGGCACCGACGGCGGAAGGTCGGTGAGGCCGGTGTTGTTGGGGGACTCGTTGACCGGCGCGTCGCAGTCGAAGGCGTCGCCGGAGACCCCGGTCGCGAAGTCGTAGTCGCGGTAGGGCAGGTTGGGCCCGTGGCAGTAGGGCCACCCGAAGTTGCCGGGCTCGCCGACGGCCATCCACTCCACCAGGCCCTCGGGGCCCCGGTCGGCGTCGGCCGCGTTCGCGTCGGGCCCGTAGTCGGCCACCAGCACGTCGCCGGAGGCGGGGTCGACGGAGAACCGGAAGGGGTTGCGGAAGCCCATGGCGTAGATCTCGGGCAGGGCCAGCTCGGGGTCGTAGGTGCCGCCGGGGAAGAGGTCGTTCCAGGCGCCGCCGTTGAACAGGTTGTCCTCGGGCACCGTGTAGGTGCCGTCGTCCTGCGGGGTGATGCGCAGGATCTTGCCGCGCAGGTCGGCGGTGTTGGCGGAGGTGCCCTGGGCGTCCCACGGCTCGCGGCCCGGTCGCTCGTCGATCGGGGAGTAGCCGTCGGAGGCGAACGGGTTGGTGTCGTCGCCCACGCCGATGTAGAGGTCGCCTTCAGGGCCGAACTCCAGGCCGCCGCCGGTGTGTCCGGGCTCGTTCACGCGCAGCGCCGGGATCTCCAGCAGCACCGACTCCGACTCCATGTCGAGCCGGGTGCCGTCGTCGGTGACCGTGAAGCGGGAGACCCGGTTGGCCATGTTCGCCGGATCGGTGTCGTCCCCGCTCGCGGGTGCGTAGTACAGGTACAGGTGCCCGTTATCGGCGAAGTCGGGATCGAGGGCGACCCCCACCAAGCCGTCCTCGCCGCCGGTGTAGACGTCGAGGGTCCCGATGGTGGAGCTGAGGTTGGTGGCGGGGTCGAACACCCGCACCTGGCCCTGCCGCTGCACGTAGACGACGCGCCCGTCGTCGGCGACCGCCAGCCCCATCGGGTCGTAGGTCTCGGTGTCCAGCGACACCTTCTCGTAGTTGTCCCAGACGGTGCCGCCGCAGTCGGACTCGACGACGCCCGCCGCGCTGCGCACGCCCCCGAGCAGGTGGTCGATGAACTCCGGCTCGCTGTAGGCGGCGGTGGGGTGGCCCATCGACGTCGCCCAGATCGGCGCGCCGCCGACGTCGCGGCACCAGGAGATGGGGTGGTCGTGGCCCATGGCGTCGGGGCCGGGGTCGTAGGTGGACTCGTCGGCGGTGACCAGCACCTGCACGTCGCCGCGCACGTTGACGTCGAAGTTGTACCACTCCTCCTCGCGCTCCCAGACGGCCGGCAGGCCCTGGGTGGAGGGGTGGACGCGGTCGGCGACCTTGGCGGTCCCGGGCAGCACCCCGGGGGAGTGGGTGGGCATGTGGGCGCCGGCGTTGACCAGGTCGTCCCACCACGGGAAGTCGTTCTCGATACCCATGTCGGTGGCGTTGTGCACGGCCGCGATCCCGCCGCCGCCCTCGACGTAGTCCTGGATCGCCTGGCGCTGGGCGTCGTCCTCCCAGACCATGCCGGAGGTCTGGAACATGATGACGACGTCGTAGGTCGCCAGGTCGGCGTCGTTGAAGACCGAGGAGTCCTCGGTGTGCTCGATGGCGAAGTCGTTGTCGGCGGCGAGCCGCTCGAACAGGGCGATGCCCGCGGGGATGGAGTCGTGCCGGTAGCCCGCCGTCTTGGTGAACAACAGGGCGCGGAACTCGGGCTCGTCGCCGGTGTCGGCGTTGGCGACGGCGGGGGCGAGGGCGAATAGGAGTAGGCAGGAGACGAGTACGGCGCCGAGTGATCGCAGGCGTCGCAAGCGTGCGCTCATGGAAGAAACCTCACCGGTCGTGAAAACGTCGGGAAAGGGTCATCCGTGCGGCGTGCCGGCGCCGACGGGCAGGCGGTCCCGGCGTGGGGCGCCGGTCCCGCCCGGGGGGAACCCGTGCGGATCACATGTCGGGCATCACCCGTCCTCCTGGTGGTGCAGTCGGCGCAGGAACGCGAGCCCGTCAACGGCGATCGCGTCCTGGGTCGGCGCGAGGGGGCGCCAGATGGACGCGGCCGTGGCGATGGCCGCGTTCTCCGCGGTGAAGGATTCGATCACCAGCGGGCCGGTGTACCCGCTGTCGTCCAGGGCCGCCAGGATGCCGGGCCAGTCCAGGTGGTCGGTGCCGGGCGCGCCCCGGTCGTTGGCGCACACCTGCACGTGCGCGATCCGGCCGGCGGCCCGCCGGATCGCGGCGGCGGGGTCGGTCTCCTCGATGTTCATGTGGTAGACGTCCAGGGCCAGGCCGCAGCCGTCGGCGGGCAGCCCGTCCAGGGCGGTGAGCGCCTGGTCGACCGTGTTGAGCAGGCTGGTCTCGTAGCGGTTGAGCGGTTCCACCGCCACCCGCACCCCCGCGGCCGAGGCGTGCTCGACCACGGGGGCCAGGTTCTCGGCCAGCTCCGCGTAGCAGTCCGCCCGCTGGGCGGGGGTCATGCGCCAGGTGCGGCCCACCGAGGCGTAGGCGGGGCCGGCGATGACCGGGGAGCCCACCTCGGCGGCGGCGTCGGCCACCCGGCGCAGGTAGTCGCGGGTGGCCGCCGCCGTCGCGGGGTCGGTGGCCACGAGTTCGCGTCCGGCGCCCATCACCAGGGTCACCGTCGCGGACAGGCCGAGCCCGTCGAGCAGCCGGGCCGCGCGCGCGGGCGTCCAGTCGCCGATGTCCTCCACGGGGAGCTCGACGGTGTCGAACCCCCAGTCGCGGATGCGCGGGGCCAGCCGCTCCAGCCCCGTGTCGGACAGCGGCGAGGTCCACACCCAGGTGTTGACGCCCAGCGCGCGCCGCATCAGCGGTCCTGCCAGGCTTCGGGGAACCCGGGCAGGTCCTCGCCGCCGAACTGGGCGTAGTGCAGGCTCGGCATGTCGGCGTTGCGCTCCAGGTACTCGTCGCGGTCGGCCTCGGTGATCGGGTTCTGCGGGAGCACCCACTCCTGGGGGACCTCCTCGCCGTCGAGGATCCGGTCGGCGGCGAGCACCGGTGTGCGCCACTGGAAGTTGGAGTACACCGGGGCGAGCGCCGTGATGTCCTCCTCCTGCCACTTGCGCATGAAGCTCAGCTCGTCCTCGCCCGAGAACACCGGGTAGGGCTGGCCGGCGTCCTCGAACGCCTCCAGGGCGGCGACGGCGCCGTCGCCGGCGTCCATCCAGATGCCGTCGACGTCGCCGCGCTGGAGGTGCTGGGTGACCAGGTCCTTGATCTGGGCGCCGTCGCCCTCGGTGAACTCGTAGCCCAGGACCTCCAGCTCGCTGTCGCCGAAGACCTCCTGGGCGGCCGCCCAGCGGTGCTCCAGCACGTCGACCCCGGGCAGGATGCGCAGTGCCAGGACGGTGGAGCCGGGCTCCAGCTCCTCGACCAGGAACTCCGCGGCGTCGGCCCCGTAGGCGTAGCCGCCGATGGGGTGGATGAAGGTGACGGCGCAGTCGGTGTTGACACCGCGGTCGAAGACGATGACCGGCGCCCCGCTCTCACAGGCCGCCTCCACCGCGGGGGTGAGGGTGGCGGTGGTGGACGGCGAGATGATGATCGCCGCGCAGTCGCCGGCGTCGACGAACGCCTGGATGTCGGAGATCTGCTGGTTGTCGTCGTCGGCGGCGTCGGAGACCCGGAACTCGCCGATGTCCCCGCTCTCCTGCAACGCCTCCACCTGCTGCTGCATGGTGATCCAGCCGGTGACCCGCCACGGGTTGGAGACCGAGGCGTTGGAGAAGCAGACGGTGGGCTCCTCGGCGGCGTCCCCCTCCAGCCGGTACTCGCTGGTGTCGACCATCTCCGGATCGATGGCCTGGAGCCAGGGCTGGTCCTCGGGGCCCTCGGGTTCGATGTCGCGCTGGGCGAGCTGGGTCTCGTACTCCTCGGCGTCGAACCAGTCCTGCTCCGGAGAGGCGCTTTCCTCCGGGGCGGAGGCATCGGTGGGGGCGTCGGTGGTGCACGCCGTCATGAGCAGCATGCTCACGGCGGCGCCTCCGGCAAGGGCGGCGCGGGGGATGCGCATCGTCTCGGACCTCCTAGCGGGTGCCGCCCGCGGGCGGCACCTCCGTCGGCTTGTCCGGCCCGGGGAGCGCGGGCTCCGCGGACCGGGGGGATCGGATGGGGCGCTCGCGGGCCGCGTAGGCGACCGCGGCGATGATGATGAGGCCCTGGACCGTCGGCTGGATCGTCGACGGCAGACTGAGCTGGTTGAACAGGGTGAACAGCGCCTCGACGGTGAGCGCGCCGGCCATCGCGGCGATGACGGTGCCGCGCCCGCCGCCCAGGACGACCCCGCCCAGCACCACGGCGGTGATCGCCGCGAACTCCAGGCCGTCGCCGACCTGGGCGGTGACCCCGGCGAATCCGCCGATGAGGATCCCGGCGAGGGTGGCCAGCAGGCTGGAGCCGACGAAGGCCAGGGTGCGCACGCGCCACACCCGCGCGCCCGAGAACGCGGCGGCGGTGTCGTTGTCGCCGGTGGCCACGAGCGTCCGCCCGAAGGGGGAGCGCATCAGCGCGACCACCGCGCCGCCGACGGCCAGCAGGATGAGCAGTGCCCACGGGAGCTGGCCGATGAAGGGCAGGTCCTCGATCCCGCCGCGGCCGGCGACCCGGAACTCGTCCGAGAGCGCGCCGGTGGGCGCGCCGCCGGTCCACAGCCGGATCGCCCCGTAGAGGACCAGCATGGTGCCGAGCGTGGTGATGATCGAGGGCACCTTCAGCAGGGTGGTGACCAGCCCGTTGACCAGGCCGACGGCGGCGCCGAAGGCGATCATCAGCAGCAGGACGGGCACCGTGCGCGACGCCTCGCCGTCGATGAGCGCCGCCGCCAGCACCACCTGCGCGCCCACGAGGGAGCCCACCGACAGGTCGAGCTCGCCGGAGACGATCACCAGGTACTGCCCGGCGGCGAGGATCACCAGGGGCGCGGCGGCCTTGACGAACGCGAGGAGGGACGGCGGCGCCGCGAAGGAGGGGTTGAGCGTGAAGATGATCGCGAAGATGAGGATGAGCAGCGCGAACACCGTGCCGCTGCCGCCTCCGGCGAGTCGGCCCACCAGGTCGCGCGCCGTGGCCCCGGGGCCCGTCCGAACGGCCGTGCCCGTCATGGCCGGCCCCCTTCCCGCGCCGTTTCCAGTGTGGCCGGCCGCTCCGCGTCCGGGCCGGTCTCCGGTTCCGGGCCCGGCGGTCCCGCGGTGCCGACGCCGGCGCCGCCGCCTCCGGCGAACCGGGGCCGGCTGAGCGGGCGGGCGAACTGCCGGCGGGCGTAGATGGCGACCGCGGCGATGACGATGACGCCGCGCAGGACGTCCTTGAAGAACGGGTCGACGGCCAGGATGTTGAAGAGGGTGTCGAGCACCGCGAGGATCAGCACCCCGGCGACCGTGCCGGCCACGCCCCCGCTCCCGCCCATCAGGTAGGTGCCGCCGAGGACGACCGCGGCGATCGACTCCAGGTCGTAGCCGGAGGAGTAGACCAGGCTGCTGCCGGTGCCGAAGCGGGACGCGATGAGCAGCCCCGCCACCCCGGCCGCCATCGAGCACAGCACGTGGGCGGTCACGACCGGCCGGTCCACCCGGATCCCCGACATCCGCGCGACGTCGGCGTCGCCGCCCACGGCGTAGATGTGGTATCCGGTCCGCGTCTTGCGCAGGAACAGGATGGCCGCGACCGCCACCGCGAGCATCACCGCGGTCGACAGCGGCACGAAGCCGATGCGCGTGTAGCCGAACGCCTGGAACGCCGCGGGGACCTCGCCCGTGGGCCCGGCGTACTGCGTGTCGAGGTAGCCCTTGATGACCAGGCCCATGCCCAGGGTCGCGATGAACGCGTTCACCTTGAGCTTGGTGACGATCAGCCCGTTGGCCAGGCCGATCAGCCCCGACACCAGGAGGACCGCGGCGATGCCCAACCCGATGCGCGCCGGGTCGCCGGCCATCGTGGTGGCGGCGACGATGCTGCACAGGGCCATGACGTAGCCCACCGACAGGTCGAGCGACCGGCACAGGATGACCAGGGTCTGGCCGATCGCGACGAACCCCAGCAGGCTCGACCGGGTGAGCATGTCGACCGTGCTGGCCGTGCCCAGCAGGTTGTGCCCGCGGGTCGCGGCCAGGACGGCGCCGACGGCGACGATGAGCACCAGCGCCGCGTAGACCATGCCGGTGGTGCCGAGCCGCCGCGGGGCGCCGCGCAGCCGCGCCGTGATGCCCGCGCTCATGAGGCCGCCCTCCTCGCGCCGCTGTGGTGACCGGTGGCCAGCGCCATGACGTCCTCCTCGCCCGCGCCGCCGGGCAGTTCCCCGGCGATGCGGCCGTCGTGGAGCACCACGACGCGGTCGGCGAGGCCGATCACTTCGGGCAGCTCCGATGAGATGAGCAGGATCGCCACACCGGCCTTGGCGAGGTCGCGGATGAGCGTGTACACCGCCCGTTTCGCGCCGACGTCGATACCGCGCGTCGGCTCGTCGAGCACCATGACGGCGGGGTCGGTGGCCAGCCACTTGGCGAGCACGACCTTCTGCTGGTTGCCGCCGGACAGGAAGCGGACCTCTTGGCCGGTGTCGCGGGCGACGAGCTCCAGCGAGCTGAAGAACCCGGGCAGCCGGCGCGCGCCGGCCCGCGCGGCCGAGGGGCGGACCGCGTCGAGCACCATGCGCCCGTTGGCGAGCACGGACTGGTTGAGCGCGAGCCCTTCGGCCTTGCGGTCCTCGGTGACCAGCGCGATGCGGGAGCGCACCGCCTGGTTGGGGGAGCGCAGCCGTACCCGCCGGCCGTCGACCCGCAGCTCGCCCCGGGTGAAGCGGTCGATCCCGAACAGGGCGTGGGCGAGCTCCGTCCGCCCGCTGCCCTGCAGGCCGGCCAGCCCCACGATCTCGCCGCCGCGCACGCGCAGCCCGATCCCGTCGAGCCGGTCGTTGCCGCCGCCGGTGACCTCCAGCCGCACCGGGCCGGGCGCGGTGCCCTCGACCGGGCCGGGGAACAGCGTGCTCACCGGCCGGCCCACCATCATCCGGATGAGGTCGTCGGAGGTGGTGGCCGCGGTGTCGACCGTTCCGACCCGCCGGCCGTCCTTGAGGACGGTGATCCGGTCGCACAGGTCGAAGATCTCCTTCAGCCGGTGCGAGACGTACAGCACGGCCACGCCCCGTTCGCGCAGCCGCCGGACGAGCCCGTAGAGCAGGTCCACCTCGTGGTCGGCCAGCGCGGCGGTGGGCTCGTCCATGGAGATGACGCGGGCGTCGTGCGACATCGCCTTGACGACCTCGACGATCTGCTGTTCGGCCACCGATAGCGAGCGCACCCGGGCGCCGGGGGACAGTCCGCCCAGGCCGAGGTCGTCGAGCAGCCGCGCGGTGTCCTCGGTCATCCGCCGGGCGTCGACCGCCCCGCGGCGGCGCGGCTCGCGGCCCAGGTACACGTTCTCGGCGACGGTGCGCTCCGCGAGCAGGTTGAACTCCTGGAAGACGGTGGAGACCCCCGCCTGCTGGGCCTGCACCGGGTGCGAGAAGGACACCGGGGAGCCCGAGAGCTCGACCGTGCCGGCGTCGGCCTGGTGGACCCCCGCCAGGATCTTCATCAGGGTGGACTTGCCGGCGCCGTTCTCGCCGACCAGGGCGTGCACCTCGCCCGGGCGCACCTCCAGGTCGACGCCGCTGAGCACGCGGACACCGAGGAACGACTTCCCGATGCCGCGCATGCGCAGCAGAGGGGCGTCGCCGGGCGCGCTGCTCACGCGGGGACCTCGACCCATGCGTTCTCGGCCGCGGCGGTCAGCACGGCCTCGGCCAGGTGTGCGGCGCGCAGGCCGTCGGTGAAGACCGGCAGGCCGTCGGGGGCGTCGCCCGCGATGGCGTCGCGGGTGTCGGCCACGAACGCGTCGAAGCAGTCCTGGTAGCCCTGCGCGTGGCCGGCCGGGACCCGGGCCAGCCGCCCGGCGGCGGGGCTGAGGGTGTCGGGGTCGCGCATGAGCAGTCCGCTCTGCTCGCGCCCGCCCTGCCAGAGCAGCTCGGGCTGCTCCTGGTCGAAGGAGAGCGTCATCTCGGTGCCGGAGACCTCCAGCAGCAGCCGGTTCTTGCGCCCCGCCGAGACCTGGCTGATGACCGCGGCGCCGACCACGCCGGCGCGGGTCTGGAACTGGAGGGTGACGACGTCCTCGGTGTCGACGGGCCGGCCGTCGCCCGAGCCGCGGCTGCCGTTGACGGTGGAGGTCTGCGCGGCCACGCGGGCGATGCGGTCGCCGGTGACGAACTCCAGCAGGTCGCACCAGTGCGAGCCGATGTCGCCGAAGGCGCGCGTGGGGCCGCCCAGATCCGGGTCGACCCGCCAGTTGTCGTCGCCGGGGCGCAGCAGCCAGTCCTGGAGGTAGCTGCCGTGGGCGAGGGTGAGCCGGCCCACCGCGCCCGAGCGGACCTTCTCCCGGGCCTCGCGGACCATCGGGTGGAACCGGTAGACGAAGGGGACGGTGGCGACGCGCCCGGCGTCGGCCGCCGCGGCGACCATGCGGGCGGCGGTGTCGGCGTCGGTGCTCAGCGGCTTCTCGCAGACGACGTGCTTGCCTTCGGCGATGGCGGCCAGGGAGAGCGGGGCGTGCAGGTGGTTGGGCGTGCAGACGTGCACGACATCGACGTCGTCGCTGGCGATGAGGGCGGCGGCGTCGGCGTAGGCGCGTTCGGCGCCCAGCGGGCCGAGTGCGGCCTCCGCCTTGTCGGGGGTTGACGCGGCGACACCGACCACCCGGCCGCCGGACACCCGGATGGCCCGGGCGTGGACCCGTCCCATGAACCCGGTGCCGATGACCGCGGCGCGGTAGCCGCCCCGCTGCGCGGCACCGGGGTCCGGGGGCGCGCTCGGTTCTGTGATGTGACTCACTGCCATGGTGGGAAGGTAAACGGGACTTATGACGAACGTCAAGCAGAAGATGCGACGCAGAGTAGAAATAGCTGGTCGACGTATCTGAAATAGTTCCTGTGATTCACTGGTCGGGTGACAGAAGACGCGCTGATCCCCGCAGGAGCGCTGAGCTCCACCCCCGGACAGGTCTCCCCCGGTGCCGCCCCCGCGGCCCCCGGTGCCGGCACACTGCTGCGGCTGCTGCGCGACGGACGGCCGCGCACCCGGTCCGAGCTCGCGGGGATCACCGGGCTCGCGCGTTCGACCGTCACCCAGCGCATCGACGCCCTGCTCGCAGGGGGCCTCATCGGGCCGGCGGGCGAGGCCGCCTCCACCGGTGGCCGCCCGCCCACGACGTTCGCGTTCGTCCCCTCGGCCCGCGTGGTCCTGGCCGCCGACCTCGGCGCCACGGCCGCGCGGTTGGCCCTGACCGACATGGCCGGGGAGGTCCTCGCCGAGACCCGCGACCACCTCGACATCGCCGACGGCCCCGTGGCCGGGCTGGACTGGGTCATCGACCACGGGCGGATGCTGCTGCACCGCGCCGGGCGCTCCGAGCACGACGTCCTCGGCGTGGGCATCGGCCTGCCCGGCCCCGTCTCACACTCCACGGGGCGCGCGGTCAACCCGCCGATCATGCCGGGCTGGGACGGCTTCGACGTGCCCGGCTACATCGAGGAGCGCTTCGCCGGCCCGGTCCTGGTCGACAACGACGTCAACATCATGGCCCTGGGCGAGCACTTCGCGCGGTGGCGCGACGCCAGCCACCTGATGTTCGTCAAGGTCGCCACCGGGATCGGCTGCGGCATCATCAGCGACGGCGGCGTCTACCGCGGCGCCAAGGGCGCCGCCGGCGACATGGGCCACATCCAGGTCCCCCACGGCGCCGGGCACCCCTGCCGGTGCGGCAACACCGGCTGCCTGGAGGCGGTGGCCAGCGGCGCCGCGATCGCGGCCGAGCTGGCCGGGCAGGGCATCGAGGCCCGCACGGCGCTGGACGTCGTCGAACTCGCCCGCTCCGGCTCGGTGGCCGCCCTGCTCTCCCTGCGCCAGGCCGGCCGCGACGTCGGTGAGGTGCTGGCGGCGTCGGTCAACATGCTCAACCCGTCGATCATCGTCATCGGCGGCTCCCTGGCGCTGGCCGGCGACCACCTGCTCGCCGGCGTGCGCGAGGTCATCTACCAGCGCTCGCTGCCCCTGGCGACCGAGGACCTGCGGATCGTCTCGTCGCAGATGGGCGAGCGCGCCGGCGTCATCGGCGCCGCCGTCATGGTGATCGAGTACGGCCTCAGCCCCGAGCGGATCGACGCGCTGGTCAGCGGCGGATGACCCCCGCGCGGCCGCCGTGGCGGCCGCGTCAGTCGTGCCCGCTCTGGGCCGTGGGGTCCGGGTAGTGGCGGCGCGGGGCGCCGCTCGTGTTCGCGGGGCCTCCGGCCGCGCCGCCGTCCGACGCGTCGCGGCGGCCGGCGTCGTAGGCCGGCCCGTCCTCCGGCGGGCCGCCGTCCGGGCCGTGGTCCCAGGCCGGCGTGTATCCGACATCGGGCAGCGCGCCCTCGGCGCGCAGCAGCGGCCGGGTGCCGCGCGGACGGCGCACGGCGCCGGCGCCGACCCCGCCCAGCAGCGACGTGATCACCAGGCCCGTGACGGCGTTGACGATGCCGGTGGCGATCTGGCCGCCCGCCGGCGCGTCCTGTGTGACCGGGCCGACCGCCGCCACCAGGGTCGCCAGCCCCACGATCCAGCCGAAGAACGTGGCCGGCCGCGGCGCCGTCAGCAGCAGCGCGTGCAGCAGCCCCGTGGCCGCCAGTGCCGCGACGGCGGCCATCAGCGCATAGCCGCCCACGACCACGCCGCCGAGGAGGCCGGCGTCGTGTGGCGCGAGGACCGGCACCCCCAGCACACCGCGGATCAGCAACATCCCCACCAGGGCGATCAGCCCGGCGACCACGGCCGTGGCCAGGCCCCCCGACCACAGCCGTGTGGTGTCGATCGGTCGCTCACTCTCGAATCCGCCCATGCCGGTACCCCCCGATACGGCGTAGAACGCGGTCGATGCCCCCATACCCGTAGTCACGGTACGTAATCGTCAAATCGCCCCAAGTCATATCGGAGGGCGGTTTTCAGACCGCGGGTCCCGCCGGCCGGGCGGCCGCCGCGATGTCGGCGGCCAGGCGGGGCATGTCGCCGGCCTCCAGCGCCGATACCGTCACCCGGATGCCCGGCGCGGACTCCAGGCGGAAGTTCCGGCCGGGGGCCACCGCCCACCCCCGGGCCAGCAGCGCGGCGACGGTCGCGGCCTCGTCGGCGACCGGCACCCACACGTTGACCCCGCTGCGCCCCCGGGCGGCGACCCCCGCCTCGGCGAGCCGGTCGATCAGGGCGCCGCGGCGCTCCCCGTAGCAGCGCGCCACCTCGCCCGGGACGATCCCGCCGTGCCGCCACACCTCCACGAACGCCTCTTGGAGGACGCGGCTGATCCAGCCGGTCCCCGCCTGGAGGAGCACCCGTACCCGGTCGACCGTCGAGGCGTCGCCGGCCACCATGGCCAGCCGCAGGTCGGGGCCGTACCCCTTGGCCACCGACCGCACCACCGCCCACCGCTCCGCGGCGCCGTGCACCCCATGGAACGGCTGCCCGGTGAACCCGAACCCGTGGTCGTCCTCGACCGTTAGCACATCGGGGTGGTGCGCGAGCGCGGCGCGCAGCAGGCCCGCGCGCTCGGCGGAGACGGCGGCCCCGGTGGGGTTCTGCGCACGGGAGGTCAGCACCACCGCGCGGGCGCCGGCGCGCAGCGCGGCGGTGAGCCCGCCGGGCTCCATGCCGTCGTCGTCGACCGGGACCCCCAGGCGCTTGAGTCCCAGGCCGGCGACCATGTCGTACAGCGCGGGCCAGCCGGGGTCCTCCACCGCGACGGCGTCCCCCGGGCGCAGCGAGGAGCGCAGCAGGCGCTCGATGCCGTCGAGCGCCCCCGCCGTGACCGTGAGGTCGTCGGCGGGGACGCCGTCGGCCGAGAAGACCTCGTGCGCGGCCTCCAGCAGCCCGGGGTCGACCGGCGGGTCGCCGTAGAGCGGGTGGTGCCCGCTGCGCCGCCGGGCGACGGCGGCCAGGGCGGCACCGAGATCGGGCAGCAGCCGGGGGTCGGGGTTGCCGTTGGCGGCGTCGCGGGTGCCCGGGGGGACGCGGCCGGCCTCGGTCTCGCGGGGCCGGCCGGCGGGCCGGCCGCGCACCCGCGTACCCCGGCGCCCCCCGGTCTCGACGAGGCCGCGGTCGCGCAGCAGCCGGTAGGCCGCGGCCACCGTGTTGGCGTTGACTCCGAGGTCCCCGGCGAGGTCGCGGATCGGCGGGAGCGCCGTTCCGGCGTGCAGGTCCCCTCGGGCGATCTCCCTCTCGATGCTGGCGGCGATCTCCTGGGAGCCGCGTCCACTGATGGCCATCCCCGCATTATCCAGCAGCGCGGCGCCGAGGCACACGCGCGCCGGTGCGGGCGGGCCGGGAGCGGCGGAGGGCGTCCCGGCGGCAGCGGCGGCGGTGTAGCACGGAGATGATTCACCATAATTTCGCTGTCGTGTCGAATAATTTCACGGTGCGCGTTGCGCAATGGGTTGCGCCATGCGATTCGATGCCGCCTTCAAGAATTGCTTCCGGGTGCGTCGGGGATGCCGGAGGCCCAGGTTCACGGTGCTCGAACGCGTTCTCGTGAAGATCGAATTTATGCGGTCTGACCTGCGAATACTCTGGAAATCACGAATCTTGCCCTTGTATTACCACGGGGGTCATGCTTTTCAATGTATATGCGCGAGGTTTCACCCTCGGCGTCGTGTGTGCACAGCGAGAGGGTGTTTCGAGTGTGAGGAGTCGATCTATCAACGGGCAGGATCAGCAGCGATTCGGGGATGACCCGCTCGCCGTTCGCGACACCGACCACTACAAAGCGGAATACGTCACCGGGTTCGTCGAGAAGTGGGACGAGCTGATCGACTGGAAGCGACGCTATGCCAGCGAGGGCCGCTTCTTCATCGAGCAGTTGAAGGCACGGGGGGTCCGCGAGGTCCTCGACGTCGCCACGGGCACGGGGTTCCACTCCGTGCGCCTGGTGGAAGAGGGGTTCGACACCGTCAGCGCGGACGGCAGCCCCGAGATGCTGGCCAAGGCGTTCGCCAACGGCCTCGATTTCGGCGGGCACATCCTGCGCGTCGTCCACGCCGACTGGCGCTGGCTGAACCGGGACGTCCACGGCACCTACGACGCCATCATCTGCCTGGGCAACTCGTTCACCCACCTGTTCGCCGAACGCGACCGGCGCAAGGCGCTGGCGGAGTTCTACGCGATGCTCAAGCACGACGGCGTGCTCATCCTGGACCAGCGCAACTACGACGCCCTCCTCGACGGCAAGTACGGCAACACCCACACGTACTACTACTGCGGGGAGGAGGTGTCGGCCGAGCCCGAGCACGTCGACGAGGGCCTGGCCCGGTTCGTCTACCGGTTCCCCGACGCCTCGGAGTACCACCTCAACATGTTCCCGCTGCGCAAGAACTACATGCGGCGGCTCATGCGCGAGGTCGGCTTCCAGAAGGTCGACACCTACGGCGACTTCCAGGAGACCTACCAGGGCGACGAGCCCGACTTCTTCATCCACATCGCCGAGAAGGCCTACCACCGCGACGACCAGCGCGCGGAGTCCTACTCCGCGGCCGTGCAGACCGCGCGCGACTACTACAACTCCAGCGACGCCGACACCTTCTACCACTCCATCTGGGGCGGCACCGACATCCACGTCGGGCTCTACCGCGGCCCCGACGACGACATCGCCGAGGCCAGCCGGCGCACGGTCGAGCGCATGGCGGGCAAGCTGCCGCTGACCGCCGACACCGCCGTGATCGACCTCGGGTCCGGGTACGGCGGATCGGCGCGCTACCTCGCGCGCACGTTCGGCTGCCGGGTCACCTGCCTGAACCTCAGCGAGGTCGAGAACGAGCGCAACCGGGAGCTGAACCGCGAAGCGCGCCTGGACCACCTGATCGAGGTGGTGGACGGGTCCTTCGAGGACATCCCCGCGCAGGACAACGGGTTCGACGTCGTGTGGTCGCAGGACGCCCTGCTCCACAGCGGGGACCGGACCCGGGTGCTCGAAGAGGCGAGCCGGGTGCTGCGCAGCGGCGGCCACTTCGTCTTCACCGACCCGATGGCCGCCGACGGCGCGCCCGCCGGGGCCCTGCGGCCGATCCTGGCGCGGCTGCACCTGGACAGCATGGGCACGCCCGCCTTCTACGACCGCGAGGCCGGCCGGCTGGGCCTGGCCAAGGTCGAGTTCGACGACCTCAGCGACCACCTGCCCACCCACTACGCCCGGATCCTGGCGGAGACCGAGCTGCGCGAGCACGCGCTGGCCGGGAGCATCAGCGACGGCTACCTGTCGCGGATGAAGACCGGCTTGCGCAACTGGGTCGAGGGCGGCGCCTCCGGCGCCCTGGCCTGGGGCATCCACCACTACCGCAGCTGACCCGCCGTTCGCATGGCCGCCGGCCCCGGCGCCGAGGTGCTCGGTGCCGGGGCCTTTTGCGCCGCGCGCGCCTGAAGCGGGCCTGTGCGGGTACTCATCCCCGCAACCGGAATCCGGGAGACGAGGAGGAGGCGCCGCTGTGAATGCGACACCGGAGGCCCGCTGGGTGGTGGTCGGGGTGGACGGCTCCGACTCCAGCCGCTACGCACTCGAATGGTCGGCCAATCAGGCGACGCTGGCGGGCCTGGGCGTGCGCATCGTGACCGCCGTCTGGCCGCGCGACGCCGAGGGGCCCTGGCGGGAGGTCATCGTCTACGACGACCAGCCGCAGCCGCGCCACCAGGACGCCCAGGCGCTCCTGGACTACGCGCGCGACTGGATCCTGCGGATCTTCCCCGAACTGCGGGTGGAGACCGAGCTCGCCGAGTCCCGCCCGGCCGAGTCCCTGCTCGACGCCGCGTCCCGGCCCGATGCGGCGGCCGTGGTGGTGGGATCGCGCGGGCTGGGCGGGCTGGCGAGCGCGTTCGTGGGGTCGGTCGGCGTGGAGCTGGCCGCCCATGCGCCGGTCCCCGTGGTCGTGCTGCCCAAGAAGCACGAGGAGGCGCACGGGGTGAAGGGGCGGGTCGTCGTCGGCGTGGACGGGTCGGAGCAGAGCAAGCGCGCGGTGGACTTCGCGTTCGCGCAGGCCGACAGGGTCGGCGCCGAACTCATCGCCGTCTGCGCCTGGCAGCCGATGGCGGCCTTCGCGTCGTCGATGGGGCCCGTGCCGCCCGAGGCGTTCGACGACGACGCCGTGGAGGCCGCCGCCCGCCGCACCGCCGAGGCGGAGGTCGCCGACGCCGCACGGCGCCACCCCGATGTCAGCGTCGACCCGCGCGCGGTGCGCGGACACCCGGTGGTGGCGCTGCTGGAGGCGGCCACCCCGGCCGACCTGGTCGTGGTGGGCTCGCGCGGGCGCGGCGGGTTCGCCGGCCTGCTCCTGGGCTCGGTCAGCCAGTCGGTGCTGCACGGGGCCCACGGCCCCGTCGCGATCGTCCACTGACGGCTCCCCTGAGGTAGTCTCTTTCTGGGAAATGATTTTCCAGAAAGAAATTCCTCGGGCGAGGGGAGCCCCCGTGAACCGCACCGCACACCAGGCACCGCAAGGCCGGGCGCCGGCGCCCGTGCTCTACTTCGGCCACGGGGCGCCGCCCCTGGCCGACGACCCCCTGTGGACCGGGCAGCTGTCCTCCTGGTCGCAGGGGCTCGGCCGGCCGCGGGCCGTGCTGATCGTGTCGGCCCACTGGGAGGCGGCGCCGGTGACCATCGGCGCCACCACGACCGTCCCGCTCACCTACGACTTCCAGGGCTTCCCCCGCCGCTACTACGAGGTCGCCTACCCCGCGCCCGGGGCGCCGGAGCTGGCCGCATCGGTGCGCGGCCTCCTCGGCGGCGGCCCGGTACCCGTGGCCGAGGCACCCGAACGGGGGCTCGACCACGGCGCCTACGTGCCCCTGAAGGAGATGTACCCCCGGGCCGACGTCCCGGTCCTGCAGATCTCCATGCCCACCCTCGACCCGCGGGAGTTGTTCGACCTCGGCCGCCGGCTCTCCCCGCTGCGCGACGAAGGCGTGCTGATCATGGGCAGCGGCTTCCTCACCCACAACCTCTCCCGCATCGACATGAAGCGGGGCACCGACGCGGCCGCACCCTCGTGGTCGGCGGAGTTCGACGACTGGGCGGCCCGCGCGGCGGAATCGGGCGACGTCGACGCGCTGCTCGACTGGCGCGAGAAGGGCCCGGCCGCCGAGATCGCCCACCCCCGCAGCGAGCACCTGGCGCCGCTGTTCGTCGCGCTGGGGGCGGCGCAGGCCGGCGGGGAGACCGCCCGCACCGTCATCGACGGCTTCTGGTTCGGCCTGGCCAAGCGCGCCTTCCAGTTCGGCTAAGGCGGGCGTGCGCACCCCGGGGCGGGGAAGGACTCCGGGATGATCGTGATCGGACTCTCCTCGGGAACATCGGTCGACGGCATCGACGTCGCCGTCGCCGACCTCCGGCTGGCGGGCGGCGACGTGGTGCTGGCCCCCATCGCCCACCGCGAGGTGCCCCATCCCCCCGCTCTGCGCGAGGACATCCTCGCCGCCCTGCCGCCCGCGCCCACCACCATGGCCGAGGTGTGCCGGCTCGACACCCTCATCGGCCAGGCGTTCGCGGACGCCGCCCGCGGCGCCATCGCCGACCTGTGCCCCGGGCGCGCCGCGGACCTCGTCGTCTCCCACGGCCAGACCGTCTACCACTGGATCGAGGACGGCCGCGCCCGCGGCACCCTGCAACTCGGCCAGCCCGCGTGGATCGCCGAGGCCACGGGCGTGCCGGTGGTCTCGGACGTCCGCGCCCGCGACGTCGCCGCCGGCGGCCAGGGCGCCCCGCTGGCCAGCACCTTCGACGTCCTCTGGCTGGCCGGCCGCGACGCCCCGGCCGCAGCCCTCAACATCGGGGGAATCGCCAACCTGACCGTCGTGGCGCCCGACCGCGACCCGCTGGCCTTCGACACCGGGCCCGGCAACGCCCTGCTCGACATCGCGGCGTCGCGGCTCGGCGCCGGCGCCGAGCGCATGGACCGCGACGGCCGGCGCGCCCTGCGCGGGCGGGTGCACGGGGGACTGCTCGCCCGGCTGCGCGAGGACCCCTACTACGCGCGCCCCGCACCGAAGTCCACCGGCAAGGAGGTGTTCCACGGCGGCTACCTGGACGCGGCGCTGGCCGGGCTCGACGTCGCCGAGGACGACGTGTTCGCCACCCTCGTCGAGCTCACGGCGACGACCATCGCCGACGCGTGCGCCCGCCACGGGGTGGCCGAGGTCGTCGCCTCGGGCGGCGGCCTGCGCAACCCCGCGCTCGTGGCGGCGCTGCGGTCGGCGCTCGGCCCCGCCCCGCTGCGCTTCTCCGACTCCCTCGGGATCGACCCCGATGCCAAGGAGGCGTACCTGTTCGCCCTGCTCGGCTTTCTCACCTGGAACGGCATCCCCGGGACCGTTGCGTCGTGCACCGGTGCCGCGCGCCCCACGCCCGTGGGCCGGATCAGCCCGCCGCAGCGGCCGCACCCGGGGCGCCTGCGGCTGCGGCTCGGCCCGGGAGCGGGCTGACGCCGGGCGCCGTGTCCCCCGGGGCGGACCGCCGCGCCGGGGGACACGGGAAGCGGATCAGGGCGCCGTCGCCTCGTCGATCCGCAGGGCCAGCGCCGGGCACATCTCCACGGCCTTCTCCGCGGTGTCGCGGAACTTCTCCGGGACCGCCATGACCGTCTTCTGCGGGTAGCCGTTGCCGTCGAGCTGGACGAGGTCGGGCGCCAGGACCGAGCACAGGCCGTGGCCGTCGCAGCGCGACCAGTCGAGCAGCATCTTCGACGCCCCGGTGGTCACGGTCGACAGCGGCAGCACCTTCTTGGTGCGCGGGTTGCAGGAGCCCGCCGCCGCGTGGATGGCGATCTCGTCGGGGAACGCCGCCAGCGCCGACCGCGCGAACCGGGCGGTGCCGTCGGGGTGCGAGCACGCGCCGCGGCCCTCGCCGATCAGCGCCGCCTTCAGCACCGCCTCGGGCTCGCCTTCGCCGGCGGCCAGCTCGCTGAAGGTGCGGGCCAGCTCGGGCAGCCCGCGGAAGCAGGGCCCGCACTGGTCGGCGCTCTCGCCCGCCATGTAGTGGAGCACGCGCGCGGTCTCCTCAAGGGGGCAGGCGTCCTCGCTCAGGGGGGCGACGATCCCCGCCCCCAGGGCGGCGCCGGCCGCCTTCATCCCGGCCCGGGAGACCCGCACGGTGTTCGCGGCGTCGGCCGACAGCCACGCGCCGTGGTAGCCGCCGATCAGCACCCCGCGGCCGGCGGTCGTGCCGCACAGTTCCAGGACGTCGCGGAGCAGGACGCCCGTGGGGGTCTCGACGATCGTGGGGTCGCCGTTCCCCGGCACGCTCACCGTGAGCAGGACGGTGCCCGGCTCGGTGGGGATGCCGACGGCCGTGTACAGGTCGGCGCCGAGCTGGGCGATCAGGGCGAGTTGCGCGTAGGTCTCGGCGTTGGAGAGCAGGGTGGGCACCCCGCCGACACCGCTGTCCGCGGCGCGGACCTTGCGGCCCGGCGGGATGGGGACCTGGCCGTTGATCGCGCGGACCAGGGCGCCGCCCTCGCCGGAGATGAACCGCTCGGGCACCCGCACCACGTGGAACGCGAGGTCGGAGTCGCGCTCGTCGATGGCCTCCAGCAGCGACCGCTCGCCCGGGCCGTCGGCCACGCCCACGATGACCTCGGGCGCGTTGAGCGACCAGGCCGCGAGTTCGGCGCCGTCGAGGACGAGGTGCGGGGCGCGGGTGAGGAGCATCTCGTCCTTGCGGGCCGCCGGCTCGCCTTCCGTGGCGTTCACCACGACCCGCACCGGCGACTGGCGGCGGTGCGCGGAGCGCAGCACCGCCGCGTACTTGCGGGCGAAGGGGAAGCCGGCCCCGCCGCGTCCGCGCAGGTCGGCGACTCCCGCGAGGGCCATGAGGTCATCGGGGGGCAGCTGCGGCGGGGTGCCGTGCACCGCCCGGTGCTCGAGTATGCCCAGCCGGGTCCGGGTCTCGAGGCCGGAGGTGATCCGGGCCGGTCCGATGTTGCGGACCGTCAGGGCCTCCTCCCCGGGTTCGAAGATCACGGGTTCCTGCTCCCTTCGCGGATCGCCGCCCAGAACTCCGCGTCCTCCGCCATGGCGGGCTGCGGCTCGGCCGGGGCGTCCGCCATGCCGTTGCGGACCACGGTGACCGTGCGCTCCGGCTTCTCCTCGGGCTCCGGCTCGGGCTCCGCCGTGCGCTCCGGAACGCTCACGACCATGCGCAGCACCAGCATCGTGGCGACCGCGAGCATGCACAGCGTGTACCCGAGGATCACCCACCACGCGGGGGTCCGCCCGGCGGTGAGCCCGTGCACCATCGCCATCGGCCAGCACACGTAGGCGGAGACGTGCAGCGCCCGCCACATCCACGGGCGCGACAGGCCGACGAAGCTGGACCGGAACACGCCCGTGACGATGATGAAGAGCAGCAGGTCGGACGCCAGCACGCCGAAGAGGACCGACGCGTCCAGGCCGATGGGCACGAACGCGTTGTAGAAGCGCGGTGCCCCGTAAGCGATTTGCAGCGTGATGTGGGCGATGAGGAAGCCGACCGCCGCGATCGCCGACGACCGGTGGACCACCTGGAACCAGACGCGGTCGTGGATCGTCGCCACGAGGCGGTCGGTGGCGGCGAGCCCGAAGACGACGGCGCCGGTCAGGCCGACCAGGGCGAAGACCCCGGAGTAGGTCCAGAGGAAGTCCTGGACCAGGCGCAGGAAGCTGACCTGGTTGGGTGCCGCCACCGCGATGACGCTGTTGGCGGCGACCGCTGCGAGCAGGAGCGCCGCCCACAGCCATGGGCGCTGGAACGAGCGCGTGGCGTCTCTCGGGGCGGCTTCCGTGGGGGTTGTAGTGGTGTTTTGGGGGGGCCGCGGTTGGCGCCTTTCGAACATGTCCGTCCTCCACCGTAGCGGTCGAATGGATGCCCTGTGCGGGGACACCGTTGTGCCGCTGGGGTTCATGGAATGGAAGGGCTGCGCGCTGGAAGACACTAGCACCAGCTACGCCGGTTTTGTCGTTGAATCGTGCCGATCCGCACCGGCCCGCAAGAGGGGTCTTTCGTCCCTTCCCAACGAAGTTCCCGAAGAACGCCCAGCTCACGAGACCCGGGCGTAACTTCTTTCGCCGGCATTGAACCGATCGCGCCGTCCTTACGTATCTCCAACCGATAACGGCCCGACGAGGGGCCACCTACACGAAGCCCGGAATGGAAGAGACTGTGGACGCACGCACCACGAGAACCCTGCTGCTGACCGGGGGCGCCGTCGTCGTCCTCACCGCCGCGGGCTGCGGCTACGGCGGCGACGCGGGGGCGACCGGCGACCCCGCTCCCGCGGGTGAGGCCGGTGACGCCCCGGCGACGGGCGGCGCAACGGCGATCAGCGTCGATTCCGAGACCGCCCTCGGGTCGGTCATCACCGATGCCGACGGCTGGACCCTCTACGTGTTCACCGAGGACTCCACCGAACCCCCGACCTCCACCTGCGTGGACGACTGCGCCGAGCAGTGGCCGCCGGTCGTGGCCGAGGGCGAGGTCGCGGCGACGGGGGTCGAGCAGGCGCTCTTCGCCTCGACCGAGCGCGAGGACGGCACCGAGCAGCTCACCATCGCCGGCTGGCCGCTCTACCGCTACGCGGGCGACGCCGCTCCCGGCGACGTCAACGGCCAGGCGTTCGCCGACCAGTGGTACGCCGTGACCCCCGAGGGCCAGATGGTCGAGGGCGCCGGCGGAGGCGAGCCGGCCGGCGGGGCGGAAGGGGGAGAGGAGGCCGAAGGCGGCGGCGATTCCACCGGTGGCGGAGACGGCTACAGCGGCGGGGGTTACTGAAGCGAGATCGCCGTGTAGTGTGCCGGACTGCCGGATATCGGTGACGGCGGAAACGGCGTCGCGGGCTTCCCGCCCCGGACTTTTCAGGTCCTGACCAGCCGATATCCCA
This sequence comes from Nocardiopsis mangrovi, assembly GCF_042653925.1. Classification (NCBI taxonomy): domain Bacteria; kingdom Bacillati; phylum Actinomycetota; class Actinomycetes; order Streptosporangiales; family Nocardiopsidaceae; genus Nocardiopsis; species Nocardiopsis mangrovi. The sequence goes on from NZ_JBHSFQ010000016.1 coordinate 110,430, forward strand.
GATCCCCCGAGCTTCACGGAAAATCCCCGGAAAGGAAACGGCCTGTGCGCAAGCTCCAGATCCGGTCGTTGAAGTACATCGAATTCGCGGGCGTCGTGGCGTTTCTCATCGTCTCGTCGCTGACCATTTTCATGGTCGTTCCCAACGGCGCGACCTCGGTCGCCGGCGTCTTCTGGCAGGACTGGAAGTCGACGGAATTCGGCCCGCTCGGCCCCGCCGACGTCGACGCGTTGATCAAGGTCAGGCAGGCCGGCCTCTGGGAGATCCCGGTGGGCCAGCAGGCGGCCGACCGCGCGGCCAGCGACGACGTCAAGGACGTCGGAGCGCTGCTGGCCGCCGACCACATCAAGCTCGACGAGCAGGTCCGCGGCGTCGCCGAACAGCTCGACGTCGTCCTGCCCAGCCTGCCCAACCCGCAGCAGCAGGTCTGGATGGACGAGCTGTCCGGGCTGTCGGGAGAGGAGTTCGACCGGGTCTTCGTCAACCGGCTGCGCGCGGCGCACGGGTCGGTCTACGAGGCGCTGGCCGAGGTCCGCGCGGGTACCCGCAACGAGCTCGTCCGCAGCTTCATCCAGAGCGGCCTGCTGGTCGTCATGCGCCACATCACCCACCTGGAGAGCACAGGGCTCGTCGAGTACGAGAAGTTGCCCGAACCCCTGCCGCCCGAGCGGCGCCCGGCCTGACCCTTCTCCATCACCGTGATGGAGGGGAGAGGAGAAGCGAGAGATGCGAGAACCCTGGAGAAACGACCGTAAGAACCGGGAACCCGGATCCTGGAAAGGGATCCGGGCCATGCCCGTGATCGGGGTCACCGCGGCGGCCGCACTGGTGCTCGGCATCATCTTCCTGGCCCCCGTGAACGACGGCGGATCCCTCGCGCAGAACGTCGGAATCGGCCAGAACAGCCACGGCGGCGGCCACGACGGCAACGAAGCCGCGTGGGGCGGCGACGGCGGGCAGGGCGGCGAGGACGGCCAAGGAGGCGACCAGGGCGGCGATCAGGGCGGCGAGGACGGCGGGATCGGCGGCGGCGGAAACGGGCCGGTCGCCGAGGACTTCGTCGACATCGCCCAGGTCCCCGCGGTCGCGCCCCCGCCCGAAGCCCAGGAGGGCGGTTCCACCGGGACGTTCGTCACCGAGTGCGGTGTCAACGCCAACGGGCTGTTCAACTCCGAGAACGTGATCGTCGCCCCCGGTGTCGAGCACGGGGCCCAGCACACGCACGACTACGTCGGCAACCAGAACGTCAACCAGTTCACCGAGGACATCGACGCCAACAACCAGCTCCTGCTCCAGGGCGAGAGCAGCTGCGACAACGGCGACAAGTCCATGCACTACTGGCCGGTGCTGCGCGACACGACCCAGGAGGGCGCCGACGCCGATGTCTCCGGCGGCGGCCTCGACGGCAACATCGGCCGGATCATCACGCCGTCGCAGGCGACCTTGGAGTTCCGCGGCAATACCGTGTCCGATGTCACGGAGATGCCCGAGTTCCTCCAGATCATCACCGGCAACGCGCGCGCGTTCACGACCAACGGCGCCAACGCCAACGCGCAGTGGACCTGCACCGGGTTCGAGGACCAGATCTCCGGCGACAAGTACCCGCTGTGCCCCGAGGGCAGCGACGTCGTGCGGATCATGGACTTCCCGAGCTGCTGGGACGGCCAGAACATCACGAGCGAGGACAAGCGCTCCCACATCGTCTTCCCCGACGGCGCGGGCGCCTGCCCCGGCGGCACGCAGGCGGTGCCGCAGCTCCGCCAGACCCTCGTCTACGAGGTGCCGGAGGGCGCCAACTTCGCCGTCGACGGATTCCCCGAGGAGCAGCACAAGCCCATCACCGACCACTCCGACTTCATCAACGTGATGCCGCAGGAGCTGATGGCCACCGCGGTCGAATGCATCAACAGCGGACGCGACTGCTGACGATCGCGGTAGGCGCCCGGCGGCCGACGGGAAGTTCCCGGCCGCCGGGCGCCGTCGTGTCCGGGACCGCCGCGCGGCCCGTCACCGCCGCCGCGGGAACTCGAAATAGACCATTGGTCTCTACCTCTTGTCTAGGCCAACTGGCCTGATCGCGGGGGTATCACCGATGATGCGGAGCAGACCGACGAAAAGGAGCCGCTGTGTCTATGAGTGTCCCTGGCGATGAGGCCGCCCCCACTGGCCATAGAGAGTTGCTCACCTGGGTCCGCGAGGTCGCGGACCTGACCCGGCCGGACGAGGTCGTCTGGTGCGACGGGTCCGACGAGGAGTGGGAGCGCCTGACCGGTCTACTGGTCGAGCAGGGCACGTTCATCCGGCTCAACCCGGAGCTGCGGCCGAACAGCTTCTACTGCCGGTCCGACCCGGGCGACGTCGCTCGGGTCGAGGACCGCACCTTCATCTGCTCCGAGCGCGAGCAGGATGCGGGCCCGACCAACAACTGGGTCGCCCCCGCGGAGATGCGGGCCACGTTCGCCGGCGTCTTCGCCGGGAGCATGCGCGGCCGGACCATGTACGTGGTGCCGTTCTGCATGGGCCCGCTGGGCGGCGACATCTCCCAGCTCGGGGTCGAGATCACCGACTCGCCGTACGTGGTGGTGTCGATGCGGATCATGGCGCGCATGGGCGCCGCGGCGCTGCGCCTGATCGAGGAGAGGGGCGACTTCGTCAAGGCGGTCCACTCCGTGGGCGCCCCGCTGGAGCCCGGCCAGGCCGACGTCGCATGGCCGTGCAACACGACCAAGTACATCTCGCACTTCCCGGAGACGCGGGAGATCTGGTCCTACGGCTCCGGGTACGGCGGCAACGCCCTGCTCGGCAAGAAGTGCTACGCGCTGCGGATCGCCTCGGTCATGGCCCGCGACGAGGGGTGGATGGCCGAGCACATGCTCATCCTGAAGATCACCCCGCCGGAGGGAGACCCCCGCTACATCGCGGCGGCCTTCCCGAGCGCCTGCGGCAAGACCAACCTCGCCATGCTCCAGCCCACCATCCCGGGCTGGAAGGTCGAGACGGTGGGCGACGACATCGCGTGGATGCGGTTCGGCGCCGACGGGCGGCTGCGCGCCATCAACCCCGAGGCCGGCTTCTTCGGCGTCGCCCCGGGGACGGGCGAGGCCACCAACGCCAACGCCGTCGCCACCCTGTGGGGCAACAGCATCTTCACCAACGTCGCGCTCACCGACGACGGCGACGTGTGGTGGGAGGGGCTGACCGAGGAGCCGCCCGCGCACCTGACCGACTGGCGGGGGCGCGACTGGACGCCGGCGTCGGCGGATCCGGCCGCCCACCCCAACGCCCGGTTCACCACGCCGGCCGGCCAGGCGCCGACCATCGCCGCCGAGTGGGAGGACCCCGCGGGCGTGCCGATCTCGGCGATCCTGTTCGGGGGGCGCCGCGCGACGGCGGTTCCGCTGGTCAGCGAGGCGTTCGACTGGCAGCACGGGGTCTTCCTCGGCGCCAACGTCGCCTCGGAGAAGACCGCCGCGGCCGAGGGGGCCGTCGGCGAGCTGCGTCGCGACCCCTTCGCCATGCTGCCCTTCTGCGGCTACAACATGGGCGACTACTTCGCCCACTGGCTCAAGATGGGCGCCGCCGGCGACCCGGAGAAGATGCCGCGGATCTTCTACGTCAACTGGTTCCGCAAGGACGACGACGGCCGCATCGTGTGGCCCGGCTTCGGCGAGAACATCCGGGTCCTCAAATGGATCGTCCAGCGGCTCCAGGGCGCGGCCGACGCGGTGGACACCCCGATCGGCCGGCTTCCGGCCGCCGACGGGATCGACACCGAGGGCCTGGACCTGACGCCCGGCGAACTGGAGTTCCTGCTCTCGGTCGACCGCGGCACCTGGCGGCGCGAGGCCGAGCTCATCCCGGAGTTCTTCAAGACCTTCGGCGACCAGCTCCCCGACGCGCTGTGGGAGGAGTACAGCGCCCTGCGCGACCGCCTGGCCTGAGCGGAGCCCGGCCCGCCCCCGCCCGTCCTGCGGCGGGCGGGCCGGGCGCCTCCGGCCGGGCGGGTCCGCGTCACCGCCGTACGCGGGCCCGGCCGACGGCCAGCTCGGCGGCGCGGACCGCGCTGTTGACGGAGATCTCGCCGCGCATCCCGGGGGCGGCCACCATGTCCCCGGCCAGGAACACACCGTCACCGCGGTCGATCGCGGGCCGGTCGCGCCACGTCGCGCCCGGCGGGTCGACCGCGCCGGTGCGGCCCCGTGCCACGGCGGTGCGCCGCCACGTCGTCCGCTCCTCCCAATCGGGGAGCGCCGACCCGACGAACCGCTCCAGCCGGGCCTCGGCATCGGCGCGGGACTCTCCGGGGCGGATCGGGATGTCGGCCTGGTACAGCGACTCGCCCGGGGGCGCGACGGAGGGGTCCTGCATCGAGTAGCACTCGATGAACGCGCCTTCGTCCAGGTCGAACAGGATGAAGAGGTCGCGCCGGGTGCCGCGCACGGCCGCGTCGAGCATCAGGCAGTCGCCGCTCTCCCACCGCAGCGAGTCGTCGCCCAGCAGGACGCGGGCCGACGACAGCTCGGTGGCCACGACCACCGGTCCGGTGGAGGGCGGCTCGGTGACACGCGAGCCGGTCTCGACGCGCACGCCGAGATCCCGTGCGCGGGCGGCCATCCGGTCGGTGACGCTGTTCCAGCCGCCGGCCACCCACCGCACGGCCGGGAGGCGGGGGGCGAACACCCGGTGCAGGAGCCCCCACACGAACGCGGCCGAAAGCGCTCCGGTGTCGGCGCGGTAGGTCACGACGGAGATGGCCGACGCCGCCTCCGCGGCGGCGCGCTCGCCGTAGCGCTCGCCGGCCCAGCTCTGGAAGTCGCGGTCCACCGGGGCGGGGCGATTGCGGTCCCGGACCATCCGCAGCAGCCCGGCGGTCGGCACCCGCCGCACCCGGCCGCCGGACCGGAAGCCCAGCTTCGCCGCCGCGCGCAGGGGCGGCCGGCACAGCGGGCCGGTGAGCCCGCGCTCGGTGAGCCAGGTCCAGTGGGGGCCGTCGGCGTAGAAGACGTGCGGGCCCTCGTAGGCGACATAGGGTCCCTCCGTGCCACGGGCCCGTCCGCCCAGTGCGCCGTGCGCTTCGTGGAGGGTCACCGCGGCGCCCGCCTCCGCGGCGGTGATCGCCGCGGCGAGTCCGGCATGGCCGCCGCCGATGACCGTGATCTCCCGTTTCATGGTGTTCCGCCTTTCCGTTGTCTCGTCATTGGTGACCCGGCGCGCGGAGCGGATGTGACAGGGGCGGCGGTGTGACGTGGGCCATCCCGTCGCCCGCGCGTGCGGCGCGGGACGAGGCGGATCGGACACCGCGCGCGGAAACGCCGATCGGGGCGGAAACCACGCAACGATCCTCCGCTGACGGGCAATGAATGCCTCTTGGGCGGGGACGACCGCCGATCGTACTGTCAAAAGGTGACGACACCTTCCGTTTCCCTGATCGGCCCCGCGGCCCAGGAGCGAACCGCCACCCCCCGGCACTACCTGATGTGCCCGCCCACGCACTTCGACGTCCGCTACGCGATCAACCCGTGGATGGACCCCGGCCGCCCGGTCGACAGGGGCCGCGCCCTCGCCCAATGGGAGCACCTGCGCGCCGTCTACACCGGGCTCGGCCACCGGGTCAGCCTGCTCGACCCCAGCCCCGGCCTGCCCGACATGGTGTTCACCGCCAACGGCGCGGTGGTGGTCGGCGGCACCGCCTTCGGCGCCCGCTTCCGCAACCCGGAGCGCACCGCCGAGGAGGCCGCCCACCTCGCCTGGCTGCGCGGCCGCGGGCTGGACGTGCACGCCTCCGGCACGGTCCACGAGGGCGAGGGGGATTTCGCCGTCACGTCGTCGCTGATCCTGGCCGGTACGGGGTTCCGCACCGACCAGGCCGCGCACATGGAGGCCCAGGAGCTCTTCGGGCTCCCGGTCGTCGGGCTGCGGCTCGTCGACCCCCGCTTCTACCACCTCGACACCGCCCTCGCCGTGCTCGACGACGGCCGTGCTTCGGGGCGGGCCGACATCGCCTACTTCCCGGGGGCGTTCTCCGGCGCCGCGCAGCAGGTCCTCGCGCGGCTCTTCCCGGACGCCGTGCGCGTGGCGGAGGCCGATGCGCTCGTCTTCGGGCTGAACGCGGTCGGTGACGGCCGCAACGTCGTCCTCCCCGTGCAGGCCGCGGGGTTCGCCGCGCTGCTGCGGGACCGCGGGTACCACCCGATCGGGGTCGACACCAGCGAACTCGCCCGTGCGGGCGGCGGCCCCAAGTGCTGCACCCAGGAGATCCGCACGGCGTGACCGCTCCACCGGCGGGCGTGCCGCGTGACACCATCGGGCACAGCAACGGCCGGCGGTGCGCCGCCGGCCGGCCGTCCACCCGCCGGAGAGGAACGACCGTGCCCCGTCACCCCGCCCCCGTGCCGCAGGCTCCCCACCGCGCCGACCGGAGGTACTGGCTGCGCCGGATCGCGGCCCTGGACCCGGAGGCCGACCACCAGGAGATCTACCGCATCTCGGCCGGACACGAGTTCCCCTGGGACTACACCAGGTCGCTGGAGCTCGCCCTGTTCAAGACCTACTGCGTGCCCTCGATATCGGCGCTGCTGGACGCCACGGGGGAGTTCGCCGTGCGGGCGCAGAAGCGCTACGACGACACCGTGCTGCTGATGGCCGAGATCGCCGCCCACGGCTACGACTCGCCCCGGGGCCGGGAGTCCCTGCGCTCCATCAACCGGATACACGGCCGGTTCGCGATCTCCGACGACGACATGCGCTACGTACTGTCCACGTTCGTCTACGAGCCGGTGGACTGGATCGACCGGTACGGCTGGCGGCGGCTCACCCGCCACGAGCGGCTGGCGGCGTTCCACTACTACAGCGAGGTCGGGCGGCGCATGGGGATCAGGGACATCCCGCCGACCTTCGACGCGTTCGCGGCGTTCAAGGCCGCCTACGAACGCGAGCACGTCCGGTTCGCGGAGTCCAACGCCCGCGTGGGCGGGGCCACGGTGGACCTGTTCGCCTCCTGGTTCCCCGCGCCGGTGCGCCCCCTGGCCGGCCTCGGCGTGCGGGCGCTCCTCGACGACCGCTCCCGCGAGGCGTTCGGCTTCGCCCCGGCCCCGGCCTGGGCCGTGCGCGCGGTCCAGCGGGCGCTCGTGGCGAGAGGCCGCCTGGAGACCCAGCTCCCCCCGCGCAGGACCTCCCGCCTGGCGGCCGACCCCGGGAACCGCACCTACCCCGGCTACCCGCAGGGCTACGCCGTCGCCGGACTGGGCGCCGAGCCCCCGGCCGCGGACATCGACCCCGTGTGGCTCCGCCGGAAGGCGGCAGCGGGCACCCACTGACCCGGCGTACGCGGACCGGGCACCGGGGTCCGGCCCGGACCCCGGTGCCGCGCCCGTACTCAGGGGCGGCGGCGCCGGGCCGTCCGGTGGAGCCGCACCGGGGGGACCGGCTTCCGGGGCGACCCGGCGGACGTCAGCTCCGCAGGAGCATGTGCATGCGCACCACGGTCCGCCCGTTCGACGACGCCATGTGCACCCGGTCGCACAGCTGCCGGACCAGCCACAGCCCGCGCCCCCGCTGGTCCAGGGGCGGCGGGGACCCCTCGAACGGCGCCAGCGGCGCGTGCAGGGTGTCGTCGGCGACCTCGCAGATCAGCTCGTCCTCCTCGGTCCAGAACCACACGTTGCCGTACCCCGCGCCGTGCAGGATGACGTTGGTGGTGACCTCGTTGACGGCGAACACGAGGTCGCGCGCCCGCGCTCCCGGCACGTACAGCCGCCGCGCATAGGACATCGCCTCGTCGCGCACGCCGGCCAGGTCGATCGCGTCGAACCGGCCGCCCATGGGGTTGGCCGGCACGAGCAGCGACTCCGGTTCCGGGTCCTTGGCGGTGAACACCGTGGGGTGGACGAACTCGCCGCTGGCCATGGTGCGCGCGCCCACCAGGATCTCGGGGTGCGTGCGCTGCGCGTCCTCGATGATGGGCTCCGGCACCACCCGGGAGTCGTAGGGGCAGACCACCTGCATGTCCCGGCCGCCGAAGAGGACGTTGAGGGTGGACTCCAGGCAGGTCCACGCCGTGACCTCACGCCGCGACCGCCCCCGCCAGATGGGCTCGGCGATGATCCGGACCCGGCCCCCGGTGCGCGGCGCGTGCCGGCGCCAGTAGCGGTCGACCGCGGTCAGGCGCTCCGGCGGGCGGCGGCCGAACGCCATGGAGTCGATGTAGTCGATGCGCCCCGCGCGGGCGCCCAGTGCGCCGCGCAGCAGCTCGATGTTGGCCGCGGTCGTCGCCGCGAGGACGGGGTCGTCCGCCGCCAGGCCGTTGCCGATGAACGGCAGCGCCATCGACAGGAATTCGTCGTCCGAACCGTAGACGCAGGTCTGGTGCACGAGCCGGCGGTGGTCAGACATGGTGGTGCCGGCCGCCGGAGGACAGGGCGCGGGCACCGCGCGGCGGCGCCGGCCGCTGTCCCGGCGTGCGGGCGCGCAGCGCAAGGCGCGTCGTCGGCCTCCCACCACCGGAGTAGGCCGTCCCGGGCGTCTGTGCCGCCATGCTGGACGCCTCCTCAATGGCGTCTGGAGTGTTCGCGGACGAGATGTGTCCCGGCCCGGGCACCACGGGCCGGGAAGGCCGCCCGGAGCGGGAACAGAGCCGTCAAGATACCGATTCCACCCCGCTCCCAGGTCGGAAATTCGAAAATTCATCGTCCGCCGCGTTCCGGGCACCTGCCAGCGGGCGCCGGCGCCCGCCGAATACGGGCCGTACCTGGCCCCCAGGTTGCCGGGAACACGGGATGCGCCGCTCCGCGGGAGGTGGGGCGGGGGGTGCGCGTGTGATCGGCGCCGCCGGTGATCCGAAATCGGGAATGACGACCGTTCTTCGACGTCAATGTGAATCGGCTGGTGCGATTACCGGGAAAGAAAAGGGTCCGAATTCGCGGGGGAATGGCGCCCTGCTCGCCGGCACCCGGCCGGATGCCTGAAGTGCCGGAAGAGGGCCGGATCAGCGTGGTAGGGGGAAACGTGCGCTTCCGCAGACCGGCCGCCGGCCGGGCAGCGGCCTGTTCCTCTACCTCATGGGAGAGCGATGACCCTCAGCCTCATCCTCGTCGTCTTCGTCCTGGTACTCCTGCTCATCGCGGGGGTGGTGGTCGCTCGCAAGGTGGGGATCTCGACCGATGACTCCGACGGCGCCATCGGCATCCTGATCGTCCCGTGCGTGCTGTCCATCTTCCTCGTCGCCATGGCCATGGGCCTGGTCATCGGCTGGGAGGGCAACCAGAGCGCCGCCGGCATCGACACCGACGAAGCGGCGGCGGCCACGGCCCTCTACTGGAGTACGTCGGCCCTGCCCGCCGAGAACGGCGACCGGATCCGCGCCGACCTGCGCGACTACGTCGAGACCACGATCGAGAGCGACTGGCCGCGGATGCGCCAGCGCTCCCTCAGCCCCGACGGCGACGCCGCGCTGGACCGGCTCCGGGCGAGCGTGAACGCGGTGCCGACCGACGACCCCGTGGTGGCCCTCGACCGCTTCACCGCGCGCGACGAGGCCGGCCGGCTCGCGGAGATGCGGGTCCAGCGCGGCGACGCCGCCGCCAGTGAGATCCCCCGGGTGATCACCATCGCGGCGACCATCAGCGGCCTCGCGGTGGTGGTCCTGCCGTTCGGCATGGGCGTGCGCGGCTCGCGCGCCCGGGTCTTCTGGGCCGTGCTCAACCTCGTGTTCGTCGCGGCCACCGTGGTCATGCTGCTCTACCTCGACAACCCGTACGCCGGCGTGCTCGCCATCGGGCCCGAGTCCATGGAGGACGCCCTGGCCGGATTCGACCGGATCGACGCGTCGATGCCCGGGGACTGACCCCGGACGGGCGGCACGGGGCCGGCGCGGGAGTGCCCGCGCCGGCCATGGCCACCGGCGGTCCCGGCGAACGGGTCAGCGGCGTGCGCGCGACGCGCCGACGGCGGCGGCCACGGCGATCAGCACGACGAACACCATGATCTGCAACGGGCTGAACCCCTCAAGGGAGCCGCGCTCACTGGGGTCGCGCAGGGGGACGGCCGGCACGACCAGGACGGGTTCGGGGTGGGGCCCGGCCGCCTCGGGCGGCGGTTCGGGGGCGGGGGCGGCGGGCGGAGCGGGGGCGTCGGCGGCCTCCTCCGAAACCCGGGGGGCCTCCCTGGTGTCGGGCCGCGCGGCCGATGCGGGCTCGGCGGGGCGCTCCGGGGCGGGGGGCGGTTCGGGCTCGGCAGGGGCCTCCGGGGCGGAGGGCAGGGGCGGCAGCGGCGGCACGGGAGGTTCCGGCGGCACAGGGGGTTCCGGCGGTTCGGGCGGCTCCGGAGGCTGCGGCGGGACCGGCGGTTCGGGAGGATGCGGCGGCCCCGGGTGCTCAGGGGGCTTCGGCGGGTGCGGGTGGTGGGGCGGGTGCGGCGGCCGCTCGCGTTCGGGCGGCTCTTCCGGTCCGGGGGGCGCGGGCCGGCCGGGCGGAGCCGGCGGGCACGGCGCGCCCCCTTGGCCGGGCGGGTGCGCCGCGGGCTCCACCGCCGCGGTGGCGCTCCCGGAATCCGCGGTGGCACCGGTACCCGGGCCTGCCCGGACCCCCGCGTGCGCGGGTCCGGCGGCGACGGCCGCCGGGAGCAGGCAGCAGACGGCGACGAGGACGGCGCCGGTCATCGGGCGGTGACGGGGGGCGGGGCGATCGTGCGGCATGGAGGGCGCGGCTCCTCAGTGCGGCCGGTTTCACTCGGTCCCCACCTTGTAACACGCCGCGGTCGTGCGGCGGGCCGGGATGCCGGGATCGGTGCCGGGCCGCACCGCCGATTTCCCGCCTTTTCCTCCCGTGACGCGCGATGCACCCGATGTGCGCGGCCCCCGCGGCCGCCGGCCCACCCGGACACCAGGTTCGCGCCTCCCCGGCCACGGGGGCCGGAGAGGCGGGCGCGCACAGACGCCGAAGCGGGGCCGGTGGTGCCCGTGAGACGACCCGGGCCGCGCCCGTCACGCCGGCCCTGCCCGGTGCGGCCGCCGGCGGTCCGGCCCGCGCGCCGTGCGGCCGGTGCCGGCCCCGGAGGAGGTCGCGGCGCACTGACGCCCGGGCGGCTCCGGGGCGGTCAGCCGCCGGCGACCGACGGCAGGACCCGGACCTCGGCTCCGGGGCGGACGGGGGCGTCGAGCCCGCCGACCGCACGGCACTCGTCGTCGTCGACGAACACGTTGACGTAGCGCCGCAGCGCGCCCTTTTCATCGCGCAGCCGCCCCCGGAGGCGCGGGTGCAGCCGGGTGAGCTCGTCGAGCACCTCGCGCAGGGGGACGTCGCGCACGCCGCCGGCGGCGGGCCCTTCGTCGGGGAAGACGGTGATGCGCGCGGCGCCGTCGCACTCCTGGCGCAGTGGCGCGGGGATGAAGACCAGGACGCTCACGGCGCTACACCTCCACGGCCCGCACGCACAGCACATCGGGCAGGTGCTCGGCCACCGTGGTCCACTCGCCGGTGTCGTCGGTGGTGGCGAAGACGTCGCCGCTGCGCGTGCCGAAGTAGAACCCCGGGACCTCGGCGCCGTCGGTGCAGGAGGCGTCGCGCAGCACGATGCCGTAGTAGGGGCCGCTGGGCAGGCCCTGCTCGTGGGCCTTCCAGGTGGCGCCGGAGTCGCGGGTGCGCAGCACGCGCAGCCGGTTGTCGGGGGGCAGGTGCACGGCCTGGCTGACGACCGGGAAGTTCCAGACGTCGCCGGGCACGTGCGGATGGGCGGTCAGGGCGAAGCCGAAGTCGCTGGGCAGCCCTTCGGCGATGGAGGTCCAGCCCTCGGCGGGGTCGGCCGAGCGGTACACGCCGTGGTGGTTCTGGGTGAAGAACACGCCGTCGGCGTCGGTGACGACCTTGTGCACGCACTGGCCGTACTCCGGGAACTCGTCGGGCAGGAAGACGGCGCTGATGCCCGCGTTGGCGGGCTCCCACGAGGCGCCGTCGTCGGTGGTGCGGTAGACGCCCCCGGTGGACATGGCGATGGTCATGGAGTGCGGATCGGTGGAGCCGGCGCGCACCCTGCCCGGCAGGACGGTGTGCACGGCCGCGCCGCCCGCCCCCGGCCACCAGTCGGCGTGGTGGGGGTGGTCCCACAGGGGCCGGTTCAGCTCGAAGGTCAGGCCGCCGTCGGTCGAGCGGAACAGCGCCGTGGGCTCGACCCCGGCGTAGACGGTGCCGGGCTCGGCGCCGTAGGCGAACTGCCAGACGCGGGTGAAGGCGGCGTCGACGTCGTCGGGGAAGGCGATCGGAGCGGTGTCGGGCTCGTGCCATGTCGTGCCGAGGTCGTTGCTGTGCCACACGCTGGGGCCGAAGTGGGAGCTCTCGGCCCCCACGAGGATCCGCCGGGTGTGCGGGTCGACGCCGATGGCGTACACACCCGACATGTTCGCGTAGTCCTCGGTGTCGAGCCGGTGCGGCTCGCTCACGCGCCAGGCGCGCCGGTCGTCGCTGGTCGCGGTGAACAGGCCCTTCCGGGTCCCGATGAGCAGGAGAAACGGCATGACGGCCTCCGGGAGTCGAGATGTCGGTCCCACTCTCGCACGCCTGTCCGACATTTACCGGATGGTCTGCGCCGACGCGCGCGGCGCCCCTGGGCCGCGGGCACCGCCGCACCGCACGGCATGTCGCATCGCGCGGCTCTCCGCCGCCGTTCGGGGCCGCGTCCGGGGTCGTCCGCCCGCGATCCGATCCCCTCGGGGGCCGGCCGGACGGCCCCCGAGGGGATCAGCGCGGGCCGGACACAGCGGGATGCGGCCCGCGCAGGGCGAGCACGTGGGCCGCCGCGGCGTCGGCGCCCGCCAGCAGCGGCGAGGGCACGCCGGGGGTGGCGCCGATGGCCGAGCCCGGCTGGACGCCCTCCGCGGGGATGCCCAGCACCACGATCCGCTCGTCGGCGCCGCCTTCGGCGTCGATCGGGTGGAAGCCCTCGCGGGTCACGTCGATGCTGGCGTCGGGGGTGCGGGTGCCGTCGGCGTTGGGCCGCGCGTGCAGCCGCGCCCGCCCGCTGTCCAGGAGCGCGCGCAGCAGCGGATCGCTGGTCACCGACACCTTGCCCTTGGACATGCGCGTCTCGATGAACGCCCGGGCCCGGATGGGGGGCCGGCGTACCGCCGAGCGCCCGATGAAGGCCGGCCCGGCGCCCCCGGCCGGCCCGCCGGGCACCCCGGGGTCGAGGTCGATGGCGGAGTCCTCGCCGAGGAACGCCAGCAGGCCGGCGTCGACCAGGGCGAGGACCTCGGCGGTGCGGCCGGGCGGCGGCCCCGATGCCAGTGCCAGGCCGAGGGGGCCGAACCGGCCTTCGACGTCGCGCACCGCGCTGCGGCCCTCGATGGCCCCGGCGAGGACGAGGCGCCCCACGTGGCCGCGCAGCACCGCCATGGCCCGGTTCACGGTGTTGCGCGGGTGCTCCAGAGGGCGGTGGATGGTGTCGAGTTCGCGGTCGACGTAGTCGGCGACCCACCGGTCCCATGCTTCGGCGGAGACGGGGCCGACCGGATCGGGCCGGTCCAGCCGCTCCACGGAGAACTGCCATCGGGGGTCGGTGACCGTGTCGGCGACGATCCGGTCGACCTCGCCGGCCGGCGCCGCCGCCAGCCGCTCGCGCAGCGGCCCGGCCGCGGTGCCCGGCCGCACCGCCCGCGGGTGGTGGGTGAGCAGGGTGGACAGGTGCGCCCACGCGAACTCCTGGGCCAGCCGCGGCCACACGGCGGTGCGGAAGTCCTGCAACGGGGTGCGGGCCACCTCGGCGAACCACTCCGGGGTGGCGATCTCGGGCCGGTAGCGCGGCGGGAAGCCGCCGGGGTAGACCGCCTTGCTCCGGTAGGGCAGGCCGCGCCGCGACCCGGCCACCAGCAGCGGCTCCCGTCCGCTGGGCAGGTAGCGCAGCCGCGCCGGGCGCCGGGGGTCGCCGGCGGGCTCGAACCGGCCGCCGCGGCCCTCGGTCAGCAGCGCCACCACGTCGAAGAAGTTCGCGCCCAGCCCGGCGACCAGCACGGTCTCGCCGGCGGGCACGGCCGCCCAATCGCGTTCGGCGGGCATCCCCGGCTCGATGTAGACCAGGCCGCCGGTGCGCGCCGCCTCGACGAGCTCGGCGGTCCGCGCCGAGCGGGCCCCCTGCACCATGCCCTGCGCCAGGACGACGGCGGTGCCGGTGACCTCCCGGCCGTCGGCCAGCCGCACGCCGCGCCGGTCCCCGCCTGAGAACGCGGTGACGTCGACCGCGGTGCCGATGACGCCGGTCACCCGGACCCGGCCGCCGGACGCGGCGCGGGCGAGCTGCTCGCGGTAGTAGACGCCCTGGAGCCGCCGCGAGGGATAGGACCACGGCTCGACGGCGGCGGCCTCCGCGGCCACCCACGCCGGGCGGCCGGGCGGGGCGGCCGGGTCGCGCGCCCACTCCACCAGATCGGGGCCGGGCACCACGGGCCCCGACATCGGGGTGGAGTCGTCGGTGAAGATCGTGGTGTGCGCGCTGTAGGTGTTGTTCAGCAGCAGCGGGGACTGGTCGGTGCGCCAGGTGGCGCCCGCGCCGATCTCCACGGCGTCGATCAGCGCCACCCGGACGGGCGGATCTCCGTCGGGGACGCGGGCGGCGAGCCGTTCGACCAGCGCCACGCCGCGCGGCCCCGCCCCGACGGCCACGACGTCGAAGTCCGCCGCGGCGGCGCCCTCGGGGCCGCCCGCACCCGTCGTCCCGGTCACGCCCCTCCTCCCCGCGGCGCGGCCGCCGCGTCGCCCAGCACCGCCGGGCGGACCTCCACGTCGGCGCCCCTGCGCTCGACGCGGACCTCCAGCCCGTATACCTCCCCCAGGACCTTGGCGTCGAACGCCTCCGCCGGCGGTCCGTCGGCGACGATCCGCCCCCCGCTGAGCAGCACCGCCTGGTCGCAGAAGTGCGCCGCGTGGTTCAGGTCGTGGATGGCGATGAGGGCGGTGACGCCCTGCTCGCGGGTCACCGACCGCACGATCTGCAACGTCTCGATCTGGTACCGCAGGTCGAGCGCCGACGTCGGCTCGTCGAGCAGCAGCACGCGCGGCTCCTGCGCCAGCGCCCGGGCGATCAGCACCCGCTGCGCCTGGCCGCCGGACAGCTCCGACAGCCGCCGGTCCCCGAGCTCGCCCAGCCCCAGGCGGTCGATGGCGCCGTCGACCACCGCCTGGTCGTGCGCCGTCGGCCGCAGCCCCATGTGGGGAGTGCGGCCGAGCAGCACCGCCTCCTGCACGGTCAGCTCGAACGGCGCCTCGCTCGACTGCGGCACGTAGGACACGACCTTGGCGTGCTCGCGCCGCGGCGTCCGCAGCAGGTCGCGGCCCGCGAAGGACACCGTCCCCGCCTGCGGGGCCAGGATCCGCGCGATGATCTTGGCGAGGGTCGACTTCCCGGAGCCGTTGGGGCCCAGCAGCGCGCAGAACGTGCCCTCGGCGACGGTGAGGCCCACCCCGTCGAGCACGCGGTGGCGGCGGTAGCCGAACTCCACCGCCGAGACTTCCAGGCCGGTCACGAGGCCGCCCTCCGGGTCAGGATGAGGTTGATGAAGATCGGGGCGCCGATGAACGCGACCACGATGCCGACCGGCATGACCGACGGCGCGAGGACCGTGCGGCCGATCGTGTCCGCCACGAGGAGCAGCAGCCCGCCGGTGAGGAAGGAGAACGGCAGCAGGTAGCGGTGGTCGGCGCCGATGGCCAGGCGCGCGATGTGCGGCCCCACGAGCCCGACGAAGCCGATCACCCCGCAGAACGACACCACCACGGCGGCGAGCACGACCGACAGCGCGATCAGGCCGACGCGCAGCGCGGTCACGTTCACGCCCAGGCTCTTGGCGGCGTCGTCGCCGGCGAACGCCACCGCGTTGAGGTCCTTGGCGAACCACAGCAGCACCGGCAGCGCGACCAGCGCGACGGCGCCGACGATGCGGACCTCCGACCAGGTGGCGTCGTTGACCGAGCCGAACGTCCAGCGCACGATCGCCTGGAGGGTGTTCTCGTCGGCGACGAACTGGAGCGCCGCGGTCATGGCCTCGAACAGCTGGGTCAGGGCGATGCCGAGCAGCAGCAGGGTGGCGGTGCCCAGCGACTTCGCCGACGCCAGGCCCAGCACCAGGGCCGACACCAGCAGCGCCGTCCCCAGGGCGCTGAGGATCACCAGCCACGACGCCGATCCGGACGCGCCGCCGGTGAGCAGGATGGCCAGCGACGCGCCGAACGCCGCCGCCGGGGACACCCCCAGGGTGAACGGGCTGACCAGCGGGTTGCGCAGCAGGCCCTGCATGACCGCGCCGGCGGCCGAGAGCGCGGCGCCGGCGGCGAAGGCCAGCAGCGCCCGCGGCAGGCGCAGCTCGGTGATGATGGAGTACGGCTGCTCGAAGTCGGCGGCGAGCGTGCCGCCGAAGACCGACAGCCGCACCGCGCGCGCCACATCGGCGACGGTGATCCCGGCGGTGCCGATCGTCACGCACCAGGCGACGGCGAGGACCGAGACCGCCGCGCCCGCGACCAGGACCGCCCCGCGCAGCGCGCCCCTGCGCCGGGGGCCGCCCGTTCCGGCGGCCGCGGCGTCCCCCGGCTCCGCCGCGTCCTCGTCCCTGGGCGGGGTCGTGGTGGCCACTGCGGTCACCCGACCTTCCGGATGTAGTCGTCGGCCCCGGTGAACTCGGTGCCCTGGTAGTCCTCCACCCAGCGGCGCAGGTACTCCTCGGGGTCGACGTCGTCGAACTCGCCGGGGTGCAGCCAGGTCGCCAGGTAGAGGGCGCCGATGGCCTTGGACAGCCCGCTGGTGGCCCACCCGTTGCTCACGTAGACCTCGCCGTCCGCCACGGCGGGGACGTCCTGCCAGCCGGGGCGGCCCAGGAGGTCGTCGCCGAGGTCGTCGAAGCGGCCGGAGCCGGTCGGGGTGGCGGCCGGGTCGAACTCGTGGATGATCAGCGCGGGGTCGCGCTCGACCACGGCGGCCGGGTCCACCGTCGTCTCCGACTGCACGTCGCCGCCGGTCTCGACGTCGCCGAAGACGTTCTCGCCGCCGGCCGCGGTGATGATCTGGTCGAAGCCGGATCCGGGCAGCACGGTCAGGTAGGGCTGGACGGTCTCCCAGTACACGGGGACGGCCTCGGTCCCCTCGACCCGCTCGGAGACCACCCCGAAGATCTCGTCGTAGAACCCGGCGACATCGGCGGCCTCGTCCTGGCGGCCGAACACCTCGCCGAGGAGGTCCATCGTCTCGTGGAAGACGTCGAAGTCCCAGGCGGTGGCCACCACCACCGGGATCCCGAAGGACTCCAGTCGGCCGGCGGCCTCCTCCCAGGCGCCGTTGCGCGGGAGGATGAACACGTCGGGGTCGAGCTCGGCGACCGCCTCGTAGTTGATCTCCGACAGGTCCTCGCTGACGACGTCGTCCCCGCCGAGCCCCAGGTAGGGCAGGCGCTCGGCGGACACCTTGTCGATGCCCACGACCGTGTCGCCCGCGCCGATCGCGCGCACGAACTCGTTGCCGTAGCTGTTGAGGACGACCGCGCGCTCCACGGGGCCCTCGATGGTGACCTCGCGGTCGGCGTCGTCGACCACGGTGATGGTCTCGGCGGAGCCGCCGCCGGATTCGGGGACGACCTCGCCGCAGCCCGCGACGAGCGTCGCGAGCGCGCCCGCGGCGGCGAGGGCGGCGAATGGTCGGATGCGGTGCCGTATCGGTGGCATGGGGTGCCTCTTCCGGAGGTGTGGGTGCGGGTGGCGGGAGCGGGGTGCGGGGCCGCGCCCGCCTGACGGCGGGCGCGGACGATGCGCGGCGGGGGCCGGGCTCAGGCCGGGGCGGGTGCGGCGGCGGGCTCGGTGCCCGGCCAGAACGGCTCGCCGAGGGTGAGCATCAGCCGGTTCGCCCAGGCGAAGAACGCGACCGACCCCACCAGGTCCACCAGCTCGGCGTCGGTGATCCCGTGCGACCGCAGGTCGGCCAGGTGCCGCTCGGTGGCCGACACGGGCGTGGTCGACAGGGCCGCGGCGAAGTCGACGACGGCGGCCCACCGGGCGTCCTGGCCCGCCGATAGCGGGGCCAGGTCCAGGGCACGCCAGTCCTGGTCGCGGGGGAGCGACGCGTCCAGCACGCGCTGGACATCGGCGGTCCGCTTGGACATCTGCGACGCCTTGCGCGAGTGGACCGACGCGCAGTACACGCAGTCGTTGACCTTGCTGGCCGCGGCGGCGGCGAGTTCGCGCTCGGCGCGCGGGAGGCCGTCGCGGGTGTAGAAGACGGCGTGGTCGACCGCCGTGCGCGCCCGCAGCAGCCCGGGGGCGCGCGACAGCAGCCGGAAGTAGGCGTCGTTGGTCTTGCCCGCGAACGCCTCCCTCTGCTCGTCGGTGAGGTCATCGGATGCAACGGGCGGGACCCACGGGGTCCACGACAGCAGCTCCTGGGTGTAGGCGACCGGGCGCGCGCCGCCGTTGGCGGACGTGGTCGCGGTGCTCTTGGTCCGGCCGCGCGCCGGCGTCGCGCGCTCCAGCGGGGCGGTGGCGGGTTCGGCGGTGCCGTCGATCAGGCGCAGGCCGTGCACCAGCCGGACCAGGAACGCGGTGAACGCCGCGGTCTGCGCGATCACGACGGTCTCGTCGGGGGTCCAGCCGGCCGCCGCGAGCCGGTCGGTGTCCGCACGCCGCACGAGGGCGGGGGAGGTGGTCAGCAGGTCGACGTGCTCGACCGCGGCGCGCAGCGCGGGGTCGTCCGGTGCTTCGTCGGCGAAGAGAGCGGGGTCGGCGCCCGCGCCGGCGTGGTGGGCGGCCACGTCGGCGGCGCCGTGCCGGCGGGCGGCGAGGGCGGCGAGGCCCCTGCGCACCGGCGCCGCGACCGGGCCCGGGACGGTGAACAGCGCGTCGTAGGCGGCCTGTGCCTCGCGGGGGAAGCCGGGCTTGGCGTGGCGGGCCGCCTCGACGGCGGCGCCGAGGCGGGCCAGGCCGCCCACGGTGTCGGGGGCGGCGTCCGCCGCGGCATCGGTGCTGTGCGCGCTGCTCACTGTCTCCGCTTTCTCGTCGTGCCGGTGGCGGCGGGACGGCGGGCAGGAGCCGGGCGGGGCGGCGGACCGGACGGTCCGGGGTGCCCCGATCGTGCACGCATGCCGCGTTCCCGCAGCCGGGTCGTAACTCCGGAGGCACCCCGCCGTGCAGGAGGTTGCCGGCCAGCAAGCCGGATCTTCGCGCTGGCACTCTTGACCTGCGAAGAAGGTAAACGATCTCGTCAAACGCGGACAAGGGGGTAGAAGGTGATAAATACGACAAGTTTGGTAGGAATTGCGGTCATCGGCCGGTTCCGGGCCCGTTCCCGGTGATTCCGGTCCCGGCCCACCCCCGGCGATAGGCTGCCGGCATGGCAGCCGCCCTCTTCCGCGTCGTCCGAGGCGACGCGACCGCGCCCCAGGCCAAGGGCCCCAAGGTCATCGCCCACATCTGCAACGACCTCGGCGGCTGGGGCAAGGGCTTCGTCCTCGCCGTCTCCCGCAGGTGGCCCGAACCCGAGCGCGAGTACCGGCGCTGGCACCGGGAGCGCGCCGCCAACGACTTCGGCCTCGGCGCCGTCCAGCTGGTGCGGGTGCGCCCCGACGCCTGGGTGGCCAACATGGTGGGGCAGCACGGCATCAAGGCCGGCGGCAAAGGCCCGCCCATCCGCTACGAAGCGGTCGAGACCTGCCTCGCCGCGCTCACCGGCCACGCCGTGGAGCTGGGCGCCTCGGTCCACATGCCGCGCATCGGCTGCGGGCTCGCCGGGGGGACGTGGGACCGGATCCAGCCGCTCATCGACCGCACCCTCATCGCCGGAGGCGTCGCCACCACCGTCTACGACGTCCGCTGACACCCGCGCGGAGCCGGCCGGAGCGGGCTCCGGCGGCGCTCAGCCGCCGGTCGCCACCCGGCTGGGGCTCTCCGTGTCCAGCTGTGCGTTCAGGTCGCGCAGGAGTGTGCGCAGGAGGCCGTCGAGTGCGGCGCGGTCGCCGGGGGGGAGCCCGGCGACGAGTTCGGATTCGCGGCCGAGGACCCGGTCCACCAGGCGCTCGACCGTGTCGTGCCCGGCGGGGGTGAGGGCGACGTCGACCGCGCGGGAGCCGTCGCCCCGGGGGCTGCGCTCGACCAGGCCGTCGCGCTCGGCGCGCGCGATGCGCTGGGAGATCGCCCCGGGGGTCACCAGGGTGCGCTCGGCGAGGTCGCGGGTGGTCAGCCGGTACGGGGGGCCGCTGCGCCGCAGGGCGCCGAGCAGGTCGAGGGTGGCGGGGTCGGCCCCCGCTGCGGCGAGGACGCGTCTTCGCTCCTCGCCCAGCAGCTTGGCGGCGTGCCGGATCCGCGTGGCGATCCCGATGCTCGTCACGGGTGTCCCCGGGCGTTCGCGCAGCCACGCCAGTGAGACGGCGTCGATGGGGTCGTCGGGGTCCAGGTGGTGGTCGTTCGGCATGGAGGGCCTACGTTCAGATCTAAATGTTATATTGCGTTTAGGTCTGAACACTACCCTGGGGAGGGTCAAATGGCACGAACCGTCATCGTCACCGGGGGCGGCACGGGGATCGGGCGGGCCATAACCGCCGCGTTCGCGGAGTCCGGCGACTCCGTCATCATCACCGGCCGCCGTCGCGAGCCGATCGAGGCCGCCGCGGCGGAAGAGGGCGCGGGGGTCCGCGCCGCCGTCTGCGACGGAACCGACCCCGAGCAGGTCGGCGCCTTCGCCGACGGCCTGCCCGAGCGCGTCGACGTCCTGGTCAACTGCGCGGGCGGCAATACCGACTACGACCGCGAACAGGCCCGCGACCTCGCCACCCTCGCGGCCAACTGGCGCGCCAACATGGACGCCAACCTGGTCACCGCCGTGCTCATGACCGAGGCGGTGCGCGACCGGCTCACCGGCGGCGGATCCGTGATCAGCATCGGCTCCATCGCCGCCGACAAGGGCTCCGGCCCCTACGGCGTGGCCAAGGCCGCCCTCGCGTCGTGGAACGTCTACGAGTCCGGCCGGCTCGGGCCCCGCGGCGTCACCGCGAACGTGGTCGCGCCCGGCTACATCGACGACACCGAGTTCTTCCGCGACGGCCTCTCCGAGGAGCGCCGCGAGCAGCTCATCGGCATGACCCGCACCGGCCGGGCCGGCACCCCGGACGAAGTGGCGGCGACCGTCCACTTCCTGGCCTCCGGATCCGCCCGCCAGATCACCGCCCAGGTGCTCGCGGTCAACGGCGGCGCCCACCCCACGCGTTGACCGGCTCCGGGCCGGCGCGGGGCACGGCCCCGCGCCGGACGCCGGGCGGTCCGCGGGGTGTCAGACCGTCCGCAGGGTGAAGGTGTCGTGCTCGTGCAGGCCCAGGAGGTCGGCGGCGCTGCCGAGGTTGACCGCGAGCGCGAGGCGGTCGGCGGAGTCGATGTGCACGAGCGCCTCGCCCTCGCCCACGCTCCCGAACGTCTCGACGAAGGGCAGATCGCGGCTCCCCCGGGCGGTCGAGACCGTGACCGTGCCGCCGATCTCCACCCCCTCCGCCCGCAGGAACGCGGAGTCGAGCGAGGTCTGCAGGTTGCCGAACCTGTCCTCGATCAGGACCTCGCCCCGCAGGACGCCGGCGTCCGCGGACCGGACGGGTTCGGGGAGGCGGACGAGGGATCCGGGGTCGACGCGCGGTCCCATGGCCGAAGGGGCGACCCCGGCGGCCAGGTGCGCGGCCGCGGGGGAGAAGACGTCGCGCCCGTGGAAGGTCGTGGAGATGTCGCGCAGGCGGTAGCGGGGATCGGACAGCTCGTAAGCGGAGTCGACGCCGCCCAGTTCATCGGCGGCGCTCAGCAGCATGCCGTTGTCGGGGCCGACGATGAGGTGCTCGCCGGCGACGAGGACCACCGGCTTGCGCCCGGTGCCCACCCCCGGGTCGACGACGGCGAGGTGGATCCCCGCGGGAAGGTAGGGGACGGCCTGGCGCAGGACCTCGGCGCCGTGCCGGACGTCGCCCCGGGGGACCAGGTGCGTGATGTCGAGGACCCGGGCCGCCGGTGCGATCCGGGCGATGACGCCGTGGCACACCCCGATGAACTTGTTCTCCAGGCCGTAATCGGTGAGAAACGTGATCCACGTGCTATCGGGCAATTCCCGATCTCCTCCCGGTTGATCACGGAGCGGTGTTCGGGGAAGGCGGTCAGCGCAGGCTCTTCAGGTTACCCGAGATCGATCGGACGGCCTTTCGGCTGCCGTGCAGGGCCAGTCCGAGGTACCCGGCGGATCCGGCGGCCAGCCGCTCCTTGTATTCGCCGTAATTGCGGCTCAGGCGGGCGGCGTCGTTGAAATCGACGACGAACAGCCCGGACTCGCGTGCCTTCGCCCGCAGGGCGGGCAGCCCTTCGCGGGGGGACGCGAGGACCGGCAGCGGGGTGTCGCCGATCCCGGGGTGGAGGACGCCGTCGGCGTCGGGGAGTTCCGGCCCGAGCCCGATCAGCCCGTGCGCCCCGAGGGCGACCCCCAGGACGGCGGCCGTGTTCGCGGCGAGCCAGCGCGGCAGGGCGTCGTCGACGATCAGCACGCAGGCGGCGGGGGCTCCGGTCGTATCGCCGGGCGCCGGTGCGGGCAGGGCTTCGTCCACTGGTGGCTCCGTACATCGTCGGATGACCGCGGGAGCCGGCGTGTGTCGGGACGCCCGCCCCCGCGGTGGCGGCGCGGACGGGGATTACCGGCCGCACCCCCAAGGCTGGCAGTCCCCGGGGCCGCGCCGTGGGCGGATCGAAGGATATTCGTCCGCGTTCCCGGAGAGCGGATCATCATCGGATCGCCCCGGACGGTGGCGGATGTTCCGCGAATGATATTCGCTCCTTCCCGGAATCGCCGATGCCCGGCGGATGCGGTTGCGAAGGGCGTTATTCGGCTCCGTGCGCCGTCATATCCCGGGAAAACGCACACGTGTCATTAAGGTACGCCGGTTCCAGGGGAGGGCGGATATGTCGCCAGGTGCAAATGTGGACGGAGTTCTCTTTCGTGCGGACCGCGGATCGAACGGGCGTGTTGACACGCGGAGGGGGAACGCGGAGGATTTGAACCCCAGCACCTCGGCGGGCGTGCGACCGCATTTCCACCGCCGAGGATCAACGCGATCCGCCCTCGGTTCCGTTTCCCCTTCCGGTGTCCACCGCCGATCCCGCACGGAACGCGCACACCGGGCCCTTCACACGCCACACGCGCACCACCGGCGCGCATTTCGACCTCGATTCCGCGAATGTGTGATCTCCATGCTCCATGTCACATTGGTCCAGCAGGGTGTCTGGCACATGTCGAAAGAGTCCATGCCGCTCGCGAGCGGCTACCTGGCCGCCGCGATCCGGGCGAATGAACGCCTGGATCGGAATTTCCGCGTCTCGATCGAGAACTTTCCGGGCGACGTCTCCCCCTGGGAGATGTCGGTGCGCCTGCTGTCGGGCGGCACGCCGGACGTGGTGGGGTTCTCCGTCCTCGGCTGGAACGTCCGGCAGTTCTCCGCGGTCGCCGAGGCGGTCAAGCGGGCGAACCCCCGCACGGTGGTCGTCTTCGGCGGGAACCACGTCGCCAACCAGGCCGAACGGGTGTTCCGTACGTGCCCGCAGGTCGACATCGTCGTCAACGGCGAGGGCGAGGCCGCGATCCAGGAGATCCTCTGCGCGGTGCTGGACGGCACCGGCTACGACGCCATCGCCGGGATCTCCTTCCCCCGCCCCGACGGCGCGGTCGCCACCACGCCCGAGCGCGCCCGGATCGAGGACCTCGATTCGCTCCCGTCGCCGATCCTCACCGGCGCGGTCCCGCTGCTCGACGCCGAAGGGCGGTTCCGCTACGACGTCGCCCTGATGGAGACCAACCGGGGCTGCCCCTACCACTGCTCCTTCTGCTACTGGGGCGGCGCCGTGGGCCAGAGGGTGCGGTGCTTCTCCCGGGAGCGGCTGCGCGCCGAGCTCGTGGAGCTGGCCAAGGCGCGGGCCGAGACCGTCGTCCTGTGCGACGCCAACTTCGGCATGCTCCCCCAGGACATGGAGTTCGTCGAGACCCTGATCGAGGTCAGGGAGCGCTACGGGTATCCGCTGGCCCTGGAGACGTCCTGGGCCAAGAACAAGAACGCGCTGTTCTACCGGATCGTCCGGCTCATGCGCGACGCCGGCCTGCAGAGCTCCTTCACCCTCGCCCTGCAGACCCTGGACGGCGAGGCACTGGGCGGCATGAACCGCCGCAACATGAAGATCAACCAGTGGCGGGAACTGGCGGAATGGCTGGCGAGCGAGGGGGTGGACGCCTACGCCGAGCTCATCTGGGGCGCGCCCGGCGAGACCCCGGAGTCCTTCCTGAAAGGCTACGACGAGCTCTCGCGGTACGTCTCCCGCATCGCCGCCTACCCGCTGCTGCTCCTGCCCAACACCGACTACACCGAGCGCCGCGACCTCTACGGGTTCGTGACCGTGCGCGGAGAGCGCGACGACTTCGAGTACGTGCTCGCCCACAGGGGGATGAGCCTGGCCGACAACCTGCGCATGCAGAGGTTCCTGTTCTGGGCGCGGCTCCTGGGGGAGAACATGGTGCTGCGCAACCTGTTCCCGGTCGTCCGCGAGGTCGGCGGCCTGCCGCAGTCGGAGGTCATCCTCTCGCTGGCGCGCTTCACCGAGACTCAGGACCTGCCGGGGGCGCGGCTGCTCAAGCACGCGGCGGAGAACTGCACGGCCGACCCCGATTCGCTGTCGCCGGCGCTGGAGTACTGCTTCACCTCCGCGGAGTTCGACCGCACGGTCGTGCGCTGGTGCGAGGAGGAGCTGGCCGGCCGGATCCCCGGCCCGTGGCGCGACGCGGTCGCCGAGGTCGTCCGCTTCGATCTGGAGACGCGCCCCCTGCCGGAGCCCGCCGGCAGGGGGTTCACCGACGCCCGGCTGCGCGAGTTCGGCGGGGTCGACCACTGGGCCGTGTACCGCGACTACCGCTACGACGTCCCGAGCCTGGTGCGCGGCGCGTCGGCGGGCACGCTCGCCGGCACGGTCCCGGAGCGGGCGGACACCCGGTTCCTGTTCGCCTTCCGCCACGGGTTCGCCGAGCTGGCGGCATCGACCAACCACGAGGAGACCGCGCACTACGTCGCGAAGGTCCGGGCCCTGGGCTGAGCCGCCCTCATCCGAAGTCCGCGGTGAGCGCCATCCAGATGCCCAGGGGCGCGAGCGCCGACCCCGCGCCGATGTCGATGGCGACGCGCGCCCGCGGCCGGGCGAACAGCGCGCTCATCCTGGTGACGGCGGTGACATAGACGCTCCACCAGAGCGCGGCGCAGGCGACCACCGTGGCCCCGAGGAGCAGGGTCTGGCCGAGCGCGGAGCCGCCGGGGCTGACGAACTGCGGCATGAACGTGACGTAGAAGACCAGCGCCTTGGGGTTGAGGATGTTGTTCAGGAAGCCCTGGACGATGGGCGCCCGCGCGGTGGCGGTGCCGTCGACCGCGGGCGGCGCGCCACGGCGGGCGCGGGTCAGCGCGCCGATGGCGAGGAAGCCGCCCAGCAGCGCCAGGTACGCGCCGCCGATGATCCGGAGGGCGGCGAGCAGCGACGCGTTCGCCGCGATCGCGGCCGCCGCGCCCGTCCCGGCGAGGACGGTGAGGAAGGCCAGGCCGCAGCATATTCCGATAAGGGTCAGATATCCCTGCGATCTTCCGCCGGAAAGTGAATTCCGTGTGACGATCACGAAATCCGGACCGGGTATGACGAGCATGAGAAGCGTGACCGAAATGAAAAGCGCGACATTGCTGGGCAATGGTCCCTCCATGGGCGGACCGATACGTTCTCGGAGAGTGCGCCCCAGTATGCAGCGCTCCGTTGCCGGATCGGCGCGTTACCGCATATTCTTCGGGACATGTCCCAGCCGGTGGAACTCGATTCGGTGGATATGAAGATCCTACGCGCCCTCCAGATGAATGCCCGCGTAACGAACAAGGATCTCGCGGAGATCTCCGGGGTCGCGGCGTCGACGTGTCTGTCGCGGGTGAAGCGGCTGCGCGAGACCGGCGTCATCCAGGGGTTCGCCGCCGTGGTGGACGAGGAGAAGCTGGGCCGCCCGGTCGAGGCGTTCCTCGCCGTCCGGATGAATCCGCACCGCCAGGCGCTGGTCGAGCCGTTCATCCGGCATACGCTGCTGCGCCCGGAGGTCCGGGAGATCTGTCATCTCACCGGGCCCGATGACTTCCTGGTGCGCGTGTCGGCCGAGAGCGTGGGCGCGCTCCAGACCCTCGTCCTGGAGCATTTCGCCGCACGCAACGAGGTGGCGTTCGTGCACACCAATCTCATCTTCCAGAAATGGCGCGGCGGCCCGGTCGTCCCGGCGGTGCCCGGCGACTGAGCGTCGGGGGCCGGGGGACCGGCGGGCGGTGCCGTTCCGGCGGCGCCCCGGCGGCCGGATCGCGAAAGCGGCCACGGCGGTGGCCGGACCGGGTACGCTACGCTACGCCCGACCTGTTTTGCCTGGTCAAGTACTGTGGCCCCAGCAGGATTCGAACCTGCGGCACCCGCTTTAGGAGAGCGGTGCTCTGTCCCCTGAGCTATGAGGCCCTGTCCGGGCTACCAGGGTAGCGGAGGATCGCCGGGGGTGCGGGGTCGGAGCGCCTGGGGCCTTTGGGGACAGGGGAACCGGTGTGAAGCGAGCGAGGTGGCGCGGAGTTGAGTACCCTTCATGGTGCCGGGGTTGCCACGGTGTATGGGTGACTCTGACCACATGCGGGTGGAACGGGTGTTTTGTCGCCCGCCAGTGGGAATCCGCGGTGGCCGCCTGGTGAGCAGGGACTCCAAGGGCGGCGCATGATCGGCCGCCACCTGGGACGCCCTCGGCGTCCGAGACGCATGACGCGAGCGCGACCAGTCCAACACGTCGGGTTGTGGACATGTAGTACCTTGCGATGCGGCCACGCGAACGACCGAAACAGGCAGCCGGAGGACATCTCGTGCCGTTCATTCTCGATTCGACGCGGCGAGGATCCCGCGTGCCGAGAAGCGGGATCGCATGCTTCCTCGCGCTGCCGCCGGCCGTGCGGCGGCCGACCGCGCAGGCGCTGATCGTGACGGTTCTCGGGGCGCTGCTGCTGGTGCCCGGAGCCGATATCGCGATGTCGCCCGCGACCTCCCCGGCAGCGGCCGACAACGACCTCGACAGCCTCAGCGAGCAGGCCGAGGCCGCCAAGGAGGAGCTCGAAGCGGCGACCGACGACTACACCGAGCGCGAGGAAGCGCTGCAGGACGCCCAGGACGAGCTGATCGGTACGCTGCACGACCTCCAGCAGACCGAGCTCGAACTGGCCGACATGCGCGAACCGCTCGCCCAGCTCGCCAGCACCCTCTACCAGCAGCCCGACAGCGGCACCCTCGCCCTGGTCACATCGGGCTCGCTCAACGAGGACCTCCAGGTGGAATCGCACGTCGTCAAGCTCTCCGACGACAAGGAAGCCCTCCTGGAGGAGGCCAACGCCCTCCGCGAGGAACAGGGCGAACTCACCGCGGACGCGCAGAACCTCCAGGCGCAGACCCAGCTGGAGCGTGTGGAGCTGAAGGGCGAGCTCGACGCCCTGCGGGACAAGTCGGAGGAGAGCACCAACGCGCTGATGCAGGAGCTGGAGGACCGCGGCCTCGACCCCGACGCCTACATGGCCGGGGTGGAGTGCGACGCCAGTGCCGGCACCGCCGCGTCGGGCTACCCCAACGGCCTCCTGCCCACGGAAGCGCTGTGCGAGCTGCACGAGCCCGGCCACTTCCTGCGCGCCGACGCGGCCGTGGACTTCCTGGCGATGAACCAGGCGTTCACCGAGGAGTTCGGCAAGCCGCTGTGCCTGACCAGCTCCTACCGCGACCTCCCCAACCAGCAGCGGGTCTATGTCGAGCAGCCGCCGGGCAACGCGGCCGTTCCCGGCACCAGCAACCACGGTCTCGGCCAGGCGGTCGACCTGTGCGGCGGTGTGCAGACCCAGGGCAGCCCGGAGTTCAACTGGCTGGAGAGCAACTCCACCCAATGGGGATGGTTCCATCCGCAATGGGCGTACTCCAGTCCGTTCGAACCGTGGCACTGGGAGTACGGGAGCGAGTGACCCCGTGAGCCCCCGGCGGTGCCGGCGTCCCCCGAGGGACGCCGGCACCGCCGTCGCGGTTCAGGAGCCGGTCGCGGCCGTCGCGGTCTCGCCGGCGGCGGGGGCCGCCGCGGGGGTCTCGGCGGCGACCTCCGAGGTGCAGAACGCGCACCGGGTGGCGGCCTTGCTGATCTCGCTCTGGCAGTGCGGGCACGGCCGGGTGGTGGCCTCCTCCTCGCTGGCGAAGCGCTCCATGAGCTTGGTCATGGGCAGGACCACGAAGAAGTAGACGATCGCGGCGGTCAGCAGGAAGCCCACCAGGGCGTCGACGAACTGGCCGTAGAGGAAGCGGCTGCCGTTGACCTCGAAGTAGAGGTCGCCGAAGGTCGGCACGCCGCCGAACACGCCGATCAGCGGGGTGATGAACCCCGCGGTGAACGCGGTGACGAGATCGGAGAACAGCGCGCCGATGACCACCGCCACCGCCAGCTGGACCATGTTGCCCTGCATCAGGAACTTCTTGAATCCGCTCATGGGTGCCCTCCTCGGGTCGTGCGTGCCGCGTCCGCCGGTGCGGGGGCGGCGGCGCGGTCCGCGGCCCGGCGTCGGCCCACAAAGGGTCGCCGGTCAACCGCGAATGGTTATGGACAATGATCCCGCAGCCGCGTACCCCGCTAGGTCGCGGGCTTCGCCGGGCGTGACGGCCACGACCAGGAGGCCGCCGGGGTCGGTCCCGGAGCCGGCGGGATCGGGGACGGCGATCACCGGGCGGTCGGCGACCACGGTGTCGGCCGGCCGGGCCGCCCCGGGGCCGCCGAGGTCCGCGGCCGGATCGGACGCGGCGGCGAGGATGTCGACCCTGCTGCCGGGGCGCAGGAGCGCCACCGCGCCGGGATCGGTGACGCGGACCGGGGCCGCCACCATATGCGGTCCGTGGGCCGCGGCGGGCGGATCGGCCAGCCGGGTGCGTGTGAGGACTTCGCCGCGGGACATGGGCCCGGCGAGGGAGCGCCCGGCGGGGTCGGAGTCGGCGGGCACGGCGTGTTCGGGGACCGCGGCCGCGGGCAGGGACCGTGGGACGAGGTCGCCCGGCGCGATCGGCGAGACCGCGGTGAGGCCGCGCGCCGCGACGAGGACGTCGGTGGTGGCGGCCGGGGGCGGGCGGATCAGCAGCACCGCGCCGACGGCGGCCAGCACGGCGCAGACGGCGCCCGCGGTGCGGCGGTGGCGGGCCAGCAGCAGCGCGGCCGCGTGCGGGGCCGTGGCGCGGTGGCCGGAGGGGAGGCTGCGGGAGCGCATGGCCCCACGCTAGGAGATCCGCGCGGCGGGTGACCGGGCCGTCCACAGGCCGGCGTCTCCGGGGCGGCGCGCGCGGCGGGCCGCCGCGCCGGACGAGGCCCGCCCGCGCATCGGAGCGGTACCGGCGCAGGCGGGGGCCGGGCGGGTCAGGCCGAAGCGGCCTTGGCGGTGCCGCTGGTGGATCCGGTGGTGCCCGACGAGGTGGTGGAGCCGGAGTCGGAGGAGCCGGACGAGCTCGTGGAGGCGGAGTCGCCGGAGGACGAGGAGGAGTCGGAGCCCGAACCCGACGCGGAGTCGCTCTTCGCGCCGTCGCCCTTGCCCGAGCCCGTCGCCGCCGCCGGTCGGCCGGAGGATCCGCTGTCGGTGCGGTAGAAGCCCGAGCCCTTGAAGACGATGCCCACGGCCGAGTACACCTTGCGCAGCCGGCCCTCGCACTCGGGGCAGACGGTCAGGGCGTCATCGGTGAAGCTCTGCACGACCTCCATCTGGGTGCCGCACTCGGTGCATGCGTACTGGTACGTGGGCACGGGGGTCCTCCTCATTGGCACTCTCACCCGCCGACTGCCAAATAGTACGCGCTCCGGCGGCACGGCCGCGACATCGGGGGCGGAGCGCCGTCGCTGGTGGCGCCGCCGGATGCGTGTAACGCGCCCCGCGGCGCCGGTGTTCCCCGTGCGGGCCCGGCCGGGCCGGTCGCGGGCTGATCAGAACAGGTGGACACCGCGGCCGGGGGTGACGACCCCGTTGACGGGTCGGTCGTGCGGCTCGGCGGGGACCGTGTCCAGCAATTCTGTGTCGTAAATCACGGCGAGGACGAGGGTGTTCGGGCCGACCCGCGCGAGGGCGCGGTCGTAGCAGCCGGCCCCGCGGCCCAGCCGCGTCCCGGCCCGGTCCACCGCCAGCGCCGGGCACACGACGGCGGCGGCCCGCCGCACCGCGTCGGGGCCGTAGCGCCGCCCCGTCGGCTCCAGCAGGCCGCGGCCCGCCGGCGCGAGCGAGTCCGGGCCGTCGTAGGCCGCCCAGTCCAGGTCGCCGCCGGGCAGCAGCACCGGCAGCAGGACATAGGTCCCCTGCTTCCACAGCGTGGCGATGAGCTTGCGGGTGTCGGGTTCGGTGCCCACCGACACATAGGCGGCCACCGTGCCCCCCGTGGTGAGCAGCGGCTCGGCGGCGAGGGCGTCGCGGATCGCGGGCCCGGCCGCCGCCCGCTCGGCCTGGGGCATTGCCCGCCGGGCGGCGAGGATCCGGGCGCGCGCGTCGCGCTTCGTCGGCGTGTCCATGCCAGAGAGTGTCGCAGCAGCCGCCGCCGCGGATGATCACCCGCCGAAAGCCGGATGAACCTCTCGTGCCCCGCACGTCCCTGACCGGCCGATTCGCACGGCACAGCAGGCCGGCGGCGCGTGCCGGGGCGGGATCGGCGGAGCGCTGCCCTAAAGTGCCGACATGACAGATTCGCAACGCGCGCTCGTCACCAAGGCCGTCGTGCCGGCGGCGGGTCTGGGCACCCGCTTCCTGCCCGCCACCAAGGCGACGCCCAAGGAGATGCTGCCGATCGTCGACAAACCGGCGATCCAGTACGTCGTGGAGGAGGCGGTCGCCGCCGGGCTCGACGACGTCCTCATGGTCACCGGGCGCAGCAAGCGCTCCATCGAGGACCACTTCGACCGCGCCTACGAGCTGGAGGAGGCGCTGCGGGCGAAGAACGACACCCAGCGCCTGCGCTCCGTCCGCGAGTCGAGCGAGCTCGCCCAGATCCACTACGTCCGCCAGGGGGAGCCGCGCGGCCTCGGCCACGCCGTGCTCTGCGCGGCCGGGCACGTGGGCGACGACCCGTTCGCGGTCCTCCTCGGCGACGACATCATCGGCGACAGCGGAGCCCTGCTCAAGCGGATGACCGAGGTGCGGGCCGCCTACGGCGGCAGCGTCGTGGCGCTCATGGAGGTGGAGCCCGAGCAGGTCTCGCTGTACGGATGCGCGGCGATCGAGGAGACCGGGGACGACGACGTCGTCGTCGTCACGGACCTGGTGGAGAAGCCGCCCGCGGACCAGGCGCCCAGCCGCTGGGCCATCATCGGCCGCTACATCTGCGACCCGGCCGTCTTCGGCGTGCTGCGGGAGACCCCGCCCGGCCGGGGCGGCGAGATCCAGCTGACCGACGCGCTGCGTGAGCTGGCCCGCAGCAAGCCCGATGACGGCGGGCCCGTGCACGGCGTCCTGTTCCGGGGCCAGCGCTACGACACCGGGAA
Organism: Nocardiopsis mangrovi; assembly: GCF_042653925.1. Lineage (NCBI taxonomy): Bacteria > Bacillati > Actinomycetota > Actinomycetes > Streptosporangiales > Nocardiopsidaceae > Nocardiopsis > Nocardiopsis mangrovi. The sequence continues at coordinate 142,014 of NZ_JBHSFQ010000016.1, forward strand.
CAAGGTGGACTACCTCCGCACTGTGGTGGAATTCGCGTGTGCCCGTCCCGATCTCGCCGCGGAGTTCCTGCCGTGGCTGCGCGAGTTCGTGGCGGAGCAGGGGACACCGGGGACCTGATCCCCGGCGGCGGGGCGCACGACCGCGGGGGACCCCCGGCCCCCCGGCCGTGGCCGTGCCGCCGCACACGGCCGCGGCCGGTCCGCGGTCAGCGTACGCACAGCGGTGCCTCACGGCCGCACCGCGCCGACAACGGGTGAGGGAACACGGATGAAGACCGTCGAACAGCACATCTCCGACGTTCTGCGGCTGGTCGACCCCCTGGAACCGATCGAGCTCGACCTGCTCCGCGCCCACGGCGCCGTGCTCGCCGAGCAGGTCGACTCCCCGGTGTCGCTCCCGGGCTTCGACAACTCCTCCATGGACGGCTACGCGGTGGTGGCCGGCGACCTCGCCGGCGCGTCGGAGGAGCACCCCGTTCGGCTGCCGGTGGTCGCCGACATCCCCGCCGGGGACGCCTCGGCCCTGGCCATCCGGTCCGGCTACTGCGCCCGCATCATGACCGGCGCACCCATGCCCAGCGGGGCCGACGCCGTCGTCCCGGTCGAATGGACCGACGGCGGGCAGGCATCGGTGGCCATCGGGCGCCCCGCGCGCGTGGGCAACGCCGTGCGCCGGTCCGGCGAGGACGTGGAGAAGGGGACCACGGTCCTGCGCTCCGGCGTCCGGCTGGGAGCGGCCGAACTGGGGGTCCTCGCGGCCGTCGGCCGCAAAGCGGTCCGCGTGCACCCGCGCCCCCGGGTCGTCGTGCTCTCGACCGGCGAGGAACTGGTGGAGCCCGGCTCCGCGATCGGCCTCGGCCAGATCTGGGAGTCCAACAGCTTCATGCTCACCGCGGCGGCAACCGACGCCGGCTGCGCCGCCTACCGCCGGGGCTTCATCGGCGACGACCCGGCGACCGTGCTGGAGACCCTCGACGACGTCCTCTCCCAGGCCGACATCGTGGTCACGACCGGCGGGGTCAGCATGGGCGCCTACGACGTCGTCAAAGAGGTGCTGTCGCGGCTGGGCACGGTGCACTTCGACAAGGTCGCCGTCCAGCCCGGCATGCCCCAGGGCGCCGGCACGCTGGGCGAGTCGCGGACCCCGATCATCACCCTGCCGGGCAACCCGGTCAGCTCCTTCGTCTCCTTCCACCTGTTCGTCCGCCCGGCGCTGCGCCGCCTGCGGGGGCTGCCGGCCGGACCGCCGCCCACGGTGCGCGCCCGGCTGACCGCACCCGTGGCCTCCCCTGAGGGGCGGCGCTCCTACCTGCGGGCCGTCCTCACCTACGACGGCGGTGCCGAGGGTGTGGCCTACTCCGCGGAGCCCGCGCTGCGGCAGGGCTCCCACCAGCTCTCCGCGCTGGCCGAGACCGACGCGCTGATCGTCGTGCCGGAGGGCACCACCGCCCTGGACGCCGGGAGCGTGGCCGAGGTGGTCCCGCTGCCCGCGCTCGACTGACGGCCGGAGCGCTCCTCCGGCGGCCCGCGTGTTCCGGCCCGCCCCGCGGGGGCGTAGCGTCGGAACCGACAGCGGCCGCGCGCCGGCAGCCCGGGAGAAAGCGCTCCACCACCCATGACCGAATCCCACAGCTCCGGGTTCACCCACCTGGATTCCGCGGGCGCGGCCCGCATGGTCGACGTGTCGGCCAAAGAGGTCACCGCCCGCACCGCGACCGCGACCGGCCGCGTGCTGCTCTCGGCCGCGGCCGTCGCCGCCCTGCGCGGCGGCGGGGTCCCCAAGGGTGACGCGCTGGCGGTCGCGCGGCTGGCCGGGATCCAGGGCGCGAAGCGCACGCCCGACCTCGTCCCCCTCTGCCATCCGATCGCCGTGCACGGTGTCGACGTCGCCCTGGAGGTGGACGACGACGGCGTCGCCATCAGCGCGACCGTGCGTACCGCCGACCGCACCGGCGTCGAGATGGAGGCGCTGACCAGCGTCATGACCGCCGCGCTCGGACTGGTCGACATGGTGAAGGCCCTCGACCCCGAGGCGGTCGTCACCGACGTCCGGGTGGAGGAGAAGACCGGGGGCAAGACCGGCCACTGGCGGAGGACCGCGTGAGCGCGCCGGACGCCGCGCCGCCGCACGGGGACGCGCGCGGACCGCGACAGGGGGGCGGGGACGGCGGGTACGGTGGCCCGGCCCGCTACCGGATCGCCGTCATCACCGTCTCCAACCGGGCCGCCGCGGGCGTGTACGAGGACCGGTCGGGCCCCATCATCACCGGCGACATCAGCGGGCGCCCGGGGTTCGCGGTGGAGGGCCCGTGGGTGGTCCCCGACGGCGACCCCGTCACCGGCGCCCTCACCCGGGCGCTCGACGCGGGTTTCGACGCGGCCCTCACCACCGGCGGGACCGGCCTCAATCCGCAGGACGCGACGCCCGAAGCCACGCGGCCCCTCCTCGCCTACGACATTCCGGGCATAGCCGAAGCGCTGCGCACGGCCGGCCGGGAGAAGGGGGTACCCACCGCGGTGCTGTCCCGCGGGCTGGCGGGCGTGGCCGAGCGGGGGGACCACCGCATGCTCGTGGTCAACCTCCCCGGGTCGAGCGGCGGCGTACGCGACGGCCTGTCGGTACTGGGCCCGATCCTGGCCCACGCCATCGATCAGATGCGCGGCGGGGACCACCCGCGTCCGGTTCCCTGACGCACGCGCCCCCGGGGTGGAATACTGGGTCATACACCCCGGGAAACGACTCATGCACCGATTGTTTCCCAAGGTACGAACACTCGGTTCCCGGGCACCCGCCGTGCCCGCGGCGTCGGAGGGACGCAACGTGAATCGCATACGCGGCTGGCCGGTCACCCTTGCCGAAGGTCCGGTCGCGCTGCGTCCCCTGCGCCTGCGCGATGCCATGGCACTGCGCGAGACCCGGGTGCGCAACGCCGACTGGCTGCGCCCGTGGGAGCCCACGCACCCCGAGATGCCGTTGCAGACCGCCAGCCTCACCCCGTACGTCGCCATGCTCCAGGCCATCCGTGCCGAGGCCAGGCACGGGATCTCCATGCCGTGGGCCGTCACCTACAACGGGGCGTTCGCCGGGCAGCTGACCGTGAGCGCGATCGTGTGGGGCTCAGCACGTTCCGCTCAGGTCGGTTACTGGATCGACAGGGCCTACGCTGGACGCGGGGTCATCCCCACGGCCGTGGCGCTCGCCGTCGACCATTCCTTCTTCACCGTGGGACTGCACCGGATCGAGGCGAGCATCCGGCCGGAGAACCGGGCAAGTAGGCGCGTGGCCGAAAAGCTCGGGTTCCGCGAGGAAGGGCTGCGCAAACGGCAGCTCCATATCGACGGCGCCTGGCGCGACCACCTCTGCTACGCCCTCACCACCGAGGATGTCCCCGGTGGGCTGCTCGCCCGATGGCGGCGCCGGCGCGACGACGTCTCCGGTTCCGGCCCTTTCCCCGATGGCGCGCCGCGGCAGGAGCGGCCGTGATCCGGCCGTCGTCCTCCGGGTTCCGGTCGGGGCAACGATGCAAAACCGCTGCCGCGATGCCGTCGGTCACGGGATAATCGCCGATACCCGGGGTCGAGCCGGGCTCGAAGATGAACACGGAAGGTAACTCCATGTTGCCTTTTGTTGCGTGCTGTGATGGTGATGTGACCAGCGATTCCAGGACATAAGGGGTCGACCCGAGAAGAGGAAAGACTGTAATCTCGCGACACTCCGGCCCGAATACTGCGCATTTACGGACACCCGGTCGTACGGTGCGGAATGTAGACGTACCAACGATGCCGGTCACACGTACATATGGCGCATGGGGGACTGCGAATGACGAGCGGCACGACGCCCGGTTCCGACACCGGGCCGTGACCTCGGGGCGAACCGCCGACGGTTCGCCACCCGGCATGGGCCATCTGCGGGCCGCCGCATCGCCGGAGCGTCGGAAGGTGTTCGGTGATCGGCGGTGCGAGGAGGGGTCATGAGCAGCGCTCCCCTGTACCTCGCCATCGTCGTGGTGTGGCTGATCGTCCTGGTGCCCATGCTCCTGCGGCGCGACCCGGCCGACTCCGCCCAGATCCGCCGCACCGACCGCGAGGCCGACGACGGCGCCTTCGACGACCTCGACGCCGACGACGCCGGCGACGACATCTCCGACGACCGCGGCACGGCCGGGGTGCCCCGGGCCCGGGGCGGCCACGACGACGACCCGGACCGGACCCTCGTCCTGCGCCGCGACGAACTGCCCGGCGTACCCTTCCCCGCCGAGCCGGGCGACGATGGACCCCACACCGACACCCACGCCGACATCGACCCCGGCACATACATCGGCTCCGGTATCGGCACCGGCACCGATGCCGCCATCGGTACCGACGCCGACGCCGACGCCGCCATCGACACCGATGCCGACTCCGACGCCGACCACGAGCACGACCCGGCCGCCATGCGCGAGGAGGGTCTGCCGCCCCGGCGGCGGGGCGGGCGCGCGCGGGTCATCGCCCGGCGCCGCCGGCGCACCACCGGCCTCGGCGCCCTGTTCGCCGCCACGGCCACCGCCGTCGTCGCGGGCCTGGGCCCGTGGTGGGTCCTGATCCCGCCCGCGGTCCTGCTCCTGGGGCACCTCGCGCTGCTGCGCGAGGCGGCCAAGGCCGACGCCGAACGGCGCGCGGCCGACCTCGCGCGCGCCCGACGCCGCAGATCCCTGATCCGCGCCCGCCGAGCGGAGGAAGAGGCGGCCCGCGAGGCCCAGGTCCTCGAATTCATGGCCCGCACCGGCCAGGTCTACGACCAGTACACCGACGCCCAACAACGCGCCGCAGGCGACTGAGCCCGCCCCCGAAACCGTTCGGACCACGCGGCGGATGCTGCTAGTCTGAATACGCCTTGAGGGGCTGTAGCGCAGTCCGGTAGCGCACCTCGTTCGCATCGAGGGGGTCAGGGGTTCAAATCCCCTCAGCTCCACCCCAGGTCGAGCTTTATTTCCGACCTGGCCCTCAGGGGCCGAACGGCCGTTTCGGGAGCGAGCCCGGAGCCGACTTACGTCGGGTCCGGGCTCGCTTCTTTCGTCTCGGACCGGTGGGTGCCCGGTAGGTCCTCCAAGATCGCGACCTGTGAGTACGGCGAGACCTGTATCCGCTGTCGAAGCGCCCCCAGCGGCGGGCGGGGGGTCCAGGCGCATCAGATCTGGTTCGCGCCGCCGTCGGCGTAGAGGTTGGCGCCCATCATGTAGCTGCTGTCCGCGGAGGCGAGGAAGGCCACCGCGGCGGCGCCCTCCTCCGGGCGCCCGATCCGGCCGATCGGGAGTTCGGCTCCGACTTTCGCCTTGTAGGCGGCTGAGTTCTCCTCGCCGACGAGTTCGGTGACGCCGGAGGTGTCGATCGGCCCGGGCGACACCGCGTTGACGCGAATGCCCCGGCCGGTGAGTTCGTTGGCCCAGGTCCGCGCGAACGACCGGACCGCGGCCTTGGACGCCGAGTACGCGCCGAACGCCGGCAAGCCGCGGTCGGCGTTGGTGGAGGCGTTCAGGATGACCGAGGCGCCGTCGTTGAGGAGCGGCAGCGCCTTCTGCACGGTCAGGAGCGTGCCCTTGACGTTGACCTCGAAGATGCGGTCGAAGTCCTCCACGGTGGTCTGCCACCGCCCGGGAGGTGGCCACCGCCTACCTCACCCGCTCCGTCCATGGCGCGACCCGGGCCGGCTCTCCGGCCGGATGCCTCAGCATCCAGGCCGTCCTGGCCGCGGGCCACCTCGGACCGAACACATGCGACATGCTCGCCGCCTGGCGCGACGACAGCCGGGCGCATCTTCGCGACCGCTTCCAACGCGCCATCGACGAAGACGACCTCCCCGCCGGTACCGACCCGGACACCCTCGCCCGCTACCTCATGACCATGTCGAACGGCATCGCCGTCCAGGCGGCCGCAGGCGCCACCCGCGACGAACTCCAACGGGTCGCCGACGCAGCCCTCCACAACTGGCCACCCGCCTGAGCCTGCTCCTCGACCTACCAGGGTCTTCCACGGCCGGCGGAGGTCCGCGGCGAGCGGCCGGGCGAGCCGGAGCCGGATGTGGGCGACGATCGGAATCCACGCGCCGGTCACGGCTCCGGTCGGTCACGGCTCCGGCCGGTCGGGGGCGGTGTCCTCACCGGCCGGGTGGCATGGAGGGCGACGGCTCCCAGGACGGCCAGAGCGGTGAGCGGGGCGAGGGCGGTCGCGGCGAAGCCGGGGGCGGGGGCCGTGCTGTAGAGGGGGATCCACAGGAGCGGGGCCAGGGCGCCGCCGAAGAACTGGGCCGACAGGGCCAGGGACGAGGCGCCCGCGCGGTTGGCGGGGGCGCTGGTCGCCGCCAGCGCGTTGACCGTGGAGCGCAGCGCTGTGACGGCGACCCCGACCATGGTGACGCCCGCCAGCAGCAGCGCGGCCGACGGGCCCAGGGCCGCCGTGAGGAGGCCGGCGGCCAGGAGCGCGTTGGCGATGGCGCCGAGCCGGTGGGGCCCGAACCGGTCGAGCGCGCGCCCGCAGGCGTCGGCCAGCAGCAGCCCGGCGATCCCGAAGGAGGCGCCGACCACGCCCCGCCCGAGCGGGCCGAGGCCGAAGGCGTCCTCGCTGCGCAGCGCCGCGAGTACGGTGAGGCCGACCGCCGCCAGGTAGCACAGGAAGGACAGGGCGCAGGCGAGCGCGAGCCGCCGGTTCGCCAGCGCGCTCCAGGTCGGCCGCCCTGTCGCGCGCCGGGCGGTGACGGAGGGGTCGGCGGGCAGGACCACGAGGACGATCGCGCACAGCGCGGGGACGGCGAACGCGGCCCGCCAGTCCACCAGGGCCGCGGCCCCGCTGATCAGCGGACTGAACGCCTGGCCCGCCGCCTGGGCTGCGGCGAACCGGCCCATGGTGCGGCCCAGGCGGTGGCGGGGGGTGGAGTCGGTGATGGCGGCGACCAGCAGCGGTGTGGTGAAGGCGTTGGTCGCGCCGTGGAGGGCGCGCGCCGCGAGGAAGGAGTTCAGGTCGGGGGCCAGGGCGCACAGCAGGCACGCCAGGACCGAGGCGGCGAGGGAGAGCCGGATCATCCGGCCCCGCCCCCACCGTTCGGCGAGGGTGCCCGAGACCAGCATCAGCGCGGCGAAGGGCAGCATGTAGGCGGTGACCGCGCCGGAGGCGAACTCCGGTCGGGTCCCCAGCCCGAGTGCGGCCTCCTGGACGATGGGGGTGACCATGGTGCTGCCGTAGGGGCCGAGGGCGCCCGCGGCGTAGAGGGGCCACACACGGGGTGAGCGCACGTTCAGGGCCGGCCCGAGCCGGTCAGATGCTGATGGCGAGGTTCTTCACCAGGCCCCCGTAGCTGGAGTCGTCCTTGATCAGGCCCCAGCCCACCATCCAGTCGTAGGTGCGCTGGAACTGCTCCTCGGGGTAGGGCTCGGGGTCGACGAACCGCAGCCGGCCGATGGGGAAGTCCTCCGGTGCGGGCTTGCCGATCTCGTCGGGCACCTCGCCGATGAGGTGGTGCAGGTAGGGCCGAGGGTCGTCGTTGAGCTTGCGCACCGCCTTGACCACGGCGCGGTTCAGCGCCTCGAAGGTCTCCGGGTCGACGTGTGGGCTCGCGATCTCCGATCCGACGTAGAAGGCCTCGGCGAGCAGCCGGTAGCCCTGCTTCTCGGCCACCGTGATCCACGGCTCCATCAGGGCGGCGGCGTCCACGCGGCCGTCGCGCAGGGCCTCGAACCGCTGCTGGGGGCCTCCCGCGTGCACGACCTTGATCTCCTCCCGCGGCAGGAAGCCCTCCAGCGCCTGGAGCGCGAGGTAGTGCGACCCGTGGTGGAAGTTGACCGCGACCTCCCTGTTCGCGAGGTCCTGCGGGTGCACCAGGGGCGACCCCGGCCTGGTCAGGATGGCCTGGCTGCCCACGGCGGCGCGCTTGCTGACGACCCGGCCCCCCACGGCGGTGTCGTGGGAACGGCGGATCTGGCCCCATTCGCAGGCGCGGTAGAGGTCGGCCGCGCCGTTCTCGAAATTGGACCTGGCGGCGCCGAAGGCGCTCACCAGCTCATGGTCATCGAGATAGGAGACTCCGGTGTCGGCGTAGCCCTTGGGCACGAAGTCGACGTCGATGCCCTCTTCGGCGTAGAACCCCTCGTCCGCCGCTACGAGCTGCGGCAGCGAGAAGATCAGCGACATCAGTTCCATCGTGACGCGCTTCCTCGGCATGGTTCACGGTTCCCTTCGCATCGGTGGAAATGGCGGGTCGTCGGGGGAGAGGCGGAACGCGGTGACGGTGGCGGTGGCGCCGTACCGCGGTGCGCCCGGCCGGGCCCGGTTCACAGCAGGTCGGCGACGACGCGCCGGTGCAGGTCGAACAGGGCGGGGTCTTCGGGCGAGCGGGGACGCGGCAGGTCCACCCGGTGCTCGGCGGCGATGCGGGCGGGGCGGCCGGCCAGCACGATCACGCGGTCGGCCAGGAACACGGCCTCGGTCGGGCTGTGCGTGACCAGCAGGCCGGCCCTGGACGCACGCGACCAGAGGTCTTGGAGGAGCAGCCGCAGCCGCCGCCCGGTCAGCTCGTCGAGCGCGCTGAACGGCTCGTCGAGCAGGACGATGTCGGGGTCGACGGCGAACGCGCGCGCCACGGCGGCGCGCTGCCGCTGCCCGCCGGAGAGCATCGAGGGGTACTGGTCGGCATAGTCGGCGAGCCCGACCGCGTCGAGCGCGGGCAGCGCGTGCGCGGGTGGGGATCCGGCCGCCTTCAGCGCCAGCTCGACGTTGGTGCGCACCGGCAGCCAGTCGAGGAGGCGCGGCTGCTGGAACACGACGCCGAGCCGGGCACCCGGGCCGGCGCCGCTGTCGGCGCCGTCGCCCGCGGGCGGACCGGCCCGCACGCTCCCGCGGTCCGGGCTCTCCAGGCCGGCGACGAGGTGCAGCAGCGTCGTCTTGCCCGTGCCCGAGGCGCCGACCACCGCGACCAGCTCGCCGTGGGCGACGGTGAGCGAGAAGTCCTCCAGGACCCGCTGCTCCGGCGCGGATCGCGTACCGGGGAAGGTCTTGGCGACCGTGTCGAGGACCACCGCTCCGCCCGCGCGTGCTCCGCCGGGGTCGTTCACGCCTTCGCCGCTCATACCGCCACCGCCTTCCGCCAGCGTGCCGCCCGGTTCTCCAGCCCTTGGAGCACGCCGTACTCCAGGACCGCCATGACCAGGGCGAACATGACCGTCCAGGCGAGCACGCCGGCGACGTCCTGCGCCGCGAACTCGTTGTTGATCTGATAGCCGACCCCGCTCGACATCCCGAAGATCTCCACCAGCACGACGACCTTCCACGCCAGTGAGAGCCCGAGCCGGGCGCCCGCGAACAGGGCCGGGGCCAGGGAGGGCAGCCACACGTACCGGAGCCGGTAGCGGAACGGGAACCGGTAGACGTAGGCCATCTCCTGGAGTTGGGGGTCCATCGCGCGCGTGCCCTGGTAGACGCTCAGGCTGAGTGCGGGCGCCGCGGAGAGGGCGATGGCGCTGACCGGGTTGATCAGGTCGACGCCGAACCAGATGACGCACAGCAGCGCCCACACCAGCCCGGGGACGGTGAGGCCGATCAGGACCGCCGGCTCGAAGAAGCGCCGGGCGAGCCGGCTGCGGCCCATGGCGATGCCCACCGCCGCGCCGATGGCGAAGGCCAGCGCGAAGCCGAGGGCGACCCGCTGGAGCGTGGCCCCGAGGTCGGTGTAGAAGCCCGGCGTGACGGCGAGCTCGCCCACGTGCGCCGCGATCTCCGGCACGCCGGGGACCAGCAGGCTGTCCAGGGAGACCGCCATGGCCTGCCAGCCGCCCACCAGGACGGCCGCGAACGCGGCGGCGGCGGTGGCGCCGCGCCACCGGGTTCCGGCGGCCGGGCGAGCGTCCGCCCGCCGCCGCGGCGGGGCCGGCGGGGAGGACGGTGTCCGCAGGGCGGTCGGGTCGGCCGTCATCGTGCCTCCAGGTCGATGAAGACGTCCCGGTCGGGCGCCGCGTCGACGATCCCGTGGTCGACGGCCGTGTCGATCTGCGACCGCAGGTTGTCGAACACGGTGGCGTCCCACTCGAGCGGGTACACCTCCACCAGCCGCTCGGGGAGCAGGGAGATCGCCTTGCGCTGGCCGGCGGTGATCCCGTAGGCGTCGTGGAACTCGGCGAGGAGCCCGGGTTCGTCATGGATGCGCTGGTGGACGCCGCGGCGCAGCCCGTCGAGCGCGGAGGCGAGAGCGGGTTCCCCGGTCACCCACGACCGCAGGGCACCCTGCCCGTTGAGGACCAGGGGGGTGTCGTCCCCGGTGCCCTCGCGCCAGAGGTCGCGGACCGCGGCGAGCTCGCGGGCCCCTTCGCCGATCAGCCGGGTGGCGTTGGGTTCGATCGTCACGATCGCCTCGACGTCGCCGCGCTCGAACAGGGCCACGCCGTTGAGGACCGCTCCCTGGTGGACCTCGTACTCGGTGTCGAATTCGATCCCGTCGACGGCCGCCGCGAGCTGGGCGGAACGGTAGGCGTCGGAGTTCTTCGGCGGGGTGGCGATGCTCTTCCCCCGCAGATCGGAGGGGTGGGCGTAGGGGCTGTTCTCCGCCACGAGCCAGTACACGTGGTTGTTCAGGCCGGGGCTGAACAGCACCACGTCGGCGCCCGCGCCCGCGGAGACCGCGGCTCCGAGCGGGCCGAAGCTGGACACGTTCAGTGCGCCCGACAGCAGCTTGTTCTGCACGTCGCCCGGCCCGCTGCCCGCGATGTACTCCAATCGCAGGTCCTTGACCAGGTCGAACCTCTCGCCGATGGGGCGGAGGACGGCGCTGGCGGTCCCCTTCTCGGAGTCCTGCACCTTGGCCTGTCCGGCGTCGCCGCCGCAGGCCGCGAGCAGTGGCGCGGCCCCGATGCCGACCGCGGCGAACAGTCCGGTGCGCACCAGGGCACGGCGGTCCAACGTGTGCACGTCTACCTCCTGCGAAGAGCGACGCGGCCGGTGGTGGGAGGGGCCGCGGTCGGTGAACGGGGTGCGGGTGAACGGGGGCGGGAGGTCTCAGCGGGCGGCCAGCAGGGAGCCGTAGCCGCTGGTCCCCTTGGTCAGGCCCCAGGACTTCATCCAGGCGTAGCTCTCGGCGAAGCGCTTCTCGGTGAAGCGCTCGACCCGCGTGTAGCGGATGTGTGCGGGCCCCAGCCGGTCGGGCGGCAGTTCCGCGCCGGTCTCGGCCGCGATGAGTTCGGCGGACTCGCGCCAGGGAGCCGCCCGGATGACGTCGACCGCCCGGTCGACGGCGGAGATGTAGGCGGCGCGGTGGCGCTCGTCGAGACCCGGGGCGATGACCTGGGAGCCGCGGTAGAAGTAGGAGCCGAGCAGATGCGCACCCTGCTCCAGGGCCAGCGTGAGGAACGGCTCCATCAGCATGGCGGCGGGCACCTCGCCCGTGCGCACCGCGGCCAGGCGCAGGCGCGGCGCCCCGATGTGGCGGAGCCGGATCTCCTGCCTGGGCAGTGTGCCTTCGAGCAGGTGCAGGGCCGTGTAGTGGGATCCGGTGAACTCGTTGACCCCGACCTCGACTCCGCCCAGGTCGTGCGGTTCGTTGAGATCGGCCGAGAAACTGACCAGGCCTTGCGCGACCACGGCCGGCCGCAGGTAGGCGATGCGGCCGTGCCCGCGGTTGCGCTCCAGGCGGTCGATCCCGCCCCATTCGCACAGGTTGAAGACGTCGGCCTGCTCGGCTTCGAACAGCGCCTCCTTCCGGCGCGCGATGGGGTCGCGCTCCGCGGGGTCGAACGCGGCGTCGTCCGCGTCGGCGAAGCGGACGTGCAGCCCCGCCTGTTCGAAGAGCCCGTCGCGGATCGCGACGATCTCGGGAAGGTCGAACACACCGTGGTTCGCCGAGATCGCGATCTCCGGCACCGGCGCCATGTCGTCCCCCTTGCTGCCCGAGAGCTATTTCCTAATAAGTCGGTAGGAAAAGACGGTAACTCGTGCGCGCAAGGGTGTCAACAGTGCGTTTGCGCAATGCGCAAGTGACTTTCACGGATGACGCCGGATGCTCCGGGGCAGGCGGCCGCCCGGGGCGGGTGCGCGGGGTACCCCTGGGGGACGGCCGGCCACCTGGGCACACACGTGGCGAACCGGCCGCGGGCGGGTGGGGCGGCGGGTCAGATCTCGCTGATGAGAAGGGAGACGGGGAGGTCCTGGAGCCGGTGCGCGGCCTCCCGCACCGTGTCGGCGATGTCGTCGAGCCGGTCGTCGGTGATCCGGGCGGCCGGTCCCTGGACCTCGACCGCCATGGTGGTCGGCGCCCCGTCCGCGATGAGGGGGACCGCCACCGCCCGCAGCCCCGGGGTATCGGGCGCGTCCAGGACCGCGTAGCCGCGGAACTGTACGGACAGCAGCTCGGTGTGGTCGGCGGCGGAGTCCGCGACGTCCTCCAGCGGGGTCCGGTCGAAGGCCAGGATCGCCAGGCCCAGTGCCGAACGCAGCAGGCGGGTACGCGCCCCCTGCGTCGCGTTGTAGCGGAAGGGGTCGGGGGAGGAGACCGCAAGCCCGACGACCACGTCGCCGCCCCGCCGGACCCCGATGGTGGCCGTCTCGCCCGTGCGCTCGACCAGCGCGCGCAGCGCGTCGGTCACTTCGGGCAGACCGGCGGACACCAGCGACCGGCGGGCCAGCCGGAGGAGGACCGGGCCGGGGAGGAACCGCTCGCTCACGGGATCACGGCAGAGCAGCCCCTGTGAGCACAGTGTGCGCAGTAGCCGGTGCACCGTGCTGATGTTGAGCGCCGTGGTCTCCGCCAGTTCGGTGAGCGTAAGGCCCGCAGGCGCGTCGACGACCCTGTTGAGCAGCTGCCCGGCCCGGGCGACGGACTGGACCTCCCCCGACCGCTCCTGCTTCGCCCGCACCGGTCGGCGCCCCCGCGCCTCGGCGGTCCCGGAGATACCGGCATCGCTGCCCATCATGGCCCCCTGATTCCGCCGTGTCCGCTCCGCCTCCCAGGATGCCCGAAGGTGAGCGGAAGCGGTTCCAGCGGAAGCGCGAGTGGCGCCGTCCGGGGATGGTGCTCCGGCGACGAATGCCCGTCCGGTCGGTCCGCTCGCAACGGCCGCCGCACCCGGCGGCGGTGGCCGCGTCTCCGGCTCGGCCGACCGCCGGATTCGCGTGGTCGGCGGCGACAGTCGGCGGAACAGTGCGATCGACGGCGGGGGAGCCGGTCCGTGGACCGGCGGTGGAACACCCGCCGTGCGGAGTCGCCGCACACCAGCGACCACGCACGCGGACCGATGCCGGTGCGCGGAGACGTTCACCCGCCTCCGCGCACCGGTGCTCCGAGGAGCGGGGGTTCACCGAGGTGAGGTGGCTCTCTGTGGGGACCGGCGGGCCGGGGCGCGGGACCCCGGCCCGACCGGTTCCCCGTCAGCGCTGATCTTCGCGCTGATCGCCCGATCCTTGGAGCCGGCCCCTGCGGTTGCCGACGCCGGGCTTGCGCTTGCCCGTGTGGCCGTCTCCCGGTCCTCCCGTAGACGTGCGAGCGCCTGCTCCACTTGCTCCGGGTACGAACTCGCCCGGGGCTCCCTTCTTGGTGTCCCCGAGGCCCGGCCGCCCCAGCACCGAGACCCTGTCGCCCGCGCTGGTCCCCCAGACGCGCTCGTCCTCCGACAGCCAGGTGGACCGGGTGCGCGCGTCGCCGCCCTGCCCCCCGCCGCCGCCGGCACCGCCCATACCGCCCATCGGCGGCATCATGGGCGGCATCCCGCCACCCATGCCGCCCATCCCGCCGCCGCCGAGGCCGCCGAAGTTCCCGCCGCCCTGGCCGTTGCCGTTGCCGACCGCGCCGGTGAACGCCTCGGACCCATCGGGGGACGACGGGTCGCTGCGCAGATCGCCCCCGCCGCCCTGGATGCCGTTGGCATCGGGTTGGCCGCCCGAGGCGTTCGGGGCGAGCAGCTCGGACGACGACTCGGGCGATCCGGGGTTCTCCCACCCGTTGCCGATGGAGAACGAGGGCGGCGGCGCGCCCACCCGGTCCTCGTCACCGTTGCGCCCCAGGGAGTCGCCGAGCGAGCCGCCGCCGCCCTCGGGGCCGGCGCCCATCTGCTCTTCGAGGTCGGCGCGCTGCTGGTCGTAGTACTCGTTCAGCCGGTCCTGGTACTCCTGCGCCGAGGAGCCGTCCCCGTTCCCGTTGCCGGAACCGCCGTCATCGCCCAGACCACCGCCGCCGCCCTCGGGGCCGGCGTTCATCTGCTCTTCGAGGTCGGCGCGCTGCTGGTCGTAGTACTCGTTCAGCCGGTCCTGGTACTCCTGGGCCGAGGAGCCCTCCCCGTTCCCGCTACCGTCCCCGTTGAGGTTGCCGCCGCCGCCCTCGGGGCCCGCGGCGAGGTCGTCCAGCTCCTGGGAGCGCTGGTCGTAGTAGTCGCTGAGCTGCTCCCGGTACTCCTCAAGCTCCGGCGCCGGATCGCCGTTGGCGTCGGTGATGCCGTTGACGTTCTCCCGCAGCCGGTCGAGGTTGCCCTTCTCCTCGTCGACGTACTCCTGGACGCGCTGCTCGTACTCCTCGGCCGACGTCTCGCCGTCCCCGTTGAGGTCGCCGCCGCCGCCCTCGGGCCCGGAGACGAGCTGCTGGAGGTCCTCGCTCTGGTTCTCGTAGTAGTCATCCAGCGCCTGCTGGTACTGCTGCTCGGCGGGCGTCAGCGCCCGGCCCTCGCTGTTGCGGCCGTCGCCG